>JAIEMG010000045.1 GCA_019752375.1 Gemmataceae bacterium | reverse complement strand
CTCCGAATGGCCGAAAACCTTGTTTTTCCCGTGTAGGATTGCTGTTTCCCTTGTAGAAAACGCAGTTGCACCCTATTCAAATGTATATTAAGCCACTGATGTCGCGCTGCTTGTTTGACGTATCGCCGGCGGTATGATGGGATCGACCTCAGATGACATTCACCGAGACGATACCCGCCATGCGCGACCTCCTCGCCGAATTGAACCGTTGCCTGGACCAGGGTCGCGCATGTGTGTACTGCGCGGTGGTCGAAACCCGTGGCTCAACCCCACAAAAAGCCGGTGCGGCGATGCTGGTCTTTCCGGACGGCACCCAGACCGGCACCCTCGGCGGAGGTTGCGTCGAGGCCGAGGTCAAGCAGCGAGCCCTGCGCGTGTTTGGCGATCCTGCTGCACAACCGGAGGTGCTCACGTTCAATCTCGATGACAACTATGGCTGGGACGATGGGCTGATCTGCGGCGGCCGCATGACAATCCTGGCCGACCCGCTGACTCCCGCAAGCGCGGCCGGGGCCGCGGAGAAGGGCTATTATCGACGGTATCGAGACCTGGCGGAGCAGGGCACGGGCGGTACCGAGGCCGTCGTCGTCAACGCGCAAACGTCTGGCGCTCCGGTGGGCAGCCGTTACTTATTTGACAGCCAGGGCTGCCCAGTGGCCCAGCTTGCCAACGCGCCTCCAACCGACGGAATCATTCACCGCCTGACTCCCGTGCAACAACGGCCGCGGCCCAGCCTCCAGCACGGCGTCGCCTATCTTCCGATCCTGCCGCGGATCACCCTCCTGGTGGTGGGGGGCGGCCATGTCGGCCAGGCAGTGGCGCGGCTGGCGGCCGACGTCGATTTCGAGATCTGGGCCCTCGACGACCGGGAACGCTATGTCAACCGCGATCGCTTTCCCACCGCGCGCCGGCTCCTGATCGGTGACATTGGCGTCACCCTCAAAGAGCTTGCTCGCGACGACATCACTCCTTCGGTCTATGGCATCATCGTCACGCGCGGTCATGCCCACGATGAAGAAGCGCTGTTCCACCTCGCCACCACGTCCGCCGGCTATGTGGGGATGATCGGCAGCAAGCGGAAAATCAAGCTGATTTACGAGGACCTGCGGGCCCGAGACATTCCCGAGTCGGCGCTGGCACGCGTTCACGCGCCGCTGGGTCTTGACATTGGTTCCCAGACCGTGCCCGAGATCGCCATCAGCATCGTGGCCGAGTTGATTGCGCGGCGCAACCTCGATGCAGTGGAGTACCAATCCAGGTTTGGTCGGGACCAAACGCAAGGCATGCCTTCACACGCCGGTCGGCTTTAGCCAAGGACCCATCGCTTGCAATCGTTCGCTTTGCTCCCTGCTGCCGGCAAGAGCAACCGTATGGGACGGCCGAAGCTGTTGCTTCCTCTCGGCGGCCGGACGGTTCTGGAGTGGGCCATCGACGCGCTGCGCTTGGGGGGGCTGGACCGGGTCCTCGTCGTCGTTGCGCCTCACGTCGCGGAGTTGGCAGCACTCGCGCATGCAGCCGGCGCCGAGGTGCTCGTCCTTCCCGACGAAACGCCCGACATGCGAGCAACGGTCACTCTCGGCCTGGCGCATCTGGAACGTCGGTACGCCCCCCAGCCAGATGATCGCTGGTTCCTGATGCCGGCGGACCATCCGGCCCTGGATGCGGCCGTGGTCCGCCAATTGATCGAGACGGGTGGGAGCCGCGCCAATCCATCAATCATCATTCCGACGTTTCAAGGGACGCGCGGCCACCCCGTTGGCATCTCCTGGAAGCATGTGGCAGGCATTCGCGCTTCGCCGGCCGGGCAAGGGATCAATGTCTACCTCCGTCAGCAACGGGCGGAGACGCTCGAGGTGCCGGTCGAATCGGCGTCTGTTCTGATCGACCTGGACACCCCCGATGACTATCGCCGGCTGGCCGCCGCGTGGGGAGAGAACGGCGCCATCCCGGGGCATTGACCGGGACGTCGAGGGGAGCAAACGGCTCACGCGGTCTTCGTTTGGTCGCGTGCCGCGCGAGCCAGCTCAGCCGGCAGCTCGCACCAGGCGGTGAAATGAAACGTGCTTCCCTTGCCGACTTCGCTCTCGACCCAGATCCGTCCACCCATCAGTTCCACCAGTTGCGCGGCGATTGCCAGTCCCAAACCGGTTCCGCCATACTTCCGTGTCGACGAGCTGTCGCCCTGGACAAAGGCGTCAAAGACGGGCCGTTGCTTCTCGACAGGAATGCCGATCCCGGTGTCGTGGACAGCGAAATGAAGACAGACCCGTTCGGCGGTCCGGACCTCAACGGACACGCGCACTTCGACCTTGCCCTGATTGGTGAATTTGACGGCGTTGCTCACCAGGTTGGACAGGACTTGCCGTAGCCGTGAACAGTCGCCGATCACCGAATCCGGAATGTCGGCGGCGACGTGCCAGACCAGGGTCAGCGCCTTGGCCTCGGCATCGAGGGAAAACGCGCGAAGGGCAGTCTCCAGGTCGGTTCGCGGATAAAACGGAGCCGGGAGCAGCGTGCATTTGCGTGCCTCGATGCTCGAGTAGTCGAGCACGGCATTGATCGTCTGGAGCAGCGTTGCCGCCGATTCCTTGGCGAGGACCAGATATTCGCGCTGTTCCGGCGTCAGGTCCGTGCTCAGCGCCAGGTCGGTCATCCCGACGATGCCGTTCAGGGGAGTGCGAATCTCGTGCCCCATGTTCGCCAGGAACTCGCTCTTGGCGCGGCTGGCGGCCTCGGCCGCTTCCTTGGCTCGCAGTAAATCGGACTCGGCGTGCTTGCGTTTGATGCCCAGGGCAATGCTGCCCACGACGGCAATGAGCGATTCGGACACCGTTGCCGACAGCGTGTGCCGGGCGAACAGCGCCAGCACGCCGACCAGCTGACCTTCCACCAGCAGCGGATGACCGGCGAACGCCACCATGCCTTCGCGCCGCGCCCATTCCTGGTCGATGCGCGGGTCGCCGATGACGGCGTTGGTCAGATGCGGTTGGCGTTCCTGGGCAATCATGCCGATTTTGAGCTTGCCGACGGGAATGACGCCATGGGGGCCATTCAGGTGCGTGTACAGGCCAGCGCTGGCCTCCAGCTCCAATACCTGCAAGTCTTCATTAAGCGTCCAGATGCGGACAAAGGCCGCATCGAGGTGGCGGACCAGTGCCTCCGCGCATCGGCTCAAGATCGCGCGAAGATCTTCGATTTGCGTGAGGGCGACGCCGATATCCACGGCGAGCGCGTCCAGCCGTGCGTGCTCCGCCAGGGCCTGATTGGATCGGGCCAGTTCCGCGGTGCGCTCCGCGACGCGCTGCTCGAGCAACCGGTGGGTTTCGCGAAGCGCGTGCGCCATACGGTCAAAAGCCACGGCCATGTCGCCGAGTTCATCCCTGGCTGGGTCGGCAATTCGTGCCTCGGCTGCCGGGTTGCTGGCGACGCGGCCCATCATGGTTCCCAGACGGCGCAGTCGGCCATCGACCAGTAGCCGGAACAACAGCCAGACGATCCCTGTGAGCACCAGTCCCAGTCCGCCCATCACGCTCAGCACGGTCCGCATGCCGGCGCTCTGGGACGCACGAATGTCGGCGGCCGGAACGGTGATCATGATCGCGCTGCTAATGTCCCCGACCTTCCAGCCGTAGCCATGATCGCGACCGTAGCGAGCCACGATCTCCGGCGGCGCCGATTCCGGGGACGCATGACATTCCAGGCATGCCTGGCGCACCACGATCGGCCGGGCCACGTAATACATCTCACCTTCATTGCTGGGACGGAACCCGCTTAGTTCCGGCAGTGAACGCCCCTCCCGGAAGGCGCGCAACACGCCGTCCCGGTTCTGCTGAAACTCACGGATGAGGCTTTCCTCGAATGGATCGGCGCGGTTAAGTGGGTTGAGTGGATTCAGCGCTGCCTCGCGAAACGAGTAGGCCGGCATCTGACGGCGGAAGATCTCGAACGTGCCGCGGGCCACAAAAGTGGCCGAGTCCGCCTCCGGAATGAACAACCGCTTGCCTTTGTCATGCGGCAGTCGCTCCGCCTCGATCCGGTTCTGAACGGCGGGGGAGAGCGTGTCGCGCGTGTAAGCCCGGCACGCCTCACCGAAAGTGAGCACCGTCTGGGCTCGTTCGCGCACTTCCTCCAGAACCGAGTCGTCCTCCTGCCGGATAAGCAGCCAGGCAGTACCCGCGAACGCGAGGGCAAAGACTGCCATGACGGCCCCAATGAACTTGAGACTGAGCTTCATGGCACGGACCTTGAGGACTCGCGAACTCCGTCTCGCGCCCGGCAACGCAATGGGTGGCTGGGCGCGACTGAGGAGTGCACTCCATAATAGGCGACCGTCCATGGTCGATCCAGTGTTTGAAGGGGTTTCAGGGATGTCCATTAATACTACAACGCTACGTCCACTGGAAGGATCGGCGTGCGTGTCTGTAGCCGCAGGCTTCAGCCTGCGGAGTGGCGTCTGACGGCCCCGCGACGCACTTCCGCAGGCTGAAGCCTGCGGCTACAGTCGTTTATGACGAATCCTGCTTTCAAGGTAGCGTTGTAGAAGTAAGCTAGCCGATTGATGAAGAACATTCGAGCAGCAATTTTTGCTCCAGACGAATTCCGTGCGCCCGTCTGAATCGCTCTCGCCGCTACGGCGATCTGGGCTCCGCGCTGGGTGACGGAGATTGTGCCGTGGGCTGCGCTTTTTTTGACCGCACCCTATTTCATTGCTAGGCTTTACCAGTTCTCCGCCATACATGGAGCGGTTGGTCATGTCCCGATATTGCAGCGTTTGCCGACAGGCCTTCGCCGATGAACTGGTCAGCTGCCCACGCTGCCAGGCGCTCGGCACCGTCAACGGAAACGGCAAGGTGCCGGCACCCGATGCCACCCCCGTGCCGTTTCTACAACGTCGGATGGCGCCCGCAGGCGCTCAACCCGCCGAGAATGACGCGGAGATTGACCTGGGAAGTCCGGTCCACGGCCGAACCGAAGATGGCGGCCCACCGAGCGGTGCGTCCTTTGTCTGCTGGTCCTCGTACCTCGCGGGCAAGAACGACGGACCTCCATCGGATAGTGATTCGCCCATTCACATTGGAACGCCTTCCCAGGCACAGCTCCTGCTGGGTTCCGCGAAAAACTCTGCTGGAGCGCCTGGGCCGACGCAGTCGAAAGCGGACGATGCGGAGATCGACCTGGGCGGCCCGGTGCAATCCGGAACGGGAGACGACGGCCCACCGAGCGGTGCGTCCTTCGTTTCCTGGGAAGCGCTGCTTCGCTCCCGCAAGGATTTCGACAACGATGCATCCGGCGCGTCCGCCAGCGACCCGGCCATTTCGCCGCCGGGCGGTTCGGCGCGGTTGATGCTTGAAGGCCGCGCACCGGTTCCAACGGTCCCCCGTGTAGCGGCACCCATTGCGACGGTAGCTCGCAGCCGCAGTTGGTTCAGCATCGTGATCCTTGGCGTTGGGCTAGGCTTCGTGGTATGTATGGGACTGTGGCTGGCCGGGTTTGAGCCGCCGCAACAATGGCGTCAACAACTGAACCAGTGGATTGGGCGCGCGCCGCCCTCCAGCAATCCCCAGTAGGCCTTCTCTCCCCGCAGTGTATTTCGAGCAGCCAGTGCCGTTCAGAGACTCGCAACCTCTTCGCCTGGCTTCTTGTGGAGACCCCAGGGAATGACTTCGCAAAACTCGCCGCCGCTGGAAACCATCGGCAATTACGACCTGCTGGAGAAGGTAGGCGACGGCAGCATGGGTGCGGTCTACAAGGCCCGGCACTGGGAAACCAAGGCGATCGTCGCGATCAAGGTCATGCTGCCGCAGGTGGCCTCCAATCCGGTCCTGCTCAAGCGCTTCGAGCAGGAATTCCGCATCGCCAGCAAGCTCGACCACCCCAACATCGTCAAGGTGATGGAGTTTTGCGGCACCGGCGGCCAGCCGTACATCGTGATGGAACTGGTCGAAGGCGAATCGCTGGGCGACAAGCTGCACCGCGAGGGCAAAATGGCCGAGGACGAGGCCATTCGCGTGATCGTGCAAGTGGCGCACGGCCTGCACCGCGCCCATCGGCAGGGCTTGATCCACCGCGACGTCAAGCCCGACAACATCCTGGTGACGCCGGATGGCAAGGCCAAGCTGACGGACCTGGGTCTAGCAAAAGATTCAGATGCCAACGCCGACCTGACGCGGACGGGCCGCGGGCTGGGCACGCCGGACTACATGGCGCCGGAGCAATTCCGTAACGCCAAGAACGCCAGTGTCCGGTGCGATATCTACGGCCTCGGCGCCACGCTCTACCACATGGTGACCGGCACGATTCCGTTCGACGAGGATGAGCCAATCAAGGCCATGATGCGGAAGCTCAAGAACGAGCTGCCCAACCCGCGCACCGTCGTTCGCGACATCACCGAGCGGACCGACTGGGCCATTCGCCGGGCCATGAGCGCCAATCCCGACAATCGCCCTGCCTCGTGCCGGGAGTTTGCCGAGGACCTGCTCGGCCAGAGCACGCGCGGCGGCTCCAATGCGGACATTGACGCCAATGTCGAGAGCGGCACCTGGTACATCGTCTTCACCGATCCCGAAGGCATGGTGCGCACCGCCAAGGGCACGACCAAGGCGATGCGGCGAGCCATCAAGGAAGGGCAGCTCGGCGATCCGGACAAGGTCCGCGGCAGCCAGTGCAAGACGGGGCCGTTCGAGCTCCTCTACACGTTCCTCGAATTTCGCGATTTGGTCGTGGCCCCCGCGCCCGGACCACCATTGTCCGAGATGAGCATGGTGAACATCTCGAAAATGACCCGGCCTGGAGCCTCGGGAAATAACGCGCCGGCGCGCACGGTTCCGGTGGCTCCCGCCGAGGAGGAGGCAGCGCCGCACTTCCAGCTGCCAGGCAAGTCCGAGGAAACGGCGCCTAGCCGCTGGGCGGACCTGGTCAAGCTCGTGGTGCTGGTTGTCGTCACGCTCATCACGACCATGGTGGCGGCTCGGTACATCATGCCGTTGCTGAAGTGACTCCAGGTCGAACGCGGTTGCGGCAGTGGAACGTCCGGCATGCTTGGCGATTTTGCGGTTCGCTACGGTACCATCTCGTGAGGATCGATGCCCGCCCCAGCGACGATCGATGAATTCCTGGACTTGGTGCCCAAGAGCGGTGTGGTCGAAGCCAAGCGCTTGGATGCCTACCTGAAGCCACTGCGCGCCGCGAGTGCCTTGCCGCAGGCGCCCCGGCAGATGGCCGACCTGCTCGTTCGCGACGGATTGCTCACGCAGTTCCAGGTTCAACAGCTGCTGCTCGGCAAGTATCTTGGCTTTACGCTGGGCAATTACCGCGTCCTGGAACTGCTTGGCTCGGGCGGCATGAGCGCGGTTTACCTGTGCGAACACCGGGAGGAACGCCGGCGGGTCGCGGTGAAGGTGCTGCCCAAGTCGCTGGCCAAGGACGAGACTCTGCTCAAGCGTTTCTATCGCGAAGCACGGGCCAGTGCAGCGCTGGATCACGCCAACATCGTGCGCGGCTTCGAGGTGGCTGAGGAAAAGGGACAGCACTTCCTGGTGATGGAGTTCGTGGACGGCACGAGCCTGCAGGCCGTCGTCAAGAAGAGCGGCCCCATGTCGCCATTGCGTGCCGCCCACTACATCCGGCAAGCTGCACTCGGTCTGCAGCATGCGCATGAGGCCAAAGTGGTGCACCGCGACATCAAGCCGGCGAACCTGCTCGTCGATCGCGGCGGCACGGTCAAGATCCTCGACATGGGACTCTCGCGTTTTTCCGGCGGCGACGAAGATTCGGTGTTGACCAAGGACGTGCTCGGCACCATCGACTACCTGGCGCCGGAGCAAGCGCGCGACAGCCATGCGGTCGATATCCGCGCCGACATCTATTCGCTCGGCGGCGCCTTCTACTTCCTGCTCACCGGCCAGACTCCTCTGGACAAGATGGCGCTCGATCCACGCCTGCTTGCCAAGGGACACACTCCACGTTCGGTGCGGTTGCTGCGTCCCGAAGTTCCCGAGGCTTTGGCGGCGATCCTCAGCAAGATGATGGCCGCGGCGCCAGAACACCGCTTCCAGACGCCGATGGAGGTCGCCAACGCCCTGGACCCCTGGACGCGGATCGCCATTCCCCCGCCGACTGACGTGGAAATTCCCCAGCTGAGCCCCGCGGCACGTCGGGCCGGTGCGGGCGACGTCATTTCCGTTGGCGGGACCGGTCCCGCGTCGTCCGAGCGCGGTTTGCGCGGATTGATCGCCCGGTTGCTGCGGCGATAGTGCGAATCGCAGTTCAACTGGCTACGCTCCTCCGGATACTTCCGCGTCATATCAATCATGTTCCGTCGTTCGTCGTCGGGTAGGGCATGGATGTCCGCATCGCTTGGCGAAATTCGTCCAGGCTGCGAGCATCGATGGCGGCGTCGAACCAGAGCGCCAGGCGGCTGAGGTCGGTGCACCCGTTGATGACCGCAGTCAATTCGGCCGGAGGTCCCGGGGGGAATTTCTTTTCGAGCAACCGCCGCAAGACTTGAACCTTGGCCTTGATCTCACCTTCTGTGATCCATTCGAGGACCTGTTGCGACTCAATCATGTTCCACTCCTTGAGTGCTTCTTTCCAGAGTGATTGGCGGCCTGCGGCCTCCGCGAAGACCAGGGCCAGACCACCGTAGTCGCCGCCGATCCGCGTCGCCGGGAAACGGCAGCGTCCGCGTGTCCATCCAGCTAACGAACGGCAGCGGCAGGCCGCCGAGCAGCCAGGCGATGAAACCGGCCGGGTCTAACTTGGCCGCGTAGCGGCTGGCCTGGTCGAAGCGATTGCGCGCCATGTCACTCTCGTCCGAGCAGGAGATCGACGACCCAACAGCCGCGTACGTGCAGACCGGGACCACGGCAGTGCTCCAAGATCGCCGCATCGGTACAGCCGGCGTCTTCGAGGGCGTCGGCGAGGATAGGAAGGCGGTCGAACGCACGCTCCTCGTAGATTACATCCGCAAGCTTGCCAACGGTAGCGCCGCACCACGCCACGCATGACGGCTCGACGCTCATTGGGCGGAACGGGTTGCCGAAAATCTCGCGAACCAATTCCGCTTGCCGAACTCGCTCGGCGTCCCGCCTGGCGAGCCTGTCGAGTTCGGAAGCACACTTGACTGCGTCCGAAACGCGTCTGGCAATTTCGGAGGCCGCATCGTTGTGCATTACCCCCCGATCGTTCATTTCCTTCCATTCGCGCATTATTCTGACGCTTCCGGCCCAGTGCAGGAGCGCATCTACGGCTCTGTACGCGCACTGGATATGCGCTCGTGGCAATTCCTCTGCGAGCGCTCGCAGATCGCGTTGGCACACGACCAACAACGAGTCCTTCGGCACCGGACCGTCATTCACCTCTCGTTCACATGCTTCCAGTGCATCATTCAGCCGTTCGTTGACGTACACTTTCTGGCTGACCAGGAACGGTAGGATTGGGCGGACACATTCGAGGGCGAATAACCGCAACTTCCGATGGCTGTCCTTGCCACGAAGTAGCGGTAACATCTCTCTCGCATTGCCGCATTGCAACCACTCGACCTCGGTCATGATTCGCCCCACTACTTGGTGGTTCGCGGATCCCCCACTGCCAGCACCGCCTTCGCCTGATCCTCCCGATACTTCTTCAATATCTCCCGGTACTTCCCATGCTTGTTTGCTAGGATCGCCACAGCGAACAGACCCGCGTTGATCGCCCCCGCCTTGCCGATCGCCAGCGTGGCGACTGGAATGCCGGCCGGCATCTGCACCATCGACAGGAGCGAATCGAGGCCCTGGAGCTTGGACTCCATCGGCACGCCAAGCACCGGCAGCAGCGTCTTGGCGGCCATCACGCCGGCCAGGTGGGCGGCACCGCCAGCGGCGCCGATGAAGACCTCCACACCGGCGGATTCCGCGGTCTTCAGATACTCGAAGAGCGCATCGGGCGTGCGGTGGGCCGACAGCACGCGAGCCTCGCACGGCACGTCGAGTTTCTCCAGGGTTTCGACGGCGTGGGACATCACGTCCCAGTCGGATTTCGAGCCCATCACAACGCTGACCAGGGATGACATGGTTCTCCTTTCAATTCCTTGACAGACCGCATTGCGTTTGCTGCAATCAGGCCAACTTGCCAGAGATTCTATCAGGGAGACAGCCTTCGATGACCGCGCCGACCTACGAAAAATTGACCGCACCCAAATCCGGCACCCGCGTCACCGTGGACGCCGGCGGCAAATGGAACATCCCCGACGATCCCATCGTCTGTCTCCTGCGCGGCGACGGCATCGGCCAGGACGTCGGTACAGTCCCCGGCATCACCACCTGCGCGGTCAAGGTGCTCGATGCGGCCGTGGAAAAGGCGTACAAGGGCAAGCGCAAGCTCCACTGGTTCGACATTCACGCTGGCGACGTCGCCCGTGGTATGTATTATCCCGCCGTCAAGGACGAGCAAGTCGCCACGCTCAGCGAGGACGAGCAGCGCAAGCTCTACCTGCCCGACGACAGCCTCAAGGCCTTCGAGTACTACAGCCTCGGCCTGAAAGGCCCGCTGACCACGCCGATCGGCGGCGGTTTCCGATCCATCAACGTCTACTTGCGCATGCGCTTTGACCTTTACGCGTGCGTGCGGCCGGTGAAGTACTTCAAGGGCGTCGAGGCGCCGAATAAACGGGCGGACAAGGTCAACATGGTGATCTTCCGCGAGAACACGGAAGACGTGTATTGCGGCATCGAGTTCAAGAGCAACAGCGAACGCGCCAAGGAACTGATCGCACTGCTCAAGAAGTGGGGCTACACTAACGTGATGCCGTCAGCGGGCATCGGCATCAAGCCGATCAGCCCGGAAGGCTCCAAGCGCCTGATCCGCATGGCGATCCAGTTCGCCATCGACCACAAGCTGCCCAGCGTGACGATGATGCACAAGGGCAACATCATGAAGTTCACCGAAGGCGCCTTTAAGGACTGGGGCTACGACCTGGCCCGCGACGAGTTCCGCAGCCAGATCGTCACCGAGGACGAGGCGTGGAAGGGTGCCGACAAGAAGAACAAGGTATTGCTCCAGGACCGCATCGCCGACAGCATGTTCCAGCAGATCCAGCTGCGGCCCGACGAATACAGCGTCATCGCCACGCCGAACCTGAACGGCGACTACATCTCCGACGCCGCTGCCGCGATGACCGGCGGTCTCGGCCTGGCAGCCGGCGCCAACATCGGCGACAAGGCCGCCATGTTCGAAGCGACCCATGGCACCGCGCCCAAGTACACCGGCAAGAACATGGCCAACCCCGGCGCCGTCCTGCTCTCGGGCGTCCTGATGCTGGAACACATGAAGTGGGACGAAGCCGCCGCCCTGGTCAACAAGGGCCTGGAAGCGACGCTCTCCGAAGGCGAAGAGACGGCGAAGAAAGGCCCCGGGGGCAAGCTGTATGTCACCTACGACATCGCCCGCCAGTTCAAGGGCTACGGCGCCGAGGCCGGCGCGACGAGTTCCGAATTTGCGGATCGGATCATCGAGCACGTCAACAAGCTATAGGCAAAGCTTACAAGCGAAGACGGACGGAGCGCACGCGTGTTCTCCGTCCGTCTTCGCTTTTTGTGGGTTGTACCTTCGATTCTTGGGTCGTGTCCCCACTCCCAAGCGGAAATCGCGCGAGTGCTTGGCTCCTCCCTGCCGATATCCGAAATGGGGTCCGCGCTCGATCGGATGTCTGCCGGAGTGGCTCACGGATGAAACGACTCCTGTGGTTAAGTGCAGCCCTGCTGGCGTTATTCGCCGCGCAAGACGCTGGGGCCGCCGGGTGCTGCACGGACAAGTGCCATTGCACGACACCGCCACCCGCCGACTGCCCGGATTGCAGCGAGGCCTGCGACAAGTGCCGGATCGGTTCACCGTTTGGCGCCGAGCATGCGCGGAAGTTGACGGACCAGCTGTGCGACGGCAACTGTTGCGAACGCGTCAAGGCCGTCAAAAAGCTCGGCTGCCGGCTGCATGCCGACATCTGCAAATGCCCCGACGTGCTCCATGCCATCATCCATGCGCTCCAGTGCGACACGTGCTGGGAAGTGCGTCGCGAAGCGGCCCTGGCGCTGATGCACCAGAACGCGCGGGTGCCGCAGGCAGTCGTCGCATTGTACATTGCCAGCAAGATCGATCGCCATTACATGGTGCGTGACGGCGCGCTGATGGCCCTGGACGTGCTCCTGGTCTGCCGGCGCGACTGCTACCCCCGCTGGCGCAGTCGAGACAGGTTTTCCTCTGTGTCGTAATCGGGGCCGTAGATGATGCGCACATACTCCCGGCCCCGGCACTTCACAGCGGGCTGGGCCACGCCACGCCGGCCCCGGAGGATGAAGTCCAGCGGCTTGACCACCATGCCCTCACCGCCCCGACCTGTGAGTTCGCTCCACCACTCGACCCCGGCCGCTTCACTGGCGGGGTCAGTCACGTCCACGAGCTTGTATGGGGTCGCCCGCAACAGCTCTGGGTCTTCCCGGCAGACAGCGGTGAGAGTGTCCATGTGCCAGGTGTGATTTTTGTCGGTATGGACCCGGCCTTCCGAGGCCAACAGGTGGAAGGGGGCCAACTTGAGGTCCGTCAACGATGCCACCGGCCAGCAATACTGCCGGTAGGCGGCGACGAACTTGCTTAGACTCTCTTCCCGGCGTCCGAACTCGGCAGCCACTCGCTCGACCAGATCCCTCGCTTCACCGCCCAGCCGTTGAGCCGCTTGCGCCAGACAAGTCACGACCCGTGGTAACGAAGCTCGCCCAGCGGCCCCGACCGCTGCGTATTGCGTTTTGAGTAGCTCCTGTGCCTTTGCCGACCACGGCATCAGCTCGCAATCCATGCAGACCCACGTTGTCTCCAGAGCGGTCCATAGGTTCGCAGCGGTCAACGCCGCTTGTACACGATTCAGGAACTGCCGCTCCAACTCCGGTTCGTTGAAGAAGCGCCGACGCGACGCAGTTGCGATACCTGCTGGCGGACGACGTGGGGGCCGAAGGTGCGCTCGTCCCGAGAGCGGTTGCGCTCCTGGCAAAGTCGCTCGGGGAGGTTCAGCACAATGGCGACTGGCAGACAATGGTACTGCCGGGCGAGCTGGACGAGCGGCTTGCGGGATTCCGGCTGAACGTTGGTGGCATCAACGACAGTCAACCGGCCCAGCGCCAGTCGTTTCGCACCGATGAAGTGCAGCAACTCGAAGGCGTCGTTGGTGACGGCCTGGTTGTTCTCGTCGTCACTGACCATGCCCCGGCAGGCGTCCGACGACAGGATCTCGGTGGGCAGGAAGTGCCTGCGGGCGAAGGTGATCTTGCCCGAGCCGCTGGGGCCGATCAGGACGACGAGAGACAGGTTGGGGATGGAGATTCTCATCAAGATGGTCCGACGGAAGAAGTCCGGTTCGATCCGAGCCGAAGGCGAACGAGCAGTTCGTGAAGCGCCGCCGCCCCGTTCGGCGCTTCCGGCAGCCTGCTCGCCTGGTACGCCTGCTCCAGTTCCGCACGCAGCCGCTCGAACTCCCGCTGATGAAAGCCAATGTCCGCCTGGTCCAGGCACCCCTTCTCCTTGCCGTTTACCTTTCGCTCGACCAGGTCCGGGATGTAGGGCAGCTTGAATTCCTCGTTCAAGGTGGGCAGGTGGGCTTGCACCTCGCCCGTGCGCATCAGGTGAATCCCCGTCAGCAGCACCCGGTAGACATACAGCAGCGGCTTGACCCTGGGCGGGTCTTCCTTCTGGAACAGCCGCCACTGCGTCTCCACGAAGCCCAGGTAGTGGTGGGCATGATGCCGGGTGATGCAGTCCTTGGCCATCTCTTTCAACTCCGCATGTTCGGGGGTCGTGTGGACGACAAGCGGCGAGAGGACTTGCTCCAGCACGTAGCCGTTCTTTTTCAGCAACAGGCCGAAGAACTTCCGGGCGTCGTGCGTGACCAGGTCGATCTCCAGGCCCTCGTGTAGCCCCGACTTCTCCACCGTCTCCGGCCCGGTCTTGATCCCAACCACCTCGCTCAGTGGTAGTAGATGCACACCCCGCAGGTCGAAATCGGAATCCGGCGACGGGAAGCCGTACAGGTGCGCCCCGCTGATCGTGGCGAAGAGCAGTGGGAACGGGTGCTGTTCAACTTGCCGGAGCAGGCGTGGATCGTGATTCATGGCAACTCCTCCGCCAGGGCCAGCCGGCGGGCTTCGACCAGGATAGCATTGGCCTGCTCGTAGTCCGGGCGCTCGGGCAGCGTTGTGGCTTCCGAGGCGGCGTTGAATTCTTGGTGCAGGCGGAGCCGCCAGTCCTCGACTTGTTCCCAGGGCATCTCCCCTCGCCGGATCGCCAGCAACTTCTCCCGGTGCTCCTCGACCCGGACGGGCACGAAGCCCTCCCGCAGGATGCGGATGCCCGAGAGCAGCAGGCGGATCAGGTGCATGACGTGCTTCCACTTCACCTGACCCTGGTTGCGCAGGTCGGCTTGCATCTTCTTGAACTGCGACAGCACGTAACCGTTGTAAGTCTGGTACACCATGCGGGAGAGGAAGCAGCCCCGCATAGCCAGCAGCCTCTCGGCCAATGGGGTCGCCTTCTCAACCATTGGTGTGTAGAGACACTCCAGCACGTTGGGGTTTGCCTTGAGGGCCAGCACCAGGAACTTCTGCACTTCCCAGTAGGCTTCCTGCGTGGCCTCGTTTTCGAGCTGATCGGGGACGCCGTACAGCGACCAGTGCAGATCGGCCGGCGGCAGGTAGATGCCCCGGCGGTCGATGTCCGATCCTTCCCCGGCCAGACCATACGCCTGCGAGCCGATCACACAGCGGTAGATGACCCGCTCGTACAAGTTGTGACGCCCGGCAGCGATGGCAGCATCGCCGATCTCGGCCTCCTTGTAGCGGGCCAGCATGGTCAGTTGGTCCCGATGCAGCGACTCCTCGGCCCCATCGGCAAACCGCACTCGGTAGGGGTGATCCAGGTCGGCTGGGGAGCGGACGATGACCCCGACCGATCCACGGGGATGCAGTACGTTCCCGTTCTGGCGCACCACGTCGATCAGCGTCACGACCTGGGTGCCGACCGAGTAGATCAGGTCGGAGTGGTAGTGAACTCGATCAGTCATCGCACTCTCCTGCTTCTGAGGAAAGCAGCCTCCGCAGGAACGCCGAGTAGTCGTCCTTCATAGGCAGTTCCAGATCGTGACGGATGCGCCGCCGGCGGGCCACGACCTGCTCGCCGGTCACGGGGTTCTCGGAAGGCCGCTCGTACTCTTCCCAGTGCAGCCCCGAACCCCGCTTCTGCCACAGGGGCAAGTCGTTGAAGTTGACGCCGTTCTGGAAGAGCAGTTCGTTTTTCGCTGCCATGGACAGGCCCTTCAAGGCCGCCGTGGCCCCGCCGGCACCCTGGCCTTGTTTTCTCAGGAGCCAGTAGCAGTGGGCGTTTAGTGCGTTGCGGTGGGCGTCCTCGTTGCGCCAGCGGAAGTAATCGACGACGAGTTCGACCGAAGGCAGTTGCGAGATGCGGCAGTCGAACGTCGCCACAGCCCCCAGCAGCAGCGAGGATTTGGCACTGGCCTCGCCCGAAAGGACGGACAGCAACTTGCGCAGCTTTCGCCCGAAACCTTCCACCTCTCGGTCGAATAGCAATGAAATCTCGTCGCTCTGGGTGTAGCCGTAAACCATGTTGAAACCGCAGCCCGCCATGAGGTGCTCAGCGGTTTGCAACATGTGGTCACGGAAGCGGGGATCGAACGGTGCCTCGAACTGGTGGACCTCCTTGGTCAACCGGGTGAAGCTGCGGCCGTCCAGCCGGGCGACCATGTAGATGCCCGGCAGCACGCATAGGTCTAGGTAGTTGTGCGTGTAGCAGGCCGAGAAGTTGAATTGGCCGTCTGGTGCGATGGCCCCCACGGGACACGCCGCCACGCATAGTTTGCATTCCAGGCACGGGTTGTAAGCCAGCGGCTGGTTGTAGGCGGTGGCCTCGGTGTCGATCACGACGGTGCCGAGCAGGATGAAGTTGCCGAACCTGGGGTGGATGACGTTGCGGTGGATACCCATGTGCCCCAGGCCCGCCGCCACGGCCACCGGCTTGTGCGAGACGACCCAAATCTTGTCGGGGAAATGGTCCATCTCCATCGGGAAGCCCATCGACGGGTTGATCGCCCGGATGTCCTGCCGCTCCAGAGCCGCCACGACCTTGCGGGCGACCTCGTTGACCTGATCGCCCGTGTGATGGAATTCGAGGTTCGTCACCGAGCGGGCGGGGGTACGAATCGGCTCCCGGTTCATCCGGCATACGAAGCTGAGCAGCGTCTTGGCGGGCGGGAAGAACCACAGGATGTCGTCCCGCTGGTCAGCCAACGCCGGTCCATCCAGTTCGACCAACCCCACGTCGTCGGCACCCAGGTCCAAACACAGTTGCCGCAGTCGGCCGGCGTCGAGCTTTGCCGTCGCCGAATCGATCAGAGCCGGAGTTTCGATGGTCTGATTCATCGGTGTGTCTCCTCGATCATGGCTGCCGCACCGGGTTTATTGTATATGCAACTAAATGGGCAAATGAAACAAAGCCTCATCCCTTCGGAGCGGATAGCCCAAGCCCCCGAGCGATCTTCTGCAACATCTCGACTCCCGTCTCGCCAAGCAGGGCCGTCGCCTGCTCCTGGGCCTCTTCCCACGCCGGCACCGCCTTCTCCAAGAGCTTGCGTCCCTGGGCCGTGAGACGGAAGGGCTGAGACCGGCCGTCCTCGTCCGTCACCACTTCCAGCCAGCCCTTGGCCTGCATCCGCTCGACGTTGCGGCTCAGCGTGGAGGCATCCAAGTTCAGCAGTTCGCAAACCTGAGCGGGTCGTGCCACGCCGAGCTTGGCCGCGACCACCAGGATGTTAGCTTGGCTGATCCGGGGCCTGTGGCTACGGCGGCAGCTGGAGGAGTTGGGTTACACCTTGACGGACGCTTGCGGGAATCAGCCGCTCCAGTTGATCGAGGTCCATCCCGCCCTCGCACTGGTCCTGTGGTGGCAGGAACGGCGATCCCAGCCGTTCCCCAACTACAAGTCGGCCTGGAGAACCTCGGTCTGGCTTCCCATGCACTCTTCTCTGCGGCCTTGAAACAAGCGAAGGAAGCGCAGCCTTTGCGCCATGCCTCTATCGACAAGCCCTTCCCGATGGGATAGCCAGTCGTATATGGCCGATCCAGAGGATCGGGGGCTACTTTTCCGTCTGCGAACTGCTCCGCAAGCTCTACCTTTTCCCAACAGTCCTTGCCCGGCAGCAAGTCCCAAATCTCTCGGCAACATGCCACGGCGAACAGCCGTAATTTCCGATCCGTCGTCTTGCGTTATAAGAACAAAAGCATCGGCCTTGGATCAGGGCAAGCCAACCATTGGTTTTCGGCTCGGAAGGTGCCGAGGTCTGGGGGTGGCGCTTCGATCCAGTCTGGGAGCGGCTTCTCGCCCCAAGACGCTCTCGCCAAGACCTGTGTCCATTCGGCCTCGGTCATTAGCGATCACTCCTTCCCCAGAACCACATCTACTACGAAGCAGCCACGGGTGTGTGGTCCCGGCTCCCGGCAGTGTGTCAGAATCTCCTGGTCGGTGCAGCCTGCCTCCTCCAAGGCATCTGCCAAGATAGACAGTCGGTCGAAGCCCCTGTCCTCGTAGATCGCTTCGGCCAATTGTTTCACGGTCGGCGTGATCCAGGTCGGGTTGATGCTAATGGGGCAAAAGGGTTTGCCGAACATGCAACGGAGCAGGTCGGCTTGCGGGCGATCTTCTCGTTCCCCTGACGCCCTCCACGCCGCCTCCAATGCCGCTCTGCTTGCCATCCACCACGCCGCTCCTGATGCCGTCCCCGTTGACAGCCACGCCGCCGTAGCAGCCCTCTTCGCTACTATGCCTGACGGAACCACCGAAGCCACCTCCCTGGATGACGCCAACTCAGGTTCAGTGGCGTTCCCATCAGCATAGCGTTCGGCCACTTCGACGACCTGCTTGATGGGGGAGTCCATGAGATTTCAGATGCGGCGACAGCAAGCGACGGCGAAAAGCCCCTGCTTCCGAACGCTCGCCTTGCCTCGCAGGAACTCGATCATCTCGATGGGGTCGGTGCAGGCATTCCACTCGGCCTCGGTCATCGGCGTGATTCTCCACGCTCCGCAACCTGTCTTCGCTTCGCCTCAATTATAAACTTTTCAGGCAACCCCGACACGCAGCGTGCAGGTCAGGTCGTGGAAACCACCCTTGGACTGCGGACTGCGCATTGCAGAGGCGAACCGGCCTGCACGCAAACGGGTCATGGAAGCAGTCAGTTCGGGAAGGCGGGGACGGGACTTGCGGAGGAAGCATGGCGTTCGACATTCGGCGAGTTGACCTCGGCAAACTGAATAGCCTGACGAAGTACCCGTCGATCCTGACCTACCACGCACTGGGCGACAAGGGAGTCTTGCAGGAGACGGTCCAGATACCGTTCGCCGGACGGGTCATCGGCACGGAGAAAGTGGACGGCACGAACACCCGGCTGATCTTCTGCCCCGATGGCGCTGCCCTGGTCGGCAGCCGGGAAGACCTGCTGTGGGAGCGCCGTGACCTGATCGGCAACCCGGCGATGGGTATTGTTGAAGCCGTCAAGGACACCGTGCAGCGCCTCTTCGAGAGGCTGAGCAGCCACAACCAGATCGCCGTCTACTTCCTCGAAGTGTATGGCAAGAACATCGGGGCAGCGGCCCGGAACTACACCAGGGAGGGGAGGGTCGGCTTCCGCCTGTTTGACGTGGTCTTCATCGACAACTTCGAGGAGACGCTGCGGCGGCGCAGTTCGTGCAAGAAGTGCCGGCAGCGATACTCCGACAAGAACTCGAACAAACCGTAGGTGCTGAACCCGACGAGGGGAAAGCTCACCACCGAAAGGTACGCCGTCAGGCACCAGCCCCACTCGATGATCCCGGTGAGCGTGAGGGCAGCGGCTGCTGCGGGACGCCTCGTTCTGCCCGCTCCGCTACCACTGGGGCACGAAGGCGTTTCTCACCGTGCTGTCGGACGGCGGTTTCCAGGTCAGCCGGCTACGGGGCAAGGCCGTGGACCCGGCATGGCTGACGTGGGACAGCGGTACCGTGCCAAGGCTGACCCAGGCTATTGCCGAGGAGCATGCCTATGACCGGCTCCCGATTCTTGCCGACGCCCTGGAAGAAGCCGGCTGCTCGGATACCGAACTGCTGACCCACTGTCGCCGGGGCGGCGAGCATGCCGGAACTTGCTGGGTGACCGATCTCCTCGTCAGTCAACAATGATCAAGGCATCGCCGGTGGTGCAGCAGGGCCGGCGGGAATACGTGGCGAGGGCCGAACATGGAGAAAAACCCATCGACCTGCGGGAGCGGTTCCTCGGCTGCCCGCTCGGGTGCGCCGTCGGTGACGCTCTCGGTGCGCCGTACGAGGGCCTCTGGTCGTATTCGATCCCCGACAAGGCAACGCTGCTGTCCGGCTTCGGCGAGTATGAGGGTTACCCACCCGGCCAGTACACAGACGACACGCAGTTATCGGTCGCCACCGTCAAGTCGATCTTGCGAATGAAAGCCGTCAATCCGCCCGACATCGCCCGCTCCATTGCCGACCTGTGGAGGACCCAGTCGGTGATCGGGCCAGATGGTTCCTGCACTCACGCCGCCACGCACTTCTTGCGGTTCGGGGTCTGGACCACATGCGGGGCAGCCGTCGGTCAGGCCGGGAACGGCACTGCCATGCGTACGGCCTGCCTCGGCCTGTACTTCCTCGACGATCCCGAACGCCTGCCCGCTGCGGCTGCGGACGTGTCTCGCATCACGCACCAGGACCCACGGAGCGTGGCCGGTGGCGTGGCAGTGGCAAGGGCGGCGCAGTTACTCTCACTCGGCGGGCTTCTCGATCCATCGAACCGTGTGAGCCGGGATTTGCTACGCTGGTCCGGCAGCTTCCGGCCTGGCTGGACCAGGACCCGGCCGAGGCTATACAGCACATCGCCTGGGCCGGCATGGAGAGGCCCGAGTTCGGGCAGCCGATCATCACGCCCTTCGTGGTGCCGACGGTCCTCGCCGCCTTGTGGTGCTAGTTGCGGTTTCCGGACTCGTGGGGTCAGGCCGTCGCCAACGCCGTCCGACTCGGCGGGGACGTGGACACCCTCGGGGCGATTGTCGGGGCGCTGGCGAGGACCAAGCTGGGCGTCGGGGCGATCCCCGACCATCTCATCAACGGTGTGGTAGACTCGGAGCGTCTGCGCAGCCTTACCCTGCGTTACCACGGACTGGTAACTGGGCAGTGATGGAAGCGCCCCCTGACTTCAGCGATCTTCTCGCCCTTTCCCCGGCGTCGGGTCGAGGACCAGCCCGTAGGTCGTCCGCCCTTCGTGGTCCTCGGGCAGGTACTCGGTGATCGGCAGCCCTTCGGGCGTGACGAACAGCAGGCAGTGGCAGTACTTCCACCGCTTCATCTCGTCGCAGGCGCACAACCACCGGCGTCCGTGCTCGGCAAGCTCCTTCTGCTTATTCGGGTAGAAATTGCACGGGCAGAGCGGGCGACCGACTTCCTCCAGGTTGGCAGCCAGGCCCTCGATCACCGCTTCCGTCACCTCCGGGTCCGGGTGACCCACGCTGCCGGACTTCGCCCAGTACGTGACCTTGACGGCCACCGACCGCAGGAGGGCCGTGTCGGTGGCCCGCCAGACTTCCCCGAACCCCCCTCGGCGGTGAGACTCTCCAGACGGTAACGCCCGGCCAGGAGCGGTGGCACTCGCAGGGCCAGCCGTCCGTCGTGGCAACCATTGCAAGATTCGTGTCCTGCGTCGTGTTTTTTTTCTCGGTCCAGCCAGTCCATCGCTTTCAGGTTCTCGATCAAGCGCCTCAATGGGTCGGTCAACTCCGGGCAGTCGGCGCACAATTCCTCGGGAGTCGTTTCCCGGCCCTGTTCCCGCAAGTCGTCCCAGCGGGCGAGCAGTTGCTCCAGCCGATCATGCCCGGCCATCTGGTCCTCCGTCTGCATCAGGGGACTCGTCGAGGAGGCGACGGAGCATCAGTTTGGCGCTCCGCCAGCGGTTCTTGATGGTGCGATCCGTCACGCCGAGGAGGGCGGCCGCCTCCTTCTGCCCCAGCCCTTCGTATCAAAGCAGATCGAAGACTTCTCGTTCCGTCGGGGGCAACAATTGGACCTTCTCGTGGAACTCGGCCCACTCCGCCAGCGTGGCTGGCTCCCCGGCATGATCCTCGGCCTGCATGACGGAACTGTCACCATGTCGAAGACGTTGGAAACGTCACAGCCCCGGAAGAGCATGATCCTCGGCCTGCATGACGGAACTGTCACCATCCTCGCCGCTGTCCACCTGGGGCACTTGGGACCGGGTTCAGGCGATTCTGGGCGGGCGAGTGTACCGTTCAACCGAACTGACCTATGCCGGCGACCTGATCGGCTGTGGGCACTGCGGGCATCCCATCACAGGGGAATCGAAGGTGAAAAAGACGAAGGCAGGCGAGCGGGAGTACGTCTACTACCGTTGCTCCCGATACAACGTCGCTGACCACCCTCGGGTCCGGCTGAAGGAAGGCGACCTGGACGAACAGGTCCACGCCCTCTTTGACCGCATGAGGATCGAGGATGAGGAAGTGCGCTCCTGGTTCGTGCATGTGCTCCGCACGAGGCCCCAGGATGAGCAGCGGGAGGCCAGGGAACGGGTTGATGACCTGAACCGGCAGCGTACCGTGGTCATGCAGCAGCAGGACCGTTTGTTAAACCTGCGTCTGCTGGAGGAGATCGGCGCCGACACGTTCGCCGGCAAGAGCACCGAACTCCGGGATCGGGAGGCGAAGTTGCGGCTCCAGATCGAAGGGTTGACCCGTGGTCGCCACGAAAACGCAGACCTGGCCGTGAAAGCGTTTGAACAGATTATGCTACGAAGCGGCGGATTCTGGAAATAGTCTGTTTGAACTTCCATCTGGACAGCGCAAGTCTAGTCCCCGAAATGAGAAAGCCCTTCGACGTGCTCGCCGAAGGCTGATTTCTGGGAATAGTCGGGGCGAGAGGATTTGAACCTCCGACCTCACGGTCCCGAACGATTCATTTGTGCATCTCGGCGTCAAACGACGCTCCGCAACTATAATCCAAATAAGCAGTTGAGGCAAGCTCCGTTGAAGCCCGAATGGTCAAATTTGGCTGTTTTTGCCCCTTTTTGCTTCTGAATACTGACAAATAGCCTGACAGAAAAATAAGGACTTACGACGATTACGGTCTTTTCATCATTGGAGCCATGTGGACTTCTCAAATCCTAACCAAAGTCCGCACGGCACCGACCTGCAATTCCCCATGCGCAGCTAAACTCCTCCCCGATCCGCGTCACCATCAGGGTGTGGAACTATCCCCCTTCGCCCCTGGAGGTGACGCCATGCAGTCGGTTCGCAGTCTGCCGCCGCCTGAGTTCAAGAGATTCGTCACGATGCTCGCCCACGGCTTCGCCGCCGAGTGGTACATGCACCGCCACGGGGTCAGCGACGACACCGCCTGGCTCTACGCCGCGTCATGCTGGCGGGCGCATCTGGATCAGGTCTTCGATTTCCTGTCGCTGTCGGAAGCGCTTGACGAACAAGTGGTCAGAGCGTGCTACTTCTTGCCTTTCTGCTGGGCCTCGTACTCTCGCCAGAAGTCGGCTGGGGGTTTGTCGTTGATTTTCTCCAGCGTCTTGATCGAGCGAAGAGGTGCTGGATTTGCTAGACAGCCACCGACGCTTATTTCCTTGAGGGGTAACTCTTCCAACGGTGTCAAATCTCGAATCTGAGAACTGCCCCAAATGGCCAGCTTCGTAATCTTCATCCCTCGAAGCGGCGTCAAATCCTGTAACGAATGACAGTCAGGCATTTCCAGCGTGCTGAGCGGCATGTCCTTGAGCGGCGACAGGTCACGCAATCCGCCTAGATTACGAAGTTCCAGCTTGGTTAGAGGCATGCCTTTGAGCGGCGACAAGTCACGCACCTGGGTAAAGCCAAGGAGAAGACTGGTGAGTTTCATGCCTTGGAGCGGGGCTACGTCACGCACTTCGGTGCAGGCATAAAGGTTCAGATGAAACCTTCCCTCCTGGTCCACGGTCAATCTCCCGCCCAAACCAGGCCACGCGCCGTCAATCCGCTTACGGTAATGACCCAGGAGTTCCTCCCGCGATTTCACCATGCCCTGTGCGGTTTTCGTGATGCGGTCGGCCAGTGCGTGCCGTTTCTGGCGACTCAATTCTTCAGACAAAACTAGCAAGGCGGAAGCGTCTTCGGGCTTCGTCTTTCGACATAGCTCAACCAACTTGCGAGCCTCGGCATCGTTGGGCCGCAATTCCAGGCACCGCGCTAGTTCCTGATCCGCCGCCGCGAATTCGCGGTTGCCGAGCAACAACTGTGCTTTCAATAGGCGGGCCTCGGCATAGTCGGGGTCGGCATCAACTGCGGCCTTTGCCTGGACCATCGCCTCGTCCACGTTTCCTTCTGCGATCATCAGCTTGATGGCCTTCGTCAGTGATGGCACCGCGTCCTTGGCCTGCCGCTGCTTGTCTTCTTGCGCGTTGCGGTAATCCGTGTAGTTCTTGTCGGCAACCCGCCACGCCTGAAAGAGAAACCACGAACTGAATAGAAGAACGAGGATCGCCGCCCCCACCCCAGCACTAAACCCCTTGTTCCGCTTGACGAACTTCCAGAGCATCTCCCGCTTCGAGTCTTCCTTGGCGCTGACCGACCGCCCCTCTTGAAAGCGCTCAACGTCCTGCCGCAGCGCATCGACAGTCGGGTAGCGTTTTTCCTTCTCCTTCGCCAGCGCTTTCATGGCGATGGCGGAAAGCTCCTTTGGTATATTCCATGCCCGTTTCGGAGCCCGTTGCTCTGGTGGCTGAATCTCGCCTTCCATCACTCGCATGAGAACCGCAAGGTAGCCGCCTTCTTTTTCCACGGGTGGCTGCAAAGTCAAGACCTCGTAGAGGATCGCACCCAGCGAGTACACGTCGCTTCGCTGGTCGATGGCGTTGAGGTTTCCCGTCGCCTGTTCGGGTGGCATGTAGACGGGCGTGCCCAACACCGACCCTTCTTGGGTCAGGTCGGCTTCGGGGCCACGGTTCGTCACGACCTTGGAGTTGCGACCAGGGACGGAAGCTCCTGGTGCCGCTGCCACCGCCTGCGGCATCTTCTCCGCTGTGCCTGGCTGATTCAGCACCTTGGCAAGTCCCCAATCCATGACGTAGACCTCACCGAAATCTCCCAGCATGATATTGGCAGGCTTCAAGTCCCGATGCACCACGCCGCGTGCATGGGCAAAAGCCAAGGCGTTGCAGACATTGACCAGGATGTTCAGCAGCCGACCCAGCGTGTACTCCTTTTCAGCTTGCTTCGGGTTGTCCCGCAACTGGTCCAGCGCGTCTTTCAGGCTGCGGCCCTTGACCATCTTCATCATGATGAAGGGCCGCTTCTGCGCGTCGATGCCCAGGTCGTAAACGGGCACGATGTTCGGGTGTTCAAGTTGCCCGTTGATCTGCGCTTCCTCGATGAAGCGGGCCTTCTTTTTCGGGTCTTTGTCGTCCAGCATGTACTTGACGGCGACTTCACGCCGAATGTCGCAATCGACGGCACGCAGAACCGCCCCCATGCCGCCACGGGCAATCTCGCCCTCGACAACATAGCGCTGGCCGTTCTTCTGCCGCTGGGCCAGGGCTTCGCCGACCGAGCGGTGCCTTTGCCCTTCCACGGCAGTCGGCTTCCGCGCCTGGTCGTTGTCCAGGGTCACGCCGCCATCCAGCCCCGCTTTCGCCAGGCTGCTCTCTTCGCCGTCGATCTGCCTCGGTGGGACGTAGGCGACCGTGGCGCTGGGCATCGGGACGACAAGCGGCTGCTTGCAGGTCGGGCACTTCGACTGCCGACCCGCGAACTGGTCCTGGACTTGGAGCTTCATGCCGCAGTGAGCGCAAGAGAAGGCGATCATGGACGACCTCCACGCTGAGGCAATCACAGTTAAGTCAGGCAATTATGCCGCGCTGGAGGCCAGATGCAAGAAGGCGATTCGGTGCGAACGGGGAACGCGGCTGGTATCATGGCCAGTTTGATTGACCCGCAGAACATCGCTGGACCGAGCGAAATGCACCTCTACCGCCTGAACCTGATTCTGCTCGACGGCACCTTCGCCATTGCCAAACTGCCCGCCCGACGCGGCGATTCCTGCTTGGGCCAGCACTGGCTCATTCTTCTCGATCACCCGCACCGCCGACGAACTTTCAATCGTCTGCCCCGAAGCCCAGGTGCCGCCTGCGGCCCAGGCTGAACCAGGCTGGCGTTGCCTGCGGGTCGCGGGCACAATGGACTTCTCGATGGTCGGCGTGCTGGCTTCGCTGGTCGCACCGTTAGCCGAGGCGGGGATCAGCGTGTTCGCCGTCAGCACGTTCGACACGAATTACCTGCTGATGAAGGAAGCCGCGTGGGAGTGGGCGCGGGAAGCGCTGCTGGCGGCGGGGCATTCGATTCGGTGAGCCAGCATCGCGGCACACGCGACGTAGGAGCAGTCGTCATGCCTGATTTCGACTTCAAAGGGTTTGAAGCCAGCGTGGTTGATCTGGCTCAACAAGGCGTCCGATTCATCCAAGAACGCCACCCCGACGAGCATTTCTACGTCTACGGCTTTCTCACCCGCCCGCTCCGCCACTGGCCAATTCCCATTGGCAACAGCGAGGAAGCGCTGAGTCGAGAAGCGGAGAAGAGGGTCGCGGAGGGTCGCTACCTGAACGTCGAAACGGCAAAGCGGGAGCTTCGCTGGGAGCCTTCCGAATGGCCCTACGGCGAAGAATTCGGGGAAGCGTTTGAAACCCATCCCGCTTGGGACTTCGGTGAATCTCTCCTGCGGATTGTTGATTCCTTGGACACTTCAAAGAAGGAGGGTTCCGAGAAGTTCGACCGCTTCATGGAGGAAATTGACGACGTTTACTACAGGGCATTGAACTCTCTCAGGGAGAACGCCAGCCCAACTCCGCAGGTGGATTTCAAGAAGGTTCTCCTGGGTCTTTTTCAGTACGACCAAGGCGACCAGGAGCGGCTTGACCACGCGAAGCGGGTGAATCCTCCCGACGTGTATGCGCGCTACGATGCTGACGTGATGCCAACCGAACTGCGGAGGCTGATCGACATGTATCGGCAAATGGGGATGCCGAGCTATTCCGACCTAGCCTACGCGCATTTTCGAGGGAGCACGGAAGGTCTAACCAAGGCGATCTTTCAAACGGAAGCGCTGAAACTCGTTCTCCAGAAGGGCGATACCAGTTTCATTGATGAAGCCAGGAAGAACATTCAGGATTCCAACCCGACCATCCAAGAATTTGGGCAGGCGGTGCAGAGGATGCTGCAAGCAGGGGCCAGTCCCCAGGACATGAACGTGGTCATCCGAGAAATGCAGTATCAGGTCGTCTTCTTCTTGTGTCACATGCTTACCTACCCTCCAGCGAGTGTCGCTGACAACCCTGCTGCCAACTGGCGACTGTTTCAGGTGGACCAGGAGGTAAAGCCTGTGAAGGAAATCGATGGGCTGATAGCAAATATGCGTGCCTTGTTCGAGAATTTGAGCGTGGGGAGGGCGTAAACCAGTAAGCGGCTGCTACCGTCGCCCCAAAACGGAAGAGAGGCTGGAGTAAGCTGCCCATGACTCTAATTCTTCCAGAGGGATTCGTCCCCGAAGAGATACCACGGCTCACCGAGGCGACGTGGCTGGAGTGCGGTGATCCCTTCCCAATGCTGCACCACTTGGCCCGCACGACATGGAGCGGTAGGAAGTTCCGACTGTTTGCCGTGGCCTGCTGTCGCCGCATCTGGCACCTCATCGACGCGGATTACGCACGAGAGGCGGTTGATTTCGCGGAACGTCTGGCAGACGGCGAAGCTTCTGAAGAAGAAGCACACGCCCGTTGCCAGGCCATGTTCGCCAGGGTGTATGGTGCTGAACCGAAATCTTCCAATGCGGTGTGCGCTTGTTGCGATGCTAGTGCGACAGCAGTAGAGGGTCGCAACGAGTGGGACGCCGCCTTCTTCGCAGGAAAAGCTGCCTGTGCTGCTGCCGCAGGAAACTATAGCGATTCTATTCCGCGCTGGAATGAGTCGGACCTGGACGAAGCGAGAAACCAGAGCGACCTGCTCCGCTGCATCTTCGGCAACCCATTTCGTCCAGCCGTGATTAACCCCCAATGGTCCACGTCCACCGTCCTGAATCTTGCCACCGCCATCTACGAGGAAAGGGCGTTTGACCGCTTGCCGATCCTTGGCGACGCGCTGGAAGATGTGGGCTGCGCCGATGCGCACGTGCTTCTCCATTGTCGGCAGGGCGGCGAGCATGTGAAGGGTTGCTGGGTGGTCGATTCGCTGCTGGGAAATGACGAAATGAACGTCCGCTTTGTTGACTGCCAGGAAATCGGGATGGGATCGCCCTTCCGCACCTGCAAAATCAGGTTTAAGGGCGCGTGGATTCCCTTCCTGCAAGAAAATTGGCAGGACCGCATGGCGCAGAGCCAGGACCGACGCTACACGGCGTTGGTAGCATGGGCCATCAGTAGGCAAAACAATCCAGGTTTTCGGGTCTTCGTTCTCGATCCCAAGGAGGGAAGGATTCTCCGTAGCAAACGAATCAAGGGCTGCTGCGAATCGCTGACCTGGGACGGTGACTGTATCGTGTACCGTGCGTTCCGTGATCCAGCCCGCCAAGATGAGGGACGAATCGGCCTGGCCACCTTGGGGTGACGAGGCCTCCCGTTTGCGGGTAGATCATCCAATGGAGGGCGTGTATGGCGTTCAAGAACCGCCGAGCAGCTAAGGCAATTGCAGTTCTCCCCTGCGAGTGGTGCGGTTGGACCGCAGGACGAAGACACGCTGCCCATATCATTGATGAGATAAAATCGGCGGGAGAGGGCCGATGGAACGCGCTCTCACTCTGTCCGAATTGCGCAACTGTTTTCGATGAGGTGATTCGCCCGAAACTGTACCGAGCCTTGAAGGAGTTCGGCGCGACGAACCTCCCCCCGTCTTGGAGCAAGGACAACAAGATTTCCCAGGCCATTGACGAAGCCCTTGAGGAGTCGTGAATGACAACCATGTTGCCAGGCACCATCGACCTTGGCCCAAGCTGGCGACCACTCGACGCAAGAGCCAGGGTGAGGTTCTTGGCCGATCTACGCGATGCCCGACTTGTCGCCCAAAAAGACGCCGAGGGATTCGATCAACTGCTATTCACCTTTGAACGGCTTGGTTGCTACCTGATTCGGAAAGCCTCAACGCTTTTTCATTACCGAGAGCCGCTGCTCGCCCTTGCAAGGCGCTCTGCTCTTGGTTACGTCCGCAAAACTTATCACGCACAGTGGCATTCGAGTCCAGAAACCCTCTACGGGCTGGTAAGCGAAGCAAGAAACGACGCACTGCATCAAGGAGCGAAGGCGCGTCATTTGACTGAACACACAATCGAATTGGCTCTCATTTTCGAGGATGCGCTGATGAACGGTGAGCCGCCGATGACCACCCTTGGCGATATTATGGTCCGTTCTCCGATCACTGCCGAGGACTGGCATCCGATTAGCTTCGTGCGCCAGATCATGCTGACGAACTCGTTTTCGTACCTGCCGATCTTCTGGCAAGGAAAATGGAAGCTCATCAGCGACAGGCAGATCGCCATTTTTCTGCGACGGGATGCGCCGAACAACGGGGAAAGGAACCGTCGCCTCGGACTGACCGTGAGTGAAGCACGCGCGGAACAACTGGAGCTTGAAGATGCAGGAGGCACGACCGACGCAGCGGCACCAATCGACTCACTTGCTGCCAAAGCACTTGAGAAGCCTGTACTCGTTGTCTTTGACGACAAGCGGCCCGATGGCCAAGGCGGTGAAAAACTGCTTGGGATTATCACGGCATTCGACATGCTTTAGCTTTGCCGTTGTAAAACCCTCGTCGTCGGAGAATGATCCAGCCGCCGCGATTTTCAGAATCCGCTTTCCCCAACTTTTTCAGCCCTCAGTCCCAAGCGGGAAAACGCCGAGTTTCGCACTTTCAAACACAAAGGCGGCATGGCTACCTGGAACACCGAGATAGGAGTCCCGTCCAAACGCTTTTTGAAACGAGTTTCTCAGTTTTCAATTCTGCAACGCCGAACTGTCATGCTTTTCCCAGGATCGCGTCCACCGCCCAGCACCCTTTCGGATGGTCTTGCTCTTGGTGAAAATGCTGGGCCAGGTCAGCATGGCCAGCTTCGAGGAGCGCGTCGTGCAGCGCGAAGCCGCAGTTCTGGCCGTCGTAGAGTGCCGATGCCAGTCGAAGTAAGGTAGCGGGCCAGTGGTCGGGCGTGGGATAACGACGGAACGGGTTGCCGAGGATGTGATGCACCAGCGGCACGAATCGCTGCCATTCTCGCTGTCGGTAGCCGCTCATGTCGAAGGCGACGGCGTGTGATGCAGCCTTCGTAGCGTCCTTCTCCACCGCCAGGACCACGCCGAGGAACACGTCAAGGAAATAGCACGCGCCGCTGTGGGCCAGCCGAGCGTCTGCGGCGACCACTTCCCGCTGCTGCTCGTCAACGCAGCCCTCCGCGTATAGCTCTGCGATTTCCAGGGCCGCTTCGCCGTCTTGGACAGCCGACCGCCAAAGTTCTCGGCAGGAGGCAACGGCGAAGAGTCGCAACTTTCGGTCGCTGACCTTGCCCCGTATGAACTCCAGCATCGCTTTTGCATCTGTGCAGGCCAGCCACTCGGCTTCCGTCATTTCTTCTCCACCCTTTTCAGGCCCGCCGCCGTCACCTTCGTTCCTGAGACGCCTACTTCTTTGAGCGACAATCCCGCCAGGTGCTTCAAGCCGTCGTCCGTGACCGCCGTGTGGTGCAGGTCGATCTTCTTCAGCCTCGTCAGCGTCTTGAGCTTGGCCAACCCGTCGTCGGTGATCTTGGTTCGTGTCAGCCGCAGGTCTTCGAGCGCCGTCAGGTTCGCCAGGTGGTCCAGCCCTTCGTCCCCGATCCCCGTGAAGTCCAGGTTCAAGTGCTTCAGTCCTTTCAAGGCCGTCAGGTGCCGCAAGCTTTGGTCCGTGACCTTCGTACCCGACAGGCCGAGGTGGTGAAGTTCCGTCAGCCCAGCCAGTTTCTCCAGGCCCGCGTCACCGATGGCGGTGTGGTTCAGATCAAGAAACTGGAGCTTGGCGCAGCCCTTCAACTGATCCAGGCCGTTGTCCCTGATCTTCGTCTTCGTCAGCCGAAGCTCGCCCAAGTCAGCCATGCCGTCGAACTGCTTGAGGTCCGCGTCGGCGGTCGCGGTGAAGTCCAGGTTGAAGGCGCGGAGCTTCGGCGGTTCCGCAACCGTGGCGTGCGTGTCCTTGCCCCGCCCGTAGAAGACCAGCCATGCCATCATTGGTACAACTGCAATGAGCAAGACCAGTCCCCATAGCCAGCCTCGCCGCGATCGTGGCTGTTGCAAGGCCCGCAGTGCGCTGACGACTTCCGCCATCGACGCGAACCGATCCTCTGGCCTTTTGGCGACCATCTTGCGGAAGATCGTGTCCAGGGCTTCGGGCGCATCAGGCCGAGCCTTGCGGAGTGACGGTGCTGACCGTTCGCGGTGGGCCAGGATTTTCTGGATGATTGTGCTGCCGTCGTACAGCGGCTTGCCCGTCAGCAGGAACCAAAGCGTGCAACCCAGCCCGTAAATGTCGCTGCGTGCGTCGGCCTTCGATGGGTCGAGCGCAGCTTCGGGGGCCATGAAGTCAGGGGTGCCGACAGCAGCTTGGGGCTGAGCGGCCCGAATGTGCGCCAGCCCCAGGTCAAACACCTTCACCGTGCCGCTGGTAGTGCGAAGCAGGTTGGCGGGCTTCACATCGCGGTGGATCACACCGCATTCGTGGGCGTGTGCCAGTCCGTGCGCCGCTTGCAGGATGCAGTCCACCGCCTTCTCGACGGGCAGCGGGCCGTGTTCTTGAACGTGACGGTGAAGATCGACGCCCTCGGTGTACTCCATGACGAGGAACGGAATGCCATCGGCCTCGTCCGCATCGAAAGCCATGACGGTGTTCGGATGGCTGAGCTTCGCCGCCGCCGTCACCTCGTCTTGAACCCACACCGCCGATTGGGACCGTGGCAGGAGTTTGACGGTGACGATCCGCCCCATCTTGCGGTGGACACCCTTGAAGACCTGGCCCATCCCGCCCACGCCGATCCGCTCCAGTAGGTCGTAGTCGCCCAGCGCCTTTGGCGTCGGATCACTGGTGTCCTGGGGTTCGGGGGCAACTTCGTCTGCGGTAGGCTTCGTCATCCAGGCGGTGCGTTTCAACGCCCAAATTCTGTCCTTCAACTGGTCGATGATTTCAGGGCAGTCGCGGCAGAGTTCCTCGGCGGGCAGGTCACGGCCCTGCTGGAACGCCTCCTCCCATCGGGCCAGCGCGTCCCACAGGCGGTCGTCACTTTGCGTCTGGTTCGTGTTCATAAAGTGAACGGCCCAGCAAGTAGCGGGCATTATGCCAACGGCGGATCACGGTGCGGGTCGAGACTTTCAGCAGGTCGGCCACTTCCGCCTGGGTCAGTTCTTCGTACCAGATCAAGGAAAAGACTTCTCGTTCCTCGTTGGGCAACGCTTCGACCTTCCCGTGAAACTCCGTCCATTCCGCCAGCGTTCCAGGTTCGTCACGGTCGGCGGGCACCTCGGACTTGAGTTCAGCCTGTCCTTCCAGTCGTGCGTGCTGACGGGCCAGGTCGATCAACTCCCGCCGAATCTGCTGGGCAGCCAGGTTAAAGAAGTGACGTAGCGATTCGGGCTTCACGTCCAGCAAGGCGCGGAACAGTCGCAGCATCGCCGCGTTCAGCACGTCGCCTGTCTGTTCCCAGCGACGGACCACGGGATAGCCTCGCAGCATTCGGCGGGCGAGAAGGCGAAGCCGTTCGCAGGCGCGGTCGAGCAACCGTGTGCGGCCCTGCTCGTCACCCGACTTGAGCAGATCGAGCCAGTGTTGAAGTTCGGTCGTCGTCTGTCCAGGCGGTGCCATCGGTCGGTTCCACGGGTTCAGAAGCCCCGATTCTACCGACCAGCCGTGCGGCCCGCCTTCACCTTCTCCATGCGGAGCGGACGGGTCCAAAGTGACAAGAAAACCACGGCGGTTGCAGGTCGCAGCGAGTTGCAGTAGTCTTTATCGGGCGGCTGGCGCTAGGGCGAGCCGTCGCTACCCTCGTTTCGACAAGGAGATGTGAGCTTACCGTGGCCCGAAAACAGCCACGCTGACAATTTGAGTGCGTCAAGTAACTGCTTCTCAGAAAACAGCGACATGGGCCGAAAGGCTCAATTGAAAGGAGCGGTGCTTGGTCCGCACGCCCCGAAAGGGGCGGCGGCCATGCTCCGTCCTTTCTGCGCCGTCGCTGGCGTTCTGAGAGCGGTCGTGGTTGTCCGCTCCTTATTTTTTGGCGCAGCCACGGTGGATGCTCCGTTCCGCTCGTCTGCCCTCTTCCACACTTCGACGCCCAATAATCTCCCGAATTCTTGTCAGCACTTGGCGGGTTCGCCCGCAATCTCCCGTAGTGGCCCGTGCCCAAGGCGTTCAAGGGAAGATGCGCATGACCGCTCAATGGTATCTGCTGCGAAACAGCGCCCGCACCACTGGTGCAGCGCAGAAGACCCAGCCGCTCGGCCCGATGCCCGCCGCGAAGCTGGTGGAACTGGCGTCATCAGGGGGAGCCAGCGCAGCGGATTGGGTCTGGATGGAAGGCATGGACGTGCAGATCACCGTCGAAAAGTTTCTGGCCATCGCCCGTGCAGGCAAGCTGCCCGACTCGCCCGCCGCCTTCCTCCCTGAATGGCTGACCGACGTTGCCAAGAGCGAATCCTTCGAGCGGGCACGACCTGAGCCAATCCCCGACTGGTTGGAAGAAATGCGGCAGGCCGAGAAACAGCCGCGAAATGCGGCCCTACCCCCCACTGCCGACGAGTTCACCATCAAGGGACTGCCCCTGGACTGGCTGGATGACATTCGCCAGATCGAAGAGTCGTTGCGTGGCCGTGCTGCGCCGACCGTCCCGCCGCCCCAGCGCCCGACAGCGGCCCCACCCCAACCACCACTGGCTCTCCCTGTCAGTGCCGAACCACGCGGCTTCGACCTCGCCACGGGACAGATTCTCGATCCCGTGGCCTACGACCGCTGGCAGAAGGCCGAGGCCCAGCGGCGCAACGAAGAAGCACAGAAGCAGCCGACCGTGTCCGTGGCCGAAGCGTTCCTCGACGCGCAAAGGTCGATCCAGGCGTGGGTGGACGACGACGCGAACAAGCCGCTGGTGACGAGTGGCGACGTGGACGCGATCCAAAGGTCCGCGTCGGTCCACGAAATCCTGCGCCGTTACGAAGGCTACGGCCACGTCATGCGGGAGAAGCTGTTGAAGCGGTTGACCTTCTTAGTGGAGAACCGACAGAAGTTCTTCAAGGCGTTCGGCTGAGAACTGCAATTGTACCCATCCCAGCGGAACCCTTGCTTGGGAGTCATTCATGCCCTTTACCGCAGAAATCAGACGGAACAACCCGACCTGCTTCCTGTTCCTGGTGGACCAGTCTTCGTCCATGCTGGAGCCGTTCGCAGGCAACCAGGAAAAGAACAAGGCGCAGGGCGTGGCCGACGCCATCAACCGCCTGCTGCAAAACCTGGCGCTCAAGTGCGCCAAGTCCGATGGCATTCGGGACTACTTCCACGTCGGCGTCATCGGCTACGGCGGCAACCAGGCCATGCCTGCCTTCTCAGGAACGTTAGCAGCCCGCAGCCTGGCCCCGATCAGCGAGATTGCCAGGAACCCCGTGCGGGTCGAACAGCGAAGCCGTAAGGTCGATGACGGCGCTGGCGGCGTGATGGAGCAGAAGTTCAAGTTCCCCGTCTGGTTTGAACCCGTGGCCAAGGGCAAGACCCCGATGTGCCAAGCGCTGCAAATGGCGCATTCCACCGTGGCCGAGTTTCTCAAGAACTTCCCCAACTGCTACCCGCCCTTGGTCGTGAACATCAGCGATGGCGCGGCCACGGACGGCGACCCCGAAAAGCCCGCCGCCAACCTCCGCAACCTGGCCAGCACGGACGGAAACCTGCTGCTACTGAACGCCCATTTGTCGAGCAAGGAGTTGCGACCGATTGAGTACCCCGACCGCGAAGAAGGGTTGCCCGACAAGTACGCGCAGCTTCTCTTTCGCATGTCGAGCCTGCTGCCGCCGAAGTTGCTGGGTGCTGCCAAAGCGGAAGGATTTGTCGTGACGCCCGCTTCGCGGGGCTTTGTGTTCAACGCGGACTTGGTGGCCATCGTCCGCTTCCTCGACATTGGCACCCAGGTCGCCACCACGGTCCAGCATGACGTGCAGAAATGACCGCAACTTCCGCGATTCAGTGGCGGTCCTTCACGCTGTACAAGGACGGCAACGCACCCGACGAGTACGAGGATGCCTTGGCGGGCAATCCAGCGTCGGGTCGGTTTGCCGTGGCCGATGGTGCCTCGGAAAGCTCCTTCGCTGCTCTGTGGGCGAAACTGCTGGTGGAGGGCTTCATTGCAGCGCGGGGACGAACCACGTTGAACTGGCTGCTGCCGCTGCAAAAGCGTTGGGCCGAAGCGGTGGATCACCTGGAACTGGACTGGTTTGGCGAGGAAAAGCGGGAGCAAGGCGCGTTCGCTACCTTCCTGGGTTTGGTCGTGCAGAAGGCTCAAGCTGACCAAGGCCGCTGGCGGGCCGTAGCCGTGGGTGACTGCTGCCTGTTCCAAGTGCGGAAGGACACCCTGCTGGCGTCATTCCCCGTCCAGCGTTCTACGGACTTCGGCAACCGACCGCCCTTGCTTTGTTCGCGGGCGGTCGCGGGGAAAGACAGTTTAGCGAAGGCGAAACGCGCCGTGGGCAAGTGGGAGAAAGGCGACCGCTTCTTCTTGATGACCGACGCCCTGGCCGAATGGTTCCTCCAGCGACACGAACAGCAGCGCCGCCCGTGGGAGTCATTGCAGCGCAGGCTGACTGACGCGAATGGCTCCCTTACCGCATACATCGAACAGTTGCGCAGCCAAAAGGAAATGAAAAACGACGACGTGACGCTGCTCACGATTGGCCTTTGACTTCAAGGAGCGCCCCGATGCCCTGGCCCCTTTCCCAAGATTACAACGAAGCGATCCAGACCCCTGCTCAGTGCTTCTCCGATCTTGAGCTACAGCGGGGCGAAGCCGTCACAAACGAATTGGGGCTACCCATGCCCTGTTCGGGCAACTTCGCGGACGTGTACGCAGTGCAAGCAGGCCAGCAGAAGTGGGCCGTCAAGTGCTTCACCCGCCAAATCCAGGGCTTGCGGGAGCGGTACGCCGAAATCAGCAAGTATCTGCACCAGGTACAATTGCCGTTCATGGTCGAGTTCAAGTTTCTCGACCAAGGCATCAGGGTGCGTGGGCAATGGTATCCGATCCTCAAGATGCAGTGGGTGGAAGGACTCGCTCTGAATACCTTCGTGAGAGCGAACGTGGAGAATCCCGCCATTTTGCAGTCGGTCTGCCAAATTTGGGTCAGGATGGCGGCTCGGCTCCGAGAAGCGAATCTGGCCCACGGCGACCTGCAACACGGCAACGTGCTGCTTGTCCAAGGAGCGAAGGCTGGCACGGCGGGCGTCAAGCTGGTGGACTATGACGGCATGTGCGTGCCCGCGCTGGAGTTCTTGAAGGCGACGGAAGTGGGCCACCCCGCTTATCAGCACCCGCAACGGCTCCGCGAAGCGAGCTACGGCCTCCACATAGACAACTTCTCCCACCTGGTCATTTATACGGCGCTACGGGCGCTGACGGTCGGTGGCAAAAAGCTGTGGGACCGCTTCGACAACGGGGACAACCTGCTGTTCTCGCAAAAGGACTTCGAGAACCCCAACGCTTCTCCCGTCTTCAAGGAACTGCTGGCGCAGACCGATGGCGAGGTTCGCAAACTGACTGGCGCGCTGGCCGAAGCCGCTCGCCAGCCAGTGAAACAAGTGCCGCAGCTAGAAGTCGTGCTGCCAAACGAGTCGCGGCCCAAGACCGCGATTCCCAAGCCGACCGCTCCGAAGGCCGCTGAACCGAATCCGTTTGTCCCTCCTGACACTCCAGCGCGGCCACGGAAAAAGCAGGGCGGGAAGGGAGTCCTAGCAGCGGTCCTGATCGGCTGCCTGGTGATGGCGGGAGTTGCAGTTGGCGCGTATCTCTTGATGCAAGGCCCGCCGCCGCCCTCTTCGTCCCTGGCCGTCAATGACTCCAAACGCGGCGCGGCAGTGCCTTCAACAAAAGCATTTGTCCCGCAAACAACGCCGCTTGGGACGCTTGACGGCAAGGTAGTTGGAACTTACAGATTGAATTACAGCAGAGGCACGGAGAGCAATTCATCAACCATCAGGTTCACCGACGATCACAAGATGTTTGAAAACAGTGCCGAAAAAGGCACTTGGGCAGTTGCAGGCAGCACGATCATTGTCACTTACAACGATCCTCAGTGGGGTAAGGCAGAGTTGGCGTTCAAGGATGAAGACACCGTGACGGGTCAGCACAAGCATGGCAATGGAGCGATATGGTCTTGGGTGTTGAAGAAGGAATTGACAGGGGAACGCCTGGCTCGTCGGGTAGTTGGAACCTACAGATTAAAGTACAGCAGAGGTACGGAGAGCAATTCGTCAACCATCAGGTTCGATGACGACCGCAAGATGATTGAAAACGGTGCCGAAAAAGGCATGTGGGCAGTTGCAGGCAGCACAGTTAGTGTCACTTACAACGACCCTCAGTGGGGCAAGGCAGAGTTGGCGTTCAAGGATGAAGACACTTTGACAGGCCAGCATAAGCACGGCAACGGAGCAGTGTGGTACTGGACTGCAACCAAAACTGCCGCTCCAAGCCCAACCCCTATTAAACAGGCAACGACCTGCCTGATTCGCAATCTGCACAGCGGCATGTACTTGTACGTCTTGGGTTCATCCACGAAAGCGGGTGACGGCGTTGGCCAGTGGCCAGAAACAAAGGTCAGGGGAGTGGTGTGGAAGATCGAACCTGCGAACGACGGGTCATGCAGAATACTGAACCTGCACAGCAACATGTACCTGGACGTGACAGGCGCATCCACGAAGGCGGGCGCAGGGGTGGGCCAGTGGCCCGACCCGAAAGTGAAAAGTGTGGTGTGGAAGATCGAGCCTGCGAACGACGGGTCATGCAGAATACTGAACCTGCACAGCAACATGTACCTGGACGTGACAGGCGCATCCACGAAAGCTGGCGATGGGGTTGGTCAGTGGCCCGACCCCAAAGTGAAGAGTGTGGTGTGGAAGATCGAGCCTGTAAGCGAGTGAGAGGTGAAAGCGGACGCGAGCATTTCACTGCTGCGGTAGTGGTTAGACGCCTGCTCGAATTCTGGAAGTCCAATTTAGCGCGTTAAGTGCCCAGGCCAGCGCCCTTCGGCCATCGGCGCAGTTAAGCCTGTGGTCCTGGCCTGCGGCGATCAACACTGCGTCTGGAGTCCGCTGGCAAAGCCGAGCGCTGTCGTTGAACGGGATCGTGTCGTCGTGGGGACTGTGGATGATGCAGGTCGGGCCGCGCACCCGATCAACCCGCCCAAACCGTCGCCAGGCGGGGGCTAGCAACACCAGCGGCGTCCCGCCCGTGTCGATGTTCATAGCCACCGCGCCGCCCCGTGATGATCCGACCACGACGGCAGGGCGGAAGTGATTGAATGCTCGCTGAGCGGCCCTGACTGCCCACCAGAACGACCAGTTGCTCAGCCTGGGCGTCAGCACGGCGTAGCCCAAGGACCGCATGAACTCGGTCTTCGTATCGCCCGTCGAGAACCAGCCGTGCAGGAACAGGATGCGGGTGCGCTCAGTATTCATCGGGAAGCAAGATCGTGGTTGCACTGCGGTCGGCCTCGGTGATGAGCCACAGCTTCGTTCCCTTCGACGTGGTGTAGGCCGACAGGAGGCGGCTGCCGTCCTGCACGGCCAGAGCATTGAGCGCCTTGTCCTCGGCGTCGAGGTCGCCGTAATCGCCCTGTATGTGGCGGGTCAGGAATACCCACGGGCTTTGCCTGCTCGCCTGGAGCGCTTCCAGCGCCCCAGGCGTGACGAGCAGTTGCCCAAGCTTGAATAGCGGCTTACTCGGAATCTCCACCGTTCGCCTCCTCTGGCTGCTTCATTTCCAGTGGGTGATACAGCCCTTCCAGGTCGATGCCGAAGTCGCCGTCGCTGATGGCGTTGCCCTGACGGTCTTCCCAATCGACGTGCTCGCCAGCGACGAACTCCTGCGATACGCAGCGGCCCGTCTCGGCGTCGAACTCCTGCACCACGAACCCCGTGGTGATCTTGCGGACGATCATCGGTCATCCCTCCGTGTGCGGGGCGAAGTTGAAGTACAGCCGAGGTTGATGCTGGAACTCCAGGCTGCCCTTCACGCCGTCGGCCTTGCGGCGAACGACGACGTAGGGTGCCATGAAGCCGATCACCTCGAAGTCCTGGGCAAGCTCCTGGGTGGTCCAGACCTGGCCGTATTGGGCTTCGAGAGCTTCACGGCTGCCTGGCTCGGCGTTAATTTCGGCAAGGCGCTGGCGGCGCAGACCTTCAGTTTCGTCGGACATGGGAAGTCTCCTTGAAAGGTGACGTTGACCACGCCCTGATGGGTACAATTGCAGTTGCGCTGAGTTGAAGGAGCGGTAGCGATCAGGACTTGCCGAGGATCAGATCGAGAACCCAGCAGCCCTTGGGGTGGGCCTGCTCCTGGCGGAAGTGGTCGGCCAGATCGGGGTGGCCAGCGTCCAGCAGGGCGTCATGCAGTGCGAATCCGCAGTCCTGGCCGTTGGCGAAGGCATCCGCAAGCTGGATCACCGCTGACGGCCAGGAAGCAGGCGCGGGATAGGGCTGGAAGGGATCACCGATGATGTGCCGCAGCAGACCAACTTGATACTGTCGCTCCCTGGCCTGTCCCCCGCTTTGCCTGTGGTACGCTTCGGGGCAGGCGGTAATGTTCCCTACGGCGTCATCGCCAACGGCATACGCTGCGTAGGCCGCTGCAAACTCAGCCGCGTGGCGCGCTTCAGATGCGAAGTAGGTAGCTCCAAGGGCCGCGTTTGTGTGGTAAGTGCCGCCCTCACGGGGAACCCCTTCATCGTAGGCTTGCCGAGCTTCCCTTGTTGCATCACGCAGTTCTTCGAGTGAAGCTGCTCCTTCGACAAAGCGCTCAGCCACTAGAACGGCATGAATGCTCCGCTGATCGCTGATGAGGTGAAGGATGTGACGATAGCAGCCGACCGCGAACAGCCGCAATTTTCGGTCGCTTGTCTTTCCACGCAAGAAGTCCAGCATCTTCTGTGGGTCATCGCAGTCCAGCCACCCCCGCTCCGTCATTGCCTACTCCTTCTTCAGCAGTAGGTCTACAACCCAGCAGCCGCGAACGTGGAGGCCAGGACCGCGACAATGCGCCAGCATTGCCTGGTTGGTACAACCCGCGTCTTCCAGTGCGTCGGCCAGAATCGGCAGACGGTCGAAGGCCCGCTCCTGGTAGATGGATTGGGCCAACCCGACAACACTGCTAGTGCGGCAGGCGGCAACAACGTCGATGGGGTGAAAGGCATAGCTGAAAATGTCCTGAAGCAAGGCGATCCTGGGTATCTCGTCTGTCTTATTCGAGTGATGAAAAGCAGCGTGCGCTGCCATCCAGTTCACCGTCCTTGCGGCGTGAAAGGGCGATTCAGCCCCGCTGAAAACGACACACCACTCTGCCGTGGAGCCTACTTTTCCTTTGGCCTCAAATGCCTGCCTGTGGACAACCTCGGCGGCTTCGGCGGCCCTTCGTAGTTCTTCATCAGTCGCCAGCCCGTCCGCGTATCGCTCTGCAACTTCGACCACGGCTCGGCTTCGCATGTCGGGAACTAATTGCCAGATGTAGCAACAACACGCGACAGCGTAGAGCCGCAGCTTTCGGCTTGGGCGACGGTCTTTCACGCGGAAGTAGCAAAGCATCTGCTCTGGATCGTTGGATGCCAGCCACTTTTCCTCGGTCATGGGCGTACTCCATTGAGGTTCTGAGCAGTGACCTACCCTGCTCCGCGCATTTCGGACCAGACCTTTCGAGCAAGGTCTTTTATCAGCCGCTCCTTCAAGAACCAGAGCCGTTCTTCGTGGGTGCGAATACCCTCCGTGAAGATTCCCGTGGGGCAGTGGACCGCCCGCATCAATCGCCTGCCGTCAGCCAGGCGAACGAGGTCGATTTGCAGATCGTGCGGTTGTAGTTCCCTCCCCAGCACCAGGTCAAGTAACCAGCAACCACGAACATGCTCTCCAGGCCCCCGACAGTGCGCCAAGAGTTCCTGGTTGGAACAACCCACGTCCTCCAGCGCGTCAGCCAGGATGGGCAAACGGTCGAAGGCTCGTTCCTGGTAAATCCCTTCGGCAAGGCTCATGACCGTCGAAGAAGCCCACCCGAAATCGAATGGAAGAGAGCGGAATGGCAAGGGGCCGTATACGTCCCGAAAGAACTCGCAAATCTTCCGCTGTGCTGCATACCCATCGTCGTACTTTGTGGTCGGTGCCCCACGATTCACCACCGTAACCACGGCATTGCGGATACTGAACGCGGTGAAGGCAACGTCGGTTCGTCCAGGCGATGCGGCGGCGTGAAGGGCCACGTCCCGAAGTTCGTCGGCAAGTCGGTGAGCGAGGTGTCGGGCGGCGTCCATTTCGTCCTCGGTCGCAAGGTCGTCTGCATAGAGTTCCGCTAGCTCAACGGCGCGTCGGCTGCGCGGGTCCGTGAGCAAGTCCCATACTTTTCGGCCATCCCCAAGTGGCGTGTGTCGAATGCACGCGCAGCAAAACAATCGTGGCCTGCGCTGCCTGGGGTTACTCCGCACGACCTCCAGCATCGGCGTCGGATCGTCGCACGTTAGCCACTCGGCCTCAGTCATGGCCCACTTCCGTCAGTAGTTCACTTTACCGATGGACTCAGCCAACTGCTCGCTGGTTCTTCTGGTATAGCGTGCCGTCGTGTTCAAGTTCTCATGCCCCAGGACTTGCGCCAGGCCCACCAGATCGTTGCCGTTATCCGCAAGGTACTGGTGCGCCATCGTGTGCCGAAGCAGGTGGGGATACAACTTGATCCCCAGGATCGCAGCATATTTATCGCAAAGCGCCCGCACGCCACGGTCAGTCAGTGCGCCCCTTTCTCCGACAAAGACCCTCTTGCTCTCCAGTGGCGGGCGAGTGTCCAGGTAGGCTTGCAGGGCGCGTCGAGCAGGCAGCGGCAGTGGCACCGACCGCTGTTTGTTCCCCTTCCCGAATCTGAAGACCACAGTGGCGCTCCGCTCGGCCAGGAGCAGGTCTGCAAGCTCCAAGTTTACCAGATCGCTGACGCGGCATCCCGTGTAGAGCAGCACATGGAAGATGGCGTTCGCCCGCACGTCCTGCCGCAGTTCCAGTTCTCGCAGCAGACGGCGAACCTGGGACCGTTCCATCCCTTTTGGGGCAAGTGGAACGCGGCGAAGCTCCTTCACGGCGTCGGCGGGGTTGGCGGCGACGTGGCCCTGATCGGCAAGCCAGCCGAAGAAACGCCGCAGGCTGACCAGAGCGCGATTCACGCTGGCGACGGCCTGGCCTTGGTCGCGGCGCAGGTGATCCCGAAAATCGGCCACGTCCCGCAACGTGACCCGCTCGACCCTGAACAGTTCCTTGTTGGCGGCGCTGAACCACTTGGCGAACTTCCGCAGGTCGCTCCTCAGCGCCTTGCGGGTGGGCGGCGCGAAGTCGTGCGCCGAAAGGAAGTCAGCGAACAAGGACGGCTCCCGCTCTCCGACAGGGATGCCCTGGAAAACCTTATCGCCCGAATTCTTCATGGCTTACCCACAGAAAGTAGACGGAAAGTGAACAGCGAAAGGGGCTTACTCGGCGGATAATGCCTATTATCACCCGACACTATCCGCCTGGTTGCGGCGCTTCAGATGCAGGAAGACGGCGCGGATCACCTCGCCTTCGTCCTTGCCATCTGTTCGGCCCCCGAACAAATCGGCCACAGCTTCGCCCACCTCGGCGGCGGTGGCGGTCAGGCCCAGCGCCTTCAATGCCTCAACCAGTTCGGCCTGTGGATGCTTCTTCGGCTCGGCCTTCTTCGGTCGGGCCTTGCTCGGCGCGATCACCTGACGGCGGGCATAGAAAAGGACGACCTGGCCGTTGACGCCGCAGTTTTTTCGCCGCACTTCCAGACAGACTTTTTGCGCTTCCTGGTCGTAAAATGGGCGCATCGTGGACGGGTTCACCTGGGGCGGCGGGAAGACGCCCGCCTTCTGCAACTGGTAAAAGCGAGCGCGGCTCAGCCCAACCATGCGGGCCATTTCCGCCACCGTCACCGCCATTTTCAGCGGAATGTCGTCACTCATCGGACAAACCCTCGACAAGAATTAGTCGCGTTGTGGACCGCTCTTTGACAGGTGATCCCGACCCTTGGCGGTCAGGCAGCGCTTGCCCTGATCGTCCTTCACCAGCAGCCCGACCCGAATCAGGAACGGCTCCGTGACCTGGCTGACCGTCCTCGCTGGCAGGCCCATCATCGACGCGATGACGTTCAGGCGGGTCGGCCCTTCACCGAGGATACGAAGGTACTGCTGCTCAGTTGGCCCCAGGCCGAGGGCGTCGATGGTTTCCAGGCCGCAGGCTTTTTCCAAATGTTCAAGCCTGATGGTCTTGCTGCCTTCAGCGCGACAGACACGACGACACGACTGGAGAAGTCGCAGCGCCAGTCGTGGCGTTCCCCGTGCCCGCTGTGCAATAAGCGGCTGCACTTCGGCTTCGACTGCCCAGCCGAGCGCCTGACTTCGCTGGTGCAACACCGTGGTCAGTTCTTCGTCCGTGTAGAAGTCGAAGCGGAGGACGAGCTTCATGCGGTCCCTGAGCGGCTGGAGCAAGCAGTATTCGTCCGTCGTGCTGAGCAACAAGCTGAAGTCGGCAATCGGTATGCTCTGCGGCTTGCCCTTCGGACCAGGCACGAACAGCTTCCGCTGATCGAGTGCCAGGTAGAGCGCCGTTTGCAGTTGCTTCGGCATTTCGTGGCACTCGTCAATGTGGCACACGTCGCGGTCCTTGGCACCCAGGAGCAGCGCGTTCAGATCGCTGCTGAACTTGATGCTTTGCCCGATGACTTCGTGGTATCCCGTCGCCATTTCGTCCGCGATGACTTTGGCCATCGCGCTCTTGCCCAGCCCAGGACCGCCGACCAGCAAGGCCGAATCGAACTTCTTGGCGTCCTGGTGGGCGGCGTCCAGGGCGACTTCCACCTGGGCCTTCACGGACGCCTGGCCGACGATGTGTTTCAGGCTGGACGGTGCAACGGCGTTGATTTCATGATGTTCGGCCATGACTTCCCCTTCTGGCATGATCCACGCGCCTCCATTGGTACAATTGCAGCCGAAGTTGCAAGGCCAGCAGTTACGGGTGCGGCATCGGAGCCGCCCCTGCCTCCTGCGCCGCGACGAATTCCTGCGTCACCCTCATCAGCCGCAGGAAGCGGCAGTCCAGGGTCAGGGTCGGTTTGGCGGGGTCGGAGAGGAGTTGCCCCACGAAGTACGGCAGGCAAATGGCCTTCACTTCCAACGCCTGGCCCATGATCGGCGCGCCCTCGTGCGGGGACCGCTTCAGGCCGTAGACGCAGATGTGCTGGCCGACTTCCAGATCATCTTCCGCCAGTAGGACGCTTCGACTCTTCATGGCTCGCTCCTGTTCGTGGTTCGGTGCAGCACGGACTCTTCCTTCTGGACCAGCGCCTCGTAGATTTCCCGCCCGTTCTCGGTCAGGGATTCGACCGACAGCATCGGGCTGGGCTTGAAGTAGCGGGTCATCCTCGACAGCCGCCGATACTTGTCGCTGGCTTGGCCTTCGTGGTAGTGGCAGAAGAACAGGTAGTAGGCTTCCGCCACGTCGAAGCGGTCGAAGTACATCGCTGATCCCTCCCAGGCCGTGTTGCTCTGCCCTGGTGGGTACAATGGCAGTTGAACGGGCCGCCTCATGCGGCCACCATTTCCAGCAGCGCGTCAATCGCGGGGTCGCGGGCTGATTCATCGCCTTGTCGCAGCGCGGCCAGCAGGTCAGCCAAGGGCGGGCCGTTCTGGTTGTTCAGGGCGGTAAGCAGCTTGGCGCACATCTGGAGTTGCGGGCCGATCTTCCCGTAAGACTGGCTGGCGTCCGCGATGGTCTGGTAGGCTGCTTTCCGCTCCGCGTTGACCTTGCGGCTGGTCCATTCGGTCAGTACGTCCGTTTTCCAATCCCACCAGAGCCGACGCACGCGACGAGGTTGCGCACGGCAGACCAGATACAGCCCGTTGTCCTCTCTGGCCCAACGGCCCAAGTCGGCAGCGGACGACGGCCCCGACACGATGCCGAGGGAAAGCTGGTCGGGCATGAAATACTCGCCCACGATCTGCAAGAACCGCGCCGCCTCGTACTCCTGATCCGCCCGCACCCCGCGTCGGTCCAGTTCATCGAGGAAGGCGTAGACCGACTCAGGCCCACCGTTCCAGTGCAGGTAGATCGCGGGCGAGAAGGTCTGGCTGTCTTTGTCCTCGAAGATGACGTAGGCTCGGTTGCCCATCGCGGTTGCTCCTGATTGGTTTCGGGTCTCTGCTCTGGTAGGTACAATGGCAGTTAAGCGATTGCCCGCATCATGCGGCCTCGTCCCCTTCCACCTTCACTTCACGGCTGAACGCCAGGATGTAGTCGGCGGCAGCGTTGGCGCTGCTGGAAATCTTAAAGATGGCCCGATAGTCCTCGCTGATCGTCTTGATCCAGTTGTCGAGGTAGGCGGCGTGGTTCTCGGTCGGGTTGTGATTTGGGATGGCAAGTTCTGCGCACATGAAGCACGCCGCCATTTCTGCCCGCAGTTCCCCCAGGCCATAGCTGCCCTTCCAGTTCAGTCGGACCTCGGACCAGTGAGCAAGTTCATGCAGTGCCGTGGAGTACCACTCGGCCAGACCGCCAGCCCCTTCCTCGAACTGTGCCTTGGGCGGTATCTGGATGTAGTCGAGCGGTGGGCGGTAGTAGCAAGCCTTGTCGCCTGCGATGATCCGAAGGTCCGCGCCCGTGGCGGCGATGGCCTTCTCTGCTGGCTCGAAGTCAGGAGTCGCTGATGCTTCACCCTTGGCTTCGGCGTGGAACGCCTCGGCTCCATCGACCTGCTCGGCGTTGAAGACGCAGAATTCCTTGAGCAGCGGGAAGGTGCGTTCCACCTCGTCGCCGTCCTGGTTGGTAACGGTCGTGGTCAAGTTCTGGTAAAAGATGATGCGGCTGCCCCAATGCCCAGGATCAACGTCGTGCGGCCTTTGGCGCACCCGACAGCCTCGCTGCTGCCACTGTCGGAACGTACCCCACCACTGGCTCTGGTAGCCCTTCTTCATGGCGGCGCAGGTGAGCAGCAGCCGATTGACGCCAGAGTAGTTCTTTTGGCTTACGACGTTTTTCGGGAAGCCCGTGTTCCCAGCAGGCGACCACGGCTTGCGCCAGGGGACGACGCCCTTTTTCAGCGCCTCGATAATTTCGGTCGTCACACGCTCGCGGATTTCGCTCTGGCTGGCCATGTTGCTACCTGTGGTTGGGGGTTGGGCAACCAGGACAGGTACAATTGCAGTTGGCGGAAACAGGCACGAACACGCAGTCCAGCACGCTGAGCGTGCGCGGCGGCATGTCAAGACGGGGGACGAGTTTGAGGCTGGATTTGGGAAAGAGAGCGAGGCGGAAGTGTCGGCCAGCGTCATCACCGCCCAAGTGAGAAAGGCGCGACGGCCCGATAAACCTACCTTCCCCTGAAATGCCCAACAGCGTCAGACATTGCGTGAGGTAAGCTTGGTGGATGGGGCTTCGCTTCGCTGCGCCCCATCAAAGCTGGCCGCTCCGCGTCCAGCTTTTTTCTTGCGCCAATAACCTTCTCTGCTTCACAATCCACAAGAACACAATCACAGCTAGGTGACGGAGTGTGCGCAGCACGCTCCGAGGCGAGCGCAGCGAGCCAGCACTGAGCTTCGATCACACTTGCAGCCAGTCGTCATCGGGGTCGATCAACGCTGAACAGCGAGCCGTGAGTGAGATTCGATCACAGTTAGCAGTACGGTTGAAGTGAACTGGATGGAAACTAGACATGAAACGGCCTTCCCCTGTATAGACTACCCCCTTGACTTCGGGCAGGTGAGGCCGATTTTACGGTTCCAACTTTCTGTCTACTCACCCACAATCATCAATGCAGGGAGATTTCAAGCCGCACCTGGCTGATCTTCGATCAACGCTCCCGACACGGTAAGGGGTAGCACCACAACCCGCGCCAGTCAAAGGCGGAAGCCACTTTGTTCGCTGATACTTTCGCCGCTTTTCACAGCATATGGCACGGTATATCAGCCGTTGAACCGTCTGCGGAAGGATTCGACACCGTGGCGACCTGTGAACATCGCCACGGCATCTAGGCTTCCGACCTATTTCTCTAACAGAGTAACTATTTATCATTCTCATCGAAGAATTGTTCGCTTTCTTTCAACTATTTGTTTGCTCGCTTGAAACCTGTGCTGGCCCGTGTACCATTGACGGCAACCATCACCTGCTGGAGACACGACAATGGCGCGAAAGAAAACCAACAAGTCACAAGCAATCCGCGACATGATCGCCGCCAACCCCAAGGCGAAGTCCAGCGAAATCGTCAAGCTCTTGGCCGAGAAGGGCATCAAGGTGTCCACCACGCTCGTCTACGGGGTCAAAGCGCAGGGCAAGGCGAAGAAGCGGAAGCAGAAGCGGGAGAAGGTCATGGCGGCAGGGCGGTCGGTCAACGGCGACCCTGTGGAGCTACTGCGTGGGATCAAGGACTTGGCGGCGCGGGCAGGCGGGATTCGGAATCTCAAAGAGTTCGTGGACCTGCTGGCGGATTAAGGCGTCACAGAATTCGGGATCACGGGCGGGAACGCCCTGTTCCTGCGTCTTATCAGCCAAGAATGCGAGTCCTTCACAGACCGACGTTTACGGTGGCGTAAGTTAGGTGCGATATTGGGTATTGCTTGCACACATGAACATTATGACGGCAATAAAGACAACTCCCGCAGTAAGTATGATTGCCCCGATAACACGAAGCGTGAAGCCGCCAAATACGAGCATGGGAAGTGCCACGATAAGCACGACGGCATTGCATATGCCACATATTGTCGCCCCGATACTATCAGCCCCAGCAGCAATCCAAAGCAAGATCATTCCCACACAGTATCCCGCCGCTAACGATATGTAGAAACCCAAGGGCGACTCCAGCCACAAGAATAGATAGCAGAGGAGCGCCACCGTGCCGACATGGAATGAGAACATGAGGCAGCAACAGCCGCCATTGTCGAACGGATTCGACAATCTGGAGCCAATGCTTCCCCCAGCCATGCTTGAAGCTTGGTAGTGCATTCTGTCGCTGGCACGCTTATTCGTGATCCAAAGGATAGTACCTAACACGAATGAGGACGCGGCAAGGCCCAGCAAGACGTACCAGGTGGTTTCCATTCGTAGCTCCGCTCAACCTAGAAAGGTGGAGGCATTGTCCCACTTGTACACCCCGTGGTGAGCCACGGCAAGGACCGCTCGCCCGTGGTGTCACAGACTTCGACGGTCAGGTTGATGGTCACACCGAATCGTTCTCCCACGACCTAGCTGAGTTCACCCAGCAGCCGACGAAACTCTGGGTCGGCCAGGTGCTTGTCGGCAAGCTCAGCCAGCCCATCCAGGTTGGGATCGACCGTGTTGAAGGTGTCGGGGTCCATTGGCCGTTCCTTTATTCGTCCAGCAGCAATTCCCTGGCCCACTCGAACAGAGTCAAGTTGCGGGCATCTTCCCGCAGTCGCATGTCATCGTCAAGCTGGTCGCGGAGCAACTTGTGGCCCTCTTCGCTGGAAGCATGTCCCAAGGCACCCAGGCGGCGGGGAGTGCCGAAGAAGTCGGCAAGCTGGTAGGAGTCGAAAATGTCCTTGATCTCGGCTACGAAGGCGGGAATGGCTGCTCGGAAGTCCTGATCGGTTTCGGCCACTTCCAAGAAGTTCAGGAACTTCTCCCCGATCAGGTAGCCCAGCGCCTTTTCGGTGCCGAACTCATCCAGAATGCCACGGGCGGCTTCACACTGGTTGGTGAGGATGGCGTCGGGCGTCGGCAGTTTCGCGGGTTCAGCCTCGAACACCGTCACCTTGACCTCCGCGCCATCGAAGAGGTTCAAACGGCTTCGCAGATGGTCCTCGGCCACAAGTTCGATCTGCGCTGCAATGCTTGAGCCGATCCGCCGCAGCATCCAGCACTTCGCCTTAGCACAGGTGGAAACCACCTGAAGTTCTGCCCGCCATACCTGGGCGAATCCCCGTGTGGGCTGGTCTGGCCTGGGCTTCAGCGTGTTCCCCGCGATCAACCGCTGGGGTATCACGAAGGCGGGCCTGAACTTCCCCTCATCGAACTTTTTCAGACGATCCCCTGCACCGAGACTATCGAAGTCTCTTGGAAACCCTTCATGGCTGATGAGAACGTTCAGCGTGCCTGGAGCAAGCGTCTTCGGCCAGTCTTCGGGAGCAACAAGCAGACTGTCGCGGCCAGGAACGGTCAGTTCCTTGCCGAACTTGCCCAAACCGACTCGCACTTTTCCAATGAATTCGAGCTTGCGCATTCGGTTGATTCTCCAACCAGCCGCGCTCATATTGCTTCTTACACCATTACGAGACTCGTTTCCAGGTGACAATGCATTGCTTGACATTGATGTCTTGGATTTCCCACTCCGAGTCACCAACGGTAACGACACTCGCCTGTCCTACAGTGCGACTCTCACCGTCCAACTGAATTCGTGCTGTCGGGCCAGTTTTCTCTTCGCCGTTTGGGAGGCGGTACTTTCCGTCACCACACTCAATCAGTGTCACCACGACATCCGCCAAAGAGCAAGGCTGACTCTTGGTGAGTGACTTCGGCAATGACCAGTACGTCTGATAATTGGGGCCTTGAGAGTCGGGCTTGTGAAACGGTTGGCGAATCTGGATGGAAAGGGGTATGGGAATATCGACTCCGATTACGACCGCCTCACCTGGGCCGAGTGTGGGCAGGAATGCAGCAGCAGAACGGTCGATGTCACCTGCCGCACGCTCTACTACCTCACGGTCAGTACAGACGCCGAGAGCAGCACCTCTAAGGTGATTCGTGACCGCCGACCTCTACCAGAAATTGTCCCATCCGAACCTGCTGCGGCGGGCATGGCATCTCGCACGCAATGACTCGCGCACCGATTTCATGTTCGATCCCTTTCGTTTCTCCGACTTCGCCTTCCGTCTTGAGGAGCATCTATCGCATCTCTCTGAGAGCCTGGCCCGTGGAAGCTACCACCCCAATCCGCTCTTGCTGATCGACGTACCGAAGTCCACGCTGTCAGTACGGCCTGGAACGGTCGTGTCGATAGAAGATAAGATCGTACTGTTTGCAATCGCTTGCCTCATTGCCCCACCGCTCGACAAAAAGCTTCCCGAAGCAGTTTACTCCTGGCGTGTCAAGCCCCAGGCTAAACGGGACGATTTGTTCCACGATCACGAACTGCTTTCATTTCCGTTTCTAAAGCGGAAGACGATCCAACGTGAACTGGAACTTGTGGAACCGTGGTACGCACTTTGGCCTGAGTTTCTTGCTAGCCTTGAAACCGCTTACGAAAAGGAAGGCTACCGTTTTCTTGTTTCCTCGGATATTGTCGCCTACTTTGAAAACGTTGATCTCGGCTTGCTCCGTGACCTTCTTCTTCAACATCTACCGCGCCAGCCACGCCTGGTGAATTTCCTCATTGGCCTCTTGGAGTATTGGACTTGGCCCACGCTGCACGGTTCCCCCGCGCCGCGAGGCATTCCGCAGGGAAATGGGATGAGCAGCTTCCTTGGCAACATCTACCTGCTTCCACTCGATCAGGCATTTGCGGCGTTTGCTCGGCGCAAGGACGTTAAGTACCTTCGCTACATGGATGACGTGAAGGTGCTTGCAAAGGATCGGGCGACCGCCCGCGAAGCTCTGTTCCTGATGAATGACCACTTGCGCGGACTGCGACTCAACATTCAGGGATCGAAGACCCGCATCTTTGAGGAAGGCGAAATCCATGCGGAGCTATTTGACGAGCGGCTTGACCGCACGAATAACCTCATCAAGGCCATCCAGAAGAACAAGAACGTGACCGCTGGGAAGCGTGCAGAATTCATTGACTCCCTGAAGGAAGTGTACCGTCAACTGCGAGGTCGCAAAGGAGTGATCCGCGACAAGGAGCTTCGTCTGTTTCGGCGTTTGATTACGGCGTTCACGACGCTGCGGAGTTCCACTATCGTCTCCCCTGTACTCGACCAGTTAGACCGCAATCCCGATTCCCGCCTCCTGAATAGTGCCGTTCGCTATTTACGGGTTCAGGACGGCAACCGTTCACGCATAAGCACGCGGTTGGGTCGCCTGTTATCACGACCCGATGAGCTATTCCCCTATCAAGAGGCACATCTTTTGATGACATTGCGCTACATGCGTAACATCCCCTCGCAAGGATGGGAGCAGGCGAAGTCGCGGCTGAAGAGCAAGACCGCGCATTGGTATGTGCGCCAGCAAGCGGCTCTGTTGTTGGCCCTTAAACCGCTTGGTAATCGGGAACTTGCTTGGCTTTTGCGACTCTACAACAAGGAACGAGGCACCGAAGTAAAACGTGCTTTGGTCCATCCGTTATCTCAACTGAACCGAGACTCGCTTGAGCCTGTGGTGCGAGGACTTGTGTTCGCCTCCGATCCACGGTTGAACAGGATCGGGCGTTTCCTCCACAGCCTGTTATTTGAAGAGGCGCGAGCCATTGAGCATCTTAACAACCTCTTCGATAATATCACCGACGAGGTGATGATTGATCGGCTTTACGAACTAGAAGTGTTGGCGAAGTGCCGAAGTGCGCAAGTAAGGCAACGATTCGTGGAAAAGGCAATGCTCGCCTGCGAAACGGCTCGACGGCCCCTTCTCAAATCGCGGCTGACGAGATTGACGGCATCGAGCGCAGGACTGTCTGTTTATCGTCCAGGCCAGAAGAATATCGAAACTCGCGCGTGACGCCACGAACCCCTCCCACCCCCGTAGTGTCCCACCCCAGGACTCGCCCCGAATCCAGAAAGGCGGTGGATCATGGATCACCAGGACCAGGCCGACCAGCCGTTTTTTTCGAGACGATGAGCAAGCGCCGACGCGGGTTCCCCAGCGAGACGCGGGTGAAACGAGGCGTGCGCCTCGTCCACGGCACCAAGGAACTGACCGAAAAGCTGGGCCGCGATGACCTGTGCCCATGCGGTTCGGGCAGGCGGTTCAAGAAGTGCTGCCGCAACACGGGCTGCTTTTGACGGCGGGAATCGCGGGCACTACTTTCAGGGAATGACGTGAAGCCCCGCCTGGCCGTCCTGGTTGGGCGGGGCTATTTCGTTCCCACGCCTCATCACAAGCCCGTTCCCCGCTGCCGTCCTTGACGGACCAGTTGCCGCAAAGGTAGACTGCCACGATGGTTCGACTGGAGAGAGTGGCAGTCATCGCAGCAAGGGAACGATCATGCCCATCTACGAAATCGCTACCGATCAGATTCGCAAGATTGCCGAAACGTCATTCAGCGAGGCAGGCATCAAGGAACGCGCCGACCTTCAACGCCTCCTTCGCAGCCAGATCGAGATTATCTCCCCCGAAACGCTAGTCATTGCAGAAGAATTCGGTGAGTGGGAAGACGCCAAGCGCCGCATCGACCTGCTGGGGCTGGACAAAGACGCCAACTTGGTAGTCATCGAACTTAAAAGGACAGAAGATGGCGGGCACATGGACTTGCAGGCCATTCGCTACGCTGCGATGGTTTCAACGATGACCTTCGAGAAGGTCATTGAAGTCTACGGGGCGTACCTCAAGAAAATTAACAGCAACCTTGATCCGCGAAGTTCTATCCTGCAATTCCTTGGGCGGGATGACCCGAACGAAGACAGCTTTGCCCAGGACGTTCGGATCGTGCTGGCCTCCGCAGAGTTTTCCAAGGAACTGACGACAGCGGTACTCTGGCTCAACGATCACGGGTTGGACATACGTTGCGTCCGCATCAAGCCCTACAAGGACAACGGGAGGGTTCTGGTCGATATTCAGTCGATCATTCCACTCCCAGAGGCCCAGGAGTTCCAGGTGCAGATCAAAGAAAAGCAGCAGCGAGAAAGGGAAGCCCGTACTTCCTCCAAGGATTTGACAAGATTCGATGTTTCCATTGCTGGAAAGACTTACGAGCGTCAATACAAACGTAACGCGATGCTGTTGATAGTGAAGCACTTGTGCGGCTCAGGTGTAACGCCGCAGCAGATCGCCGAGGCTATTTCCTGGCGACCGAACCAACGGTTATTTCGCATGGCTAATGGACTCCTTACTGGTCAACAGTTCGTGGAGCGACTCCAGCAGACCGACGATGGGCTTGACGAGACTCGCTGGTTCTTGGCCGACGAAGACCTGATAAAGACCGCTGAAAACACCTACGCCCTTTCAAATCAGTGGGGAACGCGAACTGCTGAAGCAATAAGCGACATATTAGCGGCATTCCCAGGCAGGAACATCACTGTCACGGCATCCGAGTGAAGTATGGGGCCAACCACCTGGGGTACGCCGTGGTCGTGGAACCACTTGAGCAGCGAACAATCGTGGTTGGTCCATATGGTTTGTGCGTCGAGCGACCTGGATTGCTCGATGAGCGCCTGCTTCTCGGCGTAGGGAAGCCCCGACCGCAGGATGGCGGTGAATTCGGGCGTGTTCCCATAGCCAGGGCAGAGAAACGTCTTGGCCTTGATGAAATTCCCTTCCACCTCGGCGGGGCAGTAGCCGACCCGCACCGCGTAGTTTTGGTCTTCGCGGAAGTCGGACCCCAGGATTTCCTGGGCTACCGCTTCGTTCCAAAAGCCTTTGGCACAGTTCTCGAAGAAGGTGAAGCCGACCTGACCGCCGTGGAGGTCGCACGTCTCGAACTCCTGGCACTCGTCAAACAGGCCGAAGGCGTCCCCCAAGGCCAGGTAGTTCCGCCAACGGGGGTAGACCCGATCACAAATGCGCTGGATGGCGTGGATCGAGAAGGCGACGACTTTCTTTTCGCCATCCACCAGGACGGTCGGCTGGTGCCGCGAGTAGTACACCGTGCCGTGCGGCCCCTTGGCCCGCCGCAGCGAGCGGAAGATGGCCCGAATTACCTGGCCGTCAGGCAAGAACTGCACGTCGTTGATCGGGATGTACTGGAGCAGCACGGCTTCGGGGATGCGACGGAAGACTTCTTGGCCCAGGTGCCCGTAGAAGGCGACCAGGGCGACGGTGGCCTGCGGATGCTCCGCCTTTTCCAGCGCGGCGAAAAAGCGTGAAGCCGAGTGCCAGCCTGCCCGCCTGACTTCCTGGTAGACCGACCGCTCCCACGCAGCGAACACGGCTCGGTCATCGAAGTTGATCGTGGCCACGGCTTCCCGCACCGCCGCGACGAAAGCGGGCGGCGCGTCGTTCGGCTCGAACGCGAACAAGGGGTAGCGGGCCGCCTTGCGGACCTGTTCCTGGTGTTTTCGCTTGGCGTTTACCTTCTGCTGTCGCTTCTGCCGTTTCTCGGCAATCATCGTGCTGTTCATCAGGTCGTTCTCCCAGTTTGTGTTCTGTCAAAGTGCGGAGCATCCCCGTGGCCCGATTATCGGGCGATTGTTGTCTCGGAGTCGGGGAAGTGCGAAGTGGTTTCAGATGCGCGGCTGATTCGCCTGGGCGGTGGACGAATCAGCCGTTGATGGGCGCTCTACTCCAGGTCGAAGTCCGCCAGTGTGGCGTTCTCGCCGTGATCTTCCAGCATGGCTTCGAGAATGGCGGGCCAGCACTCAACGTCCATCAGAATGTCGGAAAGTTCCGCGTCGGGGTCTACCTGGGCGACCGTCCGCAGAAACCAGCCAAGGTTGTTGCACTGCTGGTTGTAGTTTCTTTCAAAGTTCGGCTTGGCCTTCGCTGGCGCTCCTTGCGGCGGGCATACCTTCACTGTCTTCCTGCCGTCGCTGTGGTGGAAGGTGGACGTGTAGCCCCCTTCTGGCGCGAACTGAATATGCAGTTTAGGCGACTGCTTCTTGGCCTTGGCAGTCTTGAGTTTCTTGGGCTTGGCGGTCTTGGTCTTCGCGGTCTTCATTTGCGTTTCTCCTTTGGTAGTGTTTTGCCGTAACAACAATCAGGAGCCGTCGTGCCAACGAGTGCGTTGTGGGCTGACGGCGCGGAGCATCCCCGTGGCCCGACCATCGGGCCGATTACTTCAGGGCGGTTGGAATGAGCGGGGGCGTTTTCAGAGGTGCGGGCGATTCGTTCGGCGCTCCGAACGCTTCATCCTGCGGCTTTCTGTCGCAGGATGGCCAGCACTTGCCGTTGATGTGCTTCCTTGGCCAGTTCCATCCGCTTGCAGGCCAGTTCCCAATACGGCTGGTGAACTTCCATGCCCAGGTACTTGCGATGATTGAGCAGCGCCATCTTGCAGGTGGTGGCCGCTCCGCACATCGGGTCGAAAACGAGATCGCCAGGCTGACTCCATGACAGGATGTGATCTTCAGCCATGCCTTCGGGCATCAGGGCGGGATGCTCATACGCGAACCGATCCTTGGTGGTCCTGCCGTTGCCAGCGTCGATGAGCCAGACGTTGCCACGGAGTCCGTAAGGACCGATGCGCTTCGGCTTCATCGTGGTCGTCAAGTCGCCGTTCCGAAAACGCCGACTGTTGGCCACCACAGCCCCCACGGCGCTGTTGGGCTTGTCCTGAAGCACCTTCACGACGCGGGGCTTGCCCTTGCTCAGCACGAAGGCGTAGTGGAATTGTTGCCCGTACCGCTGCTTGCGGGGGTAACGGCATCCCTTCATCGCCATGATGACTGTGCCGTGGACGTTCATGCCGACCGTTTCAAAGAAGAGCCGCTGGCGAGCCGAAGTGCCCGACTCAAAGCCGTCCACGATTTGGTCCTGCACGACCCAGACGATCACGCCGCCTGGCATCGTGACGCGGGCCAACTCCGTCGCAATCGGCTCGAACTGGAACTTGGTGCCGCCATAGTCTCGCATTGCGTCGTATGGTGGACTGGTGACGGTGAGCGGGATACAGGCGTCGGGCAAGGCCCCAATTCCTTCGATGCAGTCGCAGTGGACAATCTGGTTAAGACGCTTGTTGGAGATCATGGCTGTCTACCTCATTGATTAGTTGTTGACAAAGGGAAACGATTTCATCTGCCATCTTCTTGCAGGCATTCTTGGCCTTCTTGGGGCAGTCAACGGATTTCCGTTCGGCGCAGCGGTTTGCTAAGCCATCCCTGACCATTGTTAGGTAGCGTAGGAGCGTGTCTTCCTTGGGTGGCTTCTGTCCCGAAGGGGTCGTCCCAGCAGATGCGAGCGCTTCGATTCGCCCGCCGTTCGCTCGCCCATTCTCGCTATTCTTGGCCTGCCTGTCCTTTCGGACTCCAAACTTTCTCAGCGCTTCGCTACGGGTCAAATTGGCTACGGCGTCTTCGACTCTGGCCTTCTCGAAGAGTTCGATGGCTTCCCAGGCCGACGTGCGTGGAATTCCCTGCGCTTTCAGCCATTTGGTCCACTCTCGCGTTTCTAAGAACTGATCCCGCGCCAGTTTCAACGCACGGCCAGCCTGGAAGATGCTCGTCGTGGCGCTGGTGAGCCGCTCTTTGGCGTAACCACCAAGGTCGGTCAGTGGCCATTCGGCATCAGGAACTTTGGGCCGAACGACCGCGTTCTCGGTGCCAGGCATGATGGCCAACTTCGGCGGCTCGATGAGAACGGCCAGGTCTTCGGCAGCGGTGCTGGGCACCAGTGCCGCGCCGTCGCCATTCACTTCGGGTTCGGAGTCGAGTTGCTCAGTTGTGAACATGGGTTAGTCCTTGTTGTGTTGTTGATGGTCAAGGTGAAGCAGCACCCTTACGGTACTACAAAAACAGCCAATGTAAAAAAGGTGAGCCAAGATTGTTGTTTAGGGCAAAGTGAAGCCCGCAGTGCTTCATCGTGGGCAAATTGAAGATACGGGCTTTCAGCGTCACCGCGAGACGGCTAATTGGTTAGTAACACTCGGCTAAGCCGCAGAAATCGAAAGTCCATCGACCGCTTGCGACCTGTTCCCCAATTTGCCCGTCCGAATCGAGGAAAATCTCCACCCCACCGTCCAGGCGGAAATAAGGATTGAGGGTTCCGTCGTTAATTCCTTGAACGATGGATTCCTCGGTCCACGGCGAATCACATCTGGTGATTTCCATGACGATTTCGCCGTCATCGGGAACCCCGCGAATCTCGAATGGCTCGATGGCTTTCGGTGTTGTCGTGATCGCCGTTTTCACAGACTTCATAACCGCTTTGCTCTTCAGTGCCTTCTTCATTGGTGACTACCTCATTATTTTCGGGTTCATGTTCAGGTACAAAAGGGTCGGACACCGTGCCCGACTCAGCATTGGAAACTAGGCCGCGCTTTCCACAGGCGGTGCGCTCACCGCTCGGCTCATTTCGATCACGGCCCGCGTCTGGAAGACCTGGTGGCCAAGATCGGTGACACGGGGGAAAATCACCTTGCGGGACTTCTTCCACTTCTTGAAGAAGAACGGCAGATTGGTCACATCGACGAACCTGATCGGCCAGTCTTCGACGCGCATCGTCGGATGGCACTCGGCCAGCGACTCCAAGTAGCGGCGGGCTGCCGCTGCCGTGTTGAACATCAGGATTCCGTCAGGGCCGTCGTGCCCGCAGGGCATGATGCACGGTCGTCGTTTGCTCCGTGCCCACAGGTAGTACAGGCCATCTTCCATGAACAGGTCCGACGCCTGCACCTCCACGACCTTCTCGCCGTCATTTGACGCTTTCATGTCGTTGTCCTTTCTTCTTGGGATCAGTGACTCGTTCCCTACTCTTCCGCGCGCTGGCCCGAAAAGCGTTTTTGGCTCGGCCGCAACACGCGCGCAAAGCCTTTAGCAGAAATACGATATGGGATTTGTGTGGCATGAGCGGGCTGTGGAAAGCTTTATCGTTTACATTGGCTTACAATTGCAGTTGGCTGGGAGGGTGAACGATGGATCAGGAAGCGCGAAAGGCGAGAACACGGAAAGGGCGGCGGGGCAAGTCACGGCGGAAGGTCGTGCAGTTGGCCTTCGATCCTGATGAGTCCCAATCTAAGGCACGCCCAGCACGACAACCGCAGCAGTCACCTCGCACGGCGGCGGCTGATGCCTGCGAGCGTGTGCTTGGTGAAATTGAAGTGCAGGTCGTCCGTCTGAGGGAAGAAGGCTTCAAAGGCGTGCTGGCTGGCGTGAAGCACGACGCAACCAGGCTGCGGGAACTGATCGAGGAATTGAAACGGTCCAAGAGGGGGGATCGGACTACGTTGAAAGCCCACAGAGTCTTCGAGGAGGTCTGGAACTGGAAGCGTCAGGACCGCAAGAACCGTGAAACGGTCGTCGCCCTTTGCAAGCGGCTCCGTATCTCCCGCCCCACGTTCTATCGCTTGCTGACGACCGTGGACGATTGGGACAAAGACCTTCACCGCCCAATCATGGACCGCTGCCGCGCCGTAATTGGAAGTATGACGGAAAAGGTGGACAGGTTCTACCAATTCAGCGTCCAAGTGGGCAATCCCATCTCCGAACTGGAGTTGATCCAACTGAAGATTCCCACGCTGATGATGCGGATAGTTGACCTGCATCGCGCAAAGAAGGGATCAAGGCGACCCGCGAAGGTCACGGAGGTAATTCGGTACAAGATAATGGCCTGGCAGCGGGAAGACAGTACGAAGCGGGAAACGATCACGTCGTTTTGCCGTCGCGAGGGAATCTCTCGACCGACGTTTCGCAAGGTGCTGCGCGACCTGGAAGATGAATAGCGAAATCTACGGCATCAGATCAGCGACTCGGTAGCGCAAACCCCGCCTCCAGCCGCATAGATACCCGCATGAAACGCAACATCCACGTCGATCCCGCCCTGATCCAAACCCACGGCATCGGCCAGGAACAACTCCAGCGCATGGTGGACACGGCGACCGCCAAGTTCCGCCAGGAAGCCGTCAATCCGCTGCTGATCGACTTCTGCCTGGAAGGAGCCGTTGTTCGGGTCGGTGTTCAGAAAATGAACGACCACCTGGAAGTCGTCGTGATCCCGTCTCCCGAAAAATCGCTGGTCGGCGGCTAGATACCGTGTGGACACATTCTGGTGCTGGCTACTTGCGGAAGACCGTGATCGGTTCGTTTCGCCTGGAATCTTGCAGGGCTACGAGCAGGCATTCAAGGCGGCGCTGCGGGCCGTCATCGAACGAACCACAGACCCGAACTTACGCGCCACCTTCGAGAAGATGCTGAGTTGCCCCATTCAGGACCGCCGTGGCAACTGCCGTTCGTTTTCCACCTACATCGTGGACGCCCTCCTCAAGAACGGCATCCACCAGCAGTACGACATGGAAGCGGCGCTGGGCTACGTCTTCGAGAAGATGATGATGCCCAGCACCGACGCGGGCGGGCCGAGAGCCACGGTCTTCGGCGGATTCGATGAAAGCCGCCCCTTCAAGCTCGGTGAAAACCCTCTCCAGGCCAGGTTTATGAAGTTCTTGGAGTTCGCCGTCCGCAACATTCGTAAGGGCAAGATTGTCCGTCTGCGACGGGCCGAAGCTCGGCCTGCGGGCACCGTCTCCATCGGCGTCGGCAGGACCAAGGAAGGCGATCCCAGCCACGGTCTGCCCCCAGACCAACTCCCAGCCCGATCTTCGACCGACACGGCGTTTGGTGAAATTGTTGGCGATCTTGTGTCCAACTTGCGCCAGAAGGAAACCGCTTACGGCCTGCCCCTGGTCGCCGTCTTCCAGGCGATGCTCGCGGGCCAGAAATCAGACGCGCTGAGGCAGACTTACGGCGACCGACAGGCCAGGACCGCCCGCCAGGTCGTGATCCAGGCCATCGAGGAGTTCGCCCGATCCACTGAAAACCACGCCCTGCTGCGGTTGGTCCAGCGGTTCCAGGCAGGCCAGTTAGTCAGCCCGACCCGTCAAGCGCCGAAACCAGCCGTGCCACGGCTGCCAGTGGGGAAAGAGAAGGATTACGCCAGCATCATCGCCGTGATCGACCGCCTGGGAAAGCAGTTCGTCGGCTCCAGCGACCTTGGCAAGTACCGCCGCAGATGGCTCGATTACCCGCCCCGCGACCCGTCATCGGGCTACCGCAACCGCCTTGAAGAAGTGCTGGCGCTGATGGCCGAGGAGGGCGTCCTCAAGGCCACCAGGACCAGCCAGGGGGCGTTTGTTTACTCGCCAGGCCCGAACTTCAATAAGTACCGCCAGCCTGCACTGGTGGGGCAGGAAGGATAGGTTTCATCGGTGAAACTCTCTTCTTGGACAAAAAGAAACCCGTCATAGAACGCCAGGGCTTGCGTTGGCGGTCTATAGCGCCCCAGCGCACAGCGCCATCATCAGCACGACCAGCACGGCGGTCAGGAGCATACACCCGCCCTCGGCGTTCATCGTCGTCTCGCCGCAGTTGAAGCAGATCGGCGCGTTGGGTGATATGGGAGCGCCGCAGGTCGAGCATTGATACATCGGTTTCCCCTTTGGAGTGAGAGCAAACTCGTCCAGGGGGAACAGGTACAATGGCAATTGGCGGCGTTTAATAACAAACGGCTCTGACCCTACACGGCCAATAACGGCACGCTGCCATGCGCAGCCGCTAATAACGTCTTACTGCCCAACACGATAGCAACAACATGACTCCAGTGCGCAGCCTGTACGCACCGTCTTCGGGTAATAACCGTATGTCAGCCTGTTCTTGGTCGTTAATAACGCTCATCAGGGCCAGCCAAGGGAGATTTCATCGCCTTGAGGCTCGAAAGTTGCCAAGACGGGTTCAGGTGACTCGTTGTGATGGGACACAATATATAGATACGTTGTGTGTGTTGTGTTATTACCACCACACTTCGCCTCGAACTTGTCAGCCATCTCCGCACCAACACCATAGCTCCTGGCTCTACCTTGCTTCTTCTCCCCATCTTCTTCTTGCGGATACCACCGCTCAAAAGCACGAATATAGACCCATTTCCACTGGCAGAGCAGCTTCATCACCTTGTTTGCTTTGCCGTGATGACCACAGGCAATGCCGAACTTCTCCAGCACCTTTTTCACAAGATTGATGGCGATTTCGCCATCGTGCTTTTTGACCAGATTCAGCAGGTACTTCATGGCGCTGGATACAGTTTCCAGGCTGGCGTGCAGTGCGTTCTGGAGCAAGCCGAGCTTAATAACGTCCTCGGCCTTCCAGAAGAAGTTATTAACGCTCACGTCGGGCAGGTTATTAACGGCGGCTCGATCCCAGGTCGTCTTGTCGGTCGGGTCGAAGCCGCGTTTCTTCCAGGCGGCGACCGTGGCCTGGAGCTTCTCGGTGGACGTTGCTGGATCGTCTTGATAACCGTTGCTGCGGTAGACTGTCTTCACCGTGGCGCGGATCACCCTGCTGACTTCGGCACGCCTACCGCCGCTCAAGCGGTCGGAAAAGCTCACGTCGGGCAGTTCGTCGATGTAGCGTTCGATCAGGGCAACGGCGTCTTCCTGGTCATCCAGGTAGAAGGGCAGGACGCGGGCCGTCATGCCGATCCACGGGTTCAGGCTGTCGGGCGGCGTGTCGGCACCTGTCCAGAATGCAACTAACTTCTGCGCAAATTGTCCCTTCATCGGCCCCAGGTCGGCCAGGCCGTCTGCCGCTGCGCCGTTCTTGGAATCGCCAACGGCCTGCCGCTCGGTTTTCGGTTGCACCTTGGGCTTGGGCGGGGCCAGGCGATCCTTGACGTAGGTGATGACCTCCTCGGCGGGCATGTAGGTCTTCTCGTCCCTGGACAGCCAGGAGACGTAGCCCTCCACGTCCTGCACTTCCCGCTTCATCCTCTGGTTGAAGACCAGGGGCAGCGGCCTGTCGAGCAGCATCGTGCGGCCTGAGCAAAGGGGCAGACGGAAGCCTTTGCGCTCATGAGGGAAGATTTCGACCTTCGTGAAGGGGTTCATGCCAGCCGCCAGCGCCCTTGCGGCCAGGTCGGGGTGGCGGCGGTCCAGGTCTTGAAGTTTCCGCTCCAGTTCCGCCCGAACCTCTGCGACCAGCCGAGGCTTGCTGAAGCACCTGATGAGGTGAATGCCCCGTGCCCCCTTCTCGGCCACCTGGAAGTGCCAGCCGTCCTTGCCGTGGAATTCGGCCAGCAGCACCCGAAGCATGTCGAGGAAGACGGCAGGATCGCCGTCGTGCAGGTCCAGGTCCAGGGCGAGGAACCGCGTCCACTTGCCGCCGCGAACACCGTATCGCCCTTTCCCGCGCAGATGTACTTTCAGGAGTTCATCGGTGAGCGGGCCGTTGCCGTACTTCCAGCCAGCTTTTTTCTCGCCAGGGAACGGCCATCCGTACTTCAACCATCGGGGATCGGCTGGATCGGCCCAATAGATGTGGTATTCGGGGCTGGTGAACTCCACGAAGTACCGCCTGAAAATCTCGACGGCCCAAGTGCGGCAGGTGCCACGGTAGGGAGCCGTTTGTTCGACACCGAACAAACCGCATTCACAGGTGACGGTCACTCGTTCTTTAATTTCCTCCACCGTGCCATCGGTGGCATGGCAGTCGCCATCCTGCCATTCGGTCGTTTTCCAGGTTAGGCGGGCGACGGGCTGTACGCCCTTCCGCACCTTGCGGCGGGCACGTTTCCACTGGATTCTGGTTCTCAGATGATCGGGACGGGTTGCCGCAGTGAATGCTGGCAAAGACTGGTCGAGATTTTGTGATATTTTTCTGTGCATCCTACTCCTATATACTTGAGTCGAGAGTTTTTTTGTGCAATCAGCAAGGCCCGTCAACCAATGGCGGGCCTTGCTGTTTCATGGGACTTCGGGCTGTTGTCTCACCAGCCCTGCCTTCTCCAAGAGCGGCACCGTCTTCGCAATGTGCCAGACCCAGCAGTAGTGCTTGTGATCGTCGGTCCATTTCTGCTCGACAAGACCACGGGAAAACGCCTCGCTGCTGGGCTTTCCGTCAGGCGTCCGCAGGCCCAACTCCTTGAGCTTCCTGCCGATGGTGTGATTGGTCACGCCGAACAGCCTGCCAATCTCCCGCATGGTGGCGAACTCATTTGGCATGGGCCTCCTGTTCCTTCAGTTTGACGCCGAAGAAGTCCGCCAGCCGACGCAGTTCGTCCTGCTGGAAGACGCGGCGATTGCCGACCCGCAGCTTCACGTCGGGCACCTGGCCGCTCTTAATCGCATAAACGACACGGTAGTAGCGAACGCCGAGTTGTTCGGCCACGTCCTGCAAAAGTAATAAATCCGTTTTCATGGTTTGCGTTCCTACGCTTATATAGGAGCGTGCCTTCTATATTTTTTCCGAGAAAAGCAGTTTTCCAGGAAGCCACGGCGAAGGCTGGCACTGGGCAATGAGTTGACTCGACCAAGACCAAGGCTAGGGCGACCCAGCAGCGGTGGCCTGGAAAGGCAGTGGCGTAGAAGTGAAGAGGAAGTCAGATGGAAGTAGGCAGGGAGTTGCTGCTTGTTGTCAGCATGATAACACAAGTGAGACAATGATGCAATGAATCGGCGGCTGCTGAAAAGTGCTTTTCGCGCCGTAGCTTTAGTTCTTATAGCGAGACTCTTATAGCCTTATACTAACGCTTTAGCGGCATCGCTAACCTTGAAGAACCGTCGTTCGCGCATTTCGCTTTTCCACTTTTCCCGATTGATCTGGAAGCAGCATTTCACTTTCTCATTCCGCTACTACCTCCCTGCGATGCACAGTCCAAGTCCTCATGGAGAATCCTGAAAACAACGTTGACAGATTTCGGTTTGGAGTTAGGATGGGACTCGCCTACCACAAATACCGCACGCATGGACGCGGAATAGACTCACGGACGCAATAGCACATCCATAGCGGCCCAATCTGCCGCAAGCAATCCAATAGAACCGTAGGTCGGGCGTGTTCCACCTCGGCGAAGCCCGTTGCTTCACCGAGCGATCCGCCTGCGCATTGAAACAAAACAAACGCTACAAGGAAAATGCGCATGTTGACGAGACAAATGCTGGATGCACGGCTGAAGCGGCCCTGCTCATGCGGATGTGGAAAGACACTTGGCAGTATGTTGTGGTTCCACCCTCACTGCCACAGTAGCGCGGGGCTGGCGATTGAGTTTCGGCAGTCACAGGTAATGACCTTGGCTTGTGTCTGTGGCCGCGTGGTGGGCGAGGTTGCCACCGAAGCGGCTGCGGCCAGCTTTGAGAAGAAATGCCACCGCAAAGCGCCGTTGTGGGCGAAGTACGAGGCTGGGTTTGTGAAAGTCTACTGCCGCATCTGCCAAAAGTTCATCAAGAAGGTTCGGGTTGCGGCAGGTGGCACCGAGGAAGAGTGAGTGGCCGAATGACACCCTGCCAGGAATCGGGTTTCTGGTGGTGTTCCTACCGACCAATAGACGCCAGACAAGTGAAAGCGGCAGCGCACCTGCCGCACGGAATCGCCAAGGAGAAAGTACCAATGAACAAACATGAACTTGCAGAGCAGTTACGGGAATGTCATCGGCAACATGGTGCCGCGCCTACTCACTTCATCGACCTGATGCCAGATGATCTTATCATCGAGGCTTACATAACCTGTAATCGATGTCAGGAGCGCATGGTCGATGATGAGGTGCTTGCTGCTTGCATCGCACAAGCCCAGGACTTCAGAACGTTCTTCCAGCTTATCGACCGCAATGCCAGACATTCGCAATAGAAGGCAGCGGCCTCTGTCGCTGACTGGAGCGGCGGCTGGCGTGGTCGGTGTGCCGAGCGGCATCGAGTGTTTTTGCTCCGTCTTGGAGATTTGGCACTCGCGGGAAAGTGTAGGTGGGTTGCACTCCCCATTTGTATTCCCGTCCCGTGTGGTCCTGCACCTGTAATCGGGGTTAATGCCGTTCCGACCACGTTGGCTTGCGGGGTTCGATCCCCCACAGAGGTAATAGAGTTACGCCAATTCAGAATGGGTGAGTCGAACCGCTACACAAGAACAGGAACTTAGAAGTAATGTTGTCACACAAACAGCGAGTCGCAATGGGTGAACGGTACTCTGCCATCTTCGGCAAGAGCCTCTGTACAGATATTCTGACAAATGGTCTCTGGGCTGAGATTGTACGGGTGCAGGAAGCTGCGAAGGTAATATGGATGGAAGAGAAAAGAGTTGTGCCCTGTGTTGTCTCACCGCAACCGCAACATAGCGGGGTTGATTTCTGGTGCCCTGATGTGCGAGAGCATATAGGGAATCCGATGGCTGAGCTTAGCCAGTGGTTTGCGTTGCAGCGTTTGCGGATTGTAGGAGGAGTGAAGGAGTATGTAGTTGTGAGCGAGGCATGGATAAGAGACGCGGCAAGTAGCGAGGTTATCCGAGACACTCTCACGCTGCAATACCATGCGGAAAACCAACTAAGGATATGTTGTGCTGGCATCAAGCGGGGAAAGCGTGCTTCCTACCTCAAGCTACCGTTCTCGGAGTGGATAGAAGGCAGTGTTGCGGGCGGTCAATCATGTCCTCGTTTGCGGGCATGGGCAACGTTCGATGACGTATTACGGTATTACCGTATTGAAGAAGAGACGGTGGTAGCCGCGTTGCGCGACTTCTATCAACGGATAACAACGATTAGCGAAACGAGCCTGAACGAACGCATCAGGGAGAACTCCGACGCCCCGTCGGGTGATGAGCGATGCGAGCGCCCACCGTCACGGTCGGCGTAGGGGTTCGACCGAAGGCGTGCTGTGGCGGCAGGATGTTGTGTTTGAAAGGAATGGGCTGTTATGACACTTTCATCAGTTTATGAAGCCCTGAACTACCACGGCGATGTGGCTCGACCGAAGGAAGGGCAGCACGATCTGCGTGCCCTGGCCGCAGAGGTTGTCCATCGCCTGCCCGATGAAGTCCGCGATTGGCTGCTGGACGACACCAATCACGTCCTCGTCGGCGGCAGCGGCCAGTGGGGAGAGTTCTTTGATGTGTGGGTTCACCCCACCGAATTCAAGGAAGGCTTCGCTTGCCTGCGGGTCGTTTTCCTGTCCGAGCAACTGATGGACATGCCCAGGGGCAACGCGGTCTTCGTCATCGCTCACGAAATCGGCCATAGTTGGCTGGGGCATGGTCTGGACGGTGCGAGGGGCGGCGACGAAGCCGAAGCTGCCGCTGACGCCCAGGCGGTTGCCTGGGGCTTCCCGAAGCCGACCAGCATGACGGAGCAGGATGATCCGCTGAAGGATATACCCAAGACGCCAAGGCAGATCATCGAGGAGACGATCAAGTGGTTGCAGGCAGTTTATCCAAAGAATGAGCGATGGGTTGCCACGATGATCCTGGAGAGCGGTGTGTTCGCTGAAATGAGGGGCGATGCCCTCCGCTATGAAGACGAGCAGCACACTTCTCGTTACTACGACTTCGCGCGTGATGACGGCACAGTGGATCGCGGCCTGGAAGGAGCGGGGCACGAATGAAGACGTCAACACGGACAAAGGCCAGGAAGCCTCTGAACGGCCCCCTGAAATGGCACGGCGGCAAAGGCGCTTTCAACGGCAAGCTCGCCCGTTGGATCGTATCGCTCATGCCGCCGCACCTGCACTATGTCGAGCCGTTCGGGTGGGCTGGCCGTCCTACTGGCGAAGAATCGAGAGGGCGTGTCCGAGGTCGTCAACGACCTGGACGGCGACTTGCTGAACTTCTGGAAGGTCATGGCCGACGAAGCCGCCTTCAGGAAGTTCCACAGGCGGGTCCAGGCCGCGCCGTTCTCCGAGGCCCATTGGCACGAAGCGCAGAATGGCGAAGACCTGGCCTGTCCAGTGGATCGGGCGGTTTGCTTCTTCATCCGTTGCCGCCAGTCCCTTGCGGGCCGAATGGACAGCTTCGCCCCGATCACCCGCAACCGACCCGCCGTGGCATGAACGAACAGGCGTCGGCCTGGTTGACGGCGGTGGAAGGTCTGCCCGCCGTCCACGAACGGCTAAAGCGGGTAGTGATCGTCGGCCCGAAGGACGCCAAGGAAGTCATCCAGCAGCAGGACGGGCCGAACACCTGCTTCTACCTCGATCCGCCCTACCTGAATGAAACCCGAACCGCGCCCCAGGTCTACAGCCACGAAATGACCAGGGACCAGCACGCGGAGCTACTGGACGTGGTGAAGGCGGTCAAGGGCAAGGTCATGCTCAGCGGCTACGACTCGTCGCTCTACCAAGAGAAGCTGGCTGGTTGGAACCGCCACGCCTTCGAGTTGCCTAACAATGCCGCCAGCGGCGAGAGCAAGAGGAAAATGACGGAATGCGTCTGGTGTAACTCTTGATGCTTAGAGCGCACAGTTTGTCATCAACGAAGGGGACTCCAATGAATAAGCCAGATCAAGTCTGCTGGGGTGATGACGACGACGTTTATAACGAAGCGTGTCGTCTCTATTTTCAACGATTCGGTGCCAATGCTGATGTGCCGTATAGGACGCGAAGCGAGATAATTCGACATAACTACGCGGTGCGGAAAGGTGGACCAGTCAGCACGGTAATCTTGCGGAATGTCGATGGTGTCCTTGCTGTCTTCAAATGGTCCCGTAATCGCATTAGGTTCAGCGCCGACGCTACTTTGTTACAGCCAGAATAGGAAACGAGGTGAAGAATGCGTGTTGACTTTCAATGTGTGTGCGGCAAAAAGGGGCTTTGTGATTATTGCCAGGCAAAGTATCACCTGCACGCGGTTGCGATATGCCCGACCTGCAACCAGAAGGCTGATGTTCAAGTCGATTACCGAACGGTGTTCCAGCAGCCCTATGTGGTCTGCAAGCCTTGCCAGTGCGCTACACCCGTCGATGTGGAAGACGTGGCTGGTGTACAGCAATGCGTAGCTTATGACCATCGGTTTCTCGTCGCCTTTTACAACCATTGCGTGGCTGCGCGCCGTGAGTTAGCAGGTAAGTTCAGCGAAACGGCGATAGCGAAAAGGAAATGAAGCTTGCGTCCAGAGCAGGGCAGTGTATCCGACTTAAACCATGAGAACCCACAAGTGCTGCGCCTGCGGAAGGCCACGGAAGGCAAAACCCGCTCGCCTATGCCCTTCTGCTACGCCCTGGTCGAACGCGACGACCAGTGGCCACTACGCAACGTCGAACGGGAACGGCGGATTCTGTTGTAAAAGGCGAGGGCAGCCAGGGCAGGTGCCGTTGTTTGCGCCGACTGATCGACCAGTTTTCCGACCTTGGCTTTTACCAAACTGAAAATCCGAAGTAATATAAGGGCAGATGATCGAAAAGGAAACCCAAATGAACTATTTGATGACATGGGATCAAGCTGGCCATCGGTGGCGGAAACGCTATAAGGGCAAAACCTACAGCGTTTCCTGCAAGGCTCTGGAAGTTAGTGCGACGAAAGAAGAGTCGCGGGAAGCCGCTAACGAATGGTGGACGGACAAACTGGAGAGTCTGAATGAACATGGCAATGAAGAGGTTGAAGAATGACCATCCAACAAGAGTCGGCTGCCACTAAAGAATACCGCGACTGGTCAAAGAAGCATCCCCGCCTTCGGTGTACGCCGAGATACAGGTGTTCGACCCAGCGACTTCTGAGTGGAGCGAGTGCGGTGTCGAGACTGCCGAAGGTTGCGTTGGCAAGAATCCTCCATTCGAGGAGATAGTGACGGGGGAAGCGTAAGGGAGCAGCCCCGCTATATAAGAGTGGGTCTTATATCGCCCCTCTGATCGTTTCGGAGGGGCTTTTTCTTTTCGGTTGCTAACGGCGACTCCCTTGAGATTGAACCGCCTGCTACGCCCTGGTCGAACCGATAGGCCCAACCCCGAACGGGATCAACGGATTCCATTGTACCAGGCGAGGCGAAGGCGGTGGCCGTAGCTTGTGGGAACTGTACCAGGACTTCAGTTTGGACAAGATAACGCGGTTCTTCTTGCCCAAGTAGAGCAGGACGTGGAATCCGCTTACCAAAGTCTCAACCCGTAGTACCGTAGATGCAGGGATGAACGCAACAAGCTGCGAGGTTGGCCGTGTCTCCACCTGTCCTTCACTGCGCTTGGGCCGTGCCCAACGCTGATACTCTTCGGATACTGCCGATTGCCGAACTGCTGCGCCTGTTCGTGGGCAAAGGCCAGGGCTGGGCCGACCCGTTTGCAGGTCAGAGGAGTCCTGCCGAGCATCGCAACGACCTGAAGCCTCGGCACCACGGCGAAGCCGCCGACTTCCTTGGCAGATTTGCCGACGAGTCGTTGCAGGGGATCATTCTCGACCAGACCAGCAGACTTCGCTCGATCAACGACGACGGCAGGGGCGCGGACAGCACCACTGCCGACACTTGGCAGGTCAAGGCCGTGGCGGTTAAGAAGATCGTGCCAGGCGGTTTGGCCATTTGCTGCGGGCGGAACTCAAGCGGCCTGGGCACGGAGCGGGGCTTTGAACTGATTCATGTTCTCGACGTTCGGCACGGCGGCGACCACGCCGATACCATCGTCACCGTTGAAATCAAAGTTCCGTACCAGGCTGCGGACGATCCCACTGGTGATGATCTGGCCGCAGAACTAAACCAGGGGCAACGGCATGTCGGCAGGGGGCGTTCGACGGCGAAGTTGCCAGTGGCCCCTGCTGGGCATGACGGCGCTTGCCACGACCTCCAACGGGCCGAGTACCTGACCGTGAAAGATGTGGCGATCCTTACGTCCCTGTCCGAGTCCTATCTGCGCCGCAAGATTTACGCCAGGGAACTCCCAGCCGCCAACATCGGCAGTGAGGCCCGTCCTGTCTGGCGGATTCAGCGGAAAGACCTGGTGGCCTGGCTGGAAGCGAGAAAGGGCGGGACGCCTAGCATCCCGCCCAAGTCGCAACTGCGCGATTTGATCCAGCGTCACTTGCCTGGGCTGTGAAGCCGCATCGCCTCGGCTGCCTTGCCTGCGGCGTCCGCGAGCAACTTCTTCTGCTGGGCCAGGTGAACGTAGCGTTCGGTCGTGCGGTACTCGGAGTGCCCCGCGAGCGCCTGGAGTTCGGGGCCGCTCATCACCGCCGCCGACCGTGTGCAGTAGGTGTGGCGGTTGGTGTACAGGACGAACTCCTCGCCGTTGGCGTCGGCCTTGATGCCCGCCCGTTCGCGCAACCGCCGCATTCGGAGGCACAGGGCGTCCTTCTTCCAGGGGTTGCCGTCCTCGTTCAAGAAGACGTGGGTGCTGTCGGGGTAGTTCTTTTTCCGCCACAACAGCAGGTTCTCGACAGGCGGCGGCATCAGGATAATTCGTGCTTTCTTCTGCTTGCTGGTTAGGTAGGTCTTGTGCCTGCGGATCACCCAGCAGTGGTTGGTGAAATCGACGTAGTTCTGGCCTTCCCACTGGAGCGTTCGCAAGTCTTGCGGGCGGATCGGCAGGTAGCGGAAGCACAGCAACACCTGGCGGAACAGGGCGTCACTGTGCCGCAGCAGCGCCCGAAACTCGTCGTCCGTGGCGATCCGCTGCCGTCCATCGGCAGGAAGCATGGGGATGCCCGCGAACGGGTTTCGGCAGGTGATGAGTTCGGCGTCCTTGGCCCAATTCCAGCAGCGCTTCAGGGCGATCAGGGCGTGGTTGACGGTCTTCGGCTTGTAGGGCTTGTCCGTGCGAGGGTTGATGGCCTTCATCACCTTGGCCTTGAACCGCTGGGCGTCGTGGCGGGTGACGCGCCGCACCAACTTCGCACCGTGTTCCTTGCTGAACTCGGTGAGCCACCGCTGGTAAGTGAGGTAGGTGGTCGGGGCTTTCTCGGCTTGGACCATCTCCAGAAAGAGGGCCGACAACTCGGCCACAGTCAGGTTCGGATTGATGATGGAGCCGCTCTGTTCCCGCTCGTCAAGCAGCTTGCGGAGTTCGGCTTCGGCGTCCCTGCGGCTGGCGGTTCGGGGCAGCAGGAACGTGCGCGTGCCGCCTGCGTCGGTGTACCAGCCGTCGCGCCAGGGGAAGGGTTTGGGGGATCGTGGCACGGATGCACCTCCAGTCAAGAAAGAATCTTGCCGAGATGCACCGCGAGGCGGGGGGCTGTGTTGGAGTGGCATCTGCCAGCCCCTCGCCCGCACTTTTCTCTTCGGGATGAACGTCAGGATTCGTCCGTCTAGCGCTGTGAATCCTGACGGGAAACCTGACAATTCCCAACCGACTTGTCGTAAGTCTAGTCGGGGCGAGAGGATTTGAACCTCCGACCTCACGGTCCCGAACCGTGCGCTCTAGCCAAACTGAGCTACGCCCCGTCCTGCATAATCGTAGAGTCGCGTCCCAAAATGTCAATCGCAACCCCAGGGCGAATCGTCAATGAGGCAGGGCTATTCGCTGATTGAGATTGGCAGGGAAGGAGGGATTGAGTAGAGGAGGCAGCCGCGCCCACCCTGACCGGAGGTTCCCTCGATGGCCCCGCTTTCCCTGTTGGATGTGCTCGCCGAAGTGCCTGATCCCCGCAGCCGGCACGGCCGGCGGCACCCGTTGCTGGCAATCCTCGCTTTGACCGTCCTCGCCATGCTCCGCGGCTGCAAGGGACCCATCGCCCAATTCGGCCGCGACCATGGCGTCGAGTTGGCCCATGCGCTGGGATTCCTGCGCGGCAAGACGCCCGCCCCCTCTTGCTTGTGCGACCTGTTCGGCCGCCTCGACGCTCCCGCGTTCGAGACCGCGCTATCCTGCTGGGTCGCCTCCCGCCTGCCCCCTGCCGCGGCAGCCGACCTGCAGCCGGTTTCTCTCGATGGCAAGACGTTGTGCGGTAGCCGTGATGGTGAGATGCCCGGGCAACACCTGGTCGCCGCCTATGCCCACCAGCACCACGCCGTCCTCGCCCAGATCAAGGTCGATGCCAAGACCAACGAGCACAAGGCCGCCCTGGAGCTGCTGGGCATCCTGCCGCTCCAGGGGAAGGTCATCCTCGGCGACGCGATGTTCTGCCAGCGTGACCTGTGCGCGAAGATTGTCGAGCAAGGCGGCGACTACCTGTTCACCGTCAAGGGCAACCAGTTGGGTCTGGAGAGAGACATCGCCGCCGGCTTCGGCTTTGAGGCCGCCGCCCAGAATATGGCGGCGGCTTTTTCCCCCTGACGTTCCACCGCCTTCGTCCGAGCGGGTCCATACCCGTGTGGAGAAGGGGCACGGGCGGGTGGAGAAGCGGACGGTACGGACGACCGCGATCCTGACGGTGCACCAGAAGTGGCCGGGGCTGGCGCAGGGGTTGGAGATCACGCGGGAGCGAACCGTGAAGAGGGAGACGACGGTGGAGGTGGTCTACGGGATGACCAGCCTGACACCGGAAGAGGCCGACGCGGAATGTCTGGCGGGACTGGTGCGCGGACACTGGGGGATCGAGAACGGGCTGCATTATGTGCGCGACGTAACGCTGGGGGAGGACGCCTGCGGGGTGCGCAAGGGTTCGGCCCCTCAGGTGTTCGCCGCCATGCGCAACACCGTCATCCATCGGTTGGCGGGCGTGGACGCTCCCAGCCACGCGGCCGCCATACGCCGGCTCAACGCACACCCCGCCGAGGCCGTTGATCTTCTCGATCTCCCGCAGTCTCAATAACCGAATAGCCCTGGTCAATGAGGTCATGAACTGCTTTGTAATGCCAAGTTGATTTGCTAGAGTCCGCCGGAGAAGTTCGACAGGCCGTTTCCCGCTCCCTCCAGCGCAGGATGCACCATGCCACGACGCCAATTCACCCCGGAGCAACTCCGCGGACGAACCGGGCCTTTACTTGTTGCCGGGCGTGGTCCGGACGTATGGACCGAAGGGGCAGACCCCGGTCATTGACAAACGGTTGACACGCGACCACCTGTCGATGATGGCGGGAGTCACGCCGGCGGGAAATCTGTATACCTTGGTCCGTCGGGAAGGGCTGTCGAGTTCGGAAAGCGTGGTCTTCCTGAAACACTTGCTGGTGCAAACGGGGAAGAAGTTGCTGGTGAGCTGGGATGGTTCTCTCTTCCTGAACCTGGCGGAAATCGAGGAACTTCTCGACCACGTCCGTGTCCATGCACATGCTCGGTACATCTACATCATGTTCTGCACGGCAGCGAACACCGGCGCCCGTCGGTCGGAGATGCTGCGTTCGCGTATTGAAGACTTTGACTTCGCAGTCGGATGCGTGACGACCCGGAAAAAAAGCGGGACCGGTCCATGGGGTTGACGTTTCGGTCCGTGCCGATGGCGGTGCCGCTCAAGGCGGTCATGCAGGAGTGGATAGCCTCATGTCCGGGCGGCCAGCATACCGTCGGCGCATGCACGGGCAAGCCAGTAAATGTCCAGATGGTGGCGAAGGGCTTTCGGACGGCGGTCGATGACTCGAAGTGGAAGGTGCTGCTTGGCTGGCATTTGTTGCGTCACTCGTTTGCCAGCAACTGCGCAGCGAAAAGCGTCGATCAACGGTTGATCGACACCTGGATGGGACATCAGACGGAAGTCGCAGATCAGCGGGGCCGGCAGGCCTTTGTACGTCACCATCCCGTGTTCGACAACGTGGCTGACAACGATCAGCATCGCCCGTCTCCATGGAGGCCGTGCCGACGAGGGCGGCCTGACATCGTAAACGGACGGCAGGAGGACGACCATGACTGACCTGAGCCGAGCCTGCACGGACAACGCTTGTTCTACTGCCGGGGAACCGGGTTCGCCCAGTTCTGCGTCTTCCACGGGCACCTTGACCATCGACATCGTGTCCGACGTGATCTGCCCTTGGTGCTGGATCGGCAAGCGGCGGCTGGAGAAAGCGTTGAAGCTGCTGGGCCATACACTCGGGCTGAAGGTGAATTGGAAGCCCTTTCAGTTAAACCCACAGATGCCACCGCAGGGCATCGAGCGGCGGGCCTACCGCACCACCAAGTTCGGTAGCTGGGAGCGTTCCCAGGCTCTCGACGCCCAGGTCGCTGCCGCCGGGGCGGAGGAAGGCATCACCTTCGCCTTCGAGAAAATGACCCGGACGCCGAACACGCTGGAAGCCCATCGATTGATCTGGTTGGCCGGGACCAAGGGAATGCAGGATGCGGTTGTGGAACGACTGTTCAAGGGCTACTTCGAAGAGGGGGTAGACCTGAATGACCAGCCAATGCTGGTTCGACTGGCCGCTGAGAGCGGATTACCAGCCGCAGAAGCCGAGCACCTGCTTACTGGTGACGGTGGTCGGGCCGACGTGCTCCTTGAGGAGGCAAGGTACAAGTCGCTTGGAGTGAGCGGCGTGCCCTCGTTTTTCTTCAACCGACAGATGTCGTTCTCCGGGGCAGTCGCCGCTCCACTGCTGGCCGAGGCGATCCAGCGGGTGACGGCATCACCCAGATCCGATCAGGCCCATTGACCGAGAAAGTGGTAACTTACATCGTAGGAGAAGCGTAAGATTCAGCCGGCGGACGACAGCTCACCCAGGCTAGTGCCCCCGGCCGGCATGCAAATGTCATCCGTTTCTCAAACGGGAAGCAACCATGAAGGCCGTTCATGTTGCGAGGGAAGCGCGGCATGCCGCGCTTCCCTCGTTGCTGTTGCTTCGCTTTGCCTTAGACCAGCTCGGTGACCGGGTCACGGTCGTCGAGGATGTACATCGGGCGGCCAGTGCCGTTGGGGAACGTCTGCGATGGGTCGATGCCGAGCGCCTGGTACATGGTGGACAGCACCTGGGAGACGCGGTACGGCCGATCCTTGGGATACTCGCCACGAGCGCTGGAAGTGCCGATCGCCTGGCCCATCTTCAGACCGCCGCCCGCGATCAATGCCGACATGACTGGTGGCCAGTGGCCGCAGCCGTCCGCGGTCGAATCGCCGATCTTCGGGGTGCGGCCGAATTCGCCCCACATGACTGTGACCACGTCCTTTTCCATGCCGCGGTCGTGCAGGTCCTGGATGAGGTTGGCAACGCCGCGATCCACTTCGGGCAATTGGCGGCGCAAGCTCTTGAAGTTCTCGCTGTGGGTGTCCCAGCCGCCGATGGACAGAGTGACGCAGCCGACGCCCGCTTCCACCAGGCGGCGGGCCATCAGGAACTGCTCGACGCCCTTGTAGCGGTCGCGAGCGCGGGGCTCTTCCTTCGTCAGGTCGAGTGCCTTGCGCACGGTGCCGGATGCGACCATCTCAAAGGCGCGGACGTTGAAGCCGTCCAGGCCCTTCATGGTGCCGCTGGCGTCGATGTCGCGGCGAACGGTGTCAAAACTCTCCAGCAATTGCTTGCGGTCTTCGAGCCGGTTCATCGTCATGCCGTTGCCCAGGCGCAGGTTTTCGATGCCAGGACCGCTCGGCGAGAAAGCGCGGTTGGCAACACCCAGGAAGCCGGGTTCCAGGCCGCCCGACAGGCCGCGGAGGCTGACATACGGAGGCACGTCGCCGTTGCTGCCGCCGCGCAGCTTCGAGATGACCGAACCGAACGATGGGTGATGGGCCAGGCGGTTGACGGCCTCGCTGTAGCCCGTGCTGGTCTCGTGGTCGGAGTGCTCCGGAGCAGCGACGAGCGAGCGGATGACCGCCAACTTGTCCCACATCTTCGCCTGAAGCGGGAAGTGTTCGGAAATCTGCACGCCTGGCACGTTGGTCGCGATCGGCTTGAATTCGCCGCGGAACTCGACCGGTGCTTCGGGCTTGAGGTCATACATGTCAATGTGCGACGGTCCGCCCGGCAGGTAGATCATGATGGCGGACTTGGTCGACGTCGGCTGCGTGTTGCCGGCGGTCGCGTTGAGGCGCATCATGTCGGCGAGCGACAGGCCCGCGCCGAACGCGCCGATTTTCAGGAAGTTGCGACGATTCATGCCGTCGCAGAAGCGTTGCTTGGCACCCCAGATCGTGAGCATGATACCCCCTTGTGTGCTTCGGCTGGCGCCTCTCAATTTGGTGAGAGTGTGAGAGAAGCGCCGGTTGGTGAGACGAAAACGCCGTTGCGGTTGGATGCAAGAGTCGCAGTCTTCGGGCGAGCGTACCTGGCAGATCAAGACAGCAAGATCCGTACCGAATCCCCCTCAATCAAAGAAGATCGTAACGGTCGCGCGTGCCGCTTGCAATCGCTATTTTGCGATTTTTCGGCCAGCGTCTTCGGAGCCTTCCTGACCTTTTGATACAACGTCGCCGTTGCCGTGCGCTGGATGACGGACCAGTCGGGAGACGTGCTGAAATACCGATCGTAAACCGATCCCGTGGTCGTCAACGCCAGGTCGAAGAGCCAGCGGCGTTCCCACTCCTGAATCTGTGCAGCCATTCCTTCGGGTCGGCCGAACACGTACTCGCGCAACCGGTTATCGCCATAGAGTTCGTAGCGGTCGTCGATGAAGACGCGGAATCCGGGAGTGTACAGGATGAGGAAGCCGCCGTGCCCGACCTCGTTGAAGATCGGCGTTCCGCCCGGCTGGCGATCCTGCAAGCGTTCCAGCTCCGGCAGCAGCTCGAACGGCCACTGGGCCGGATCCGGCTGGGCCCAGCCATGGCCGATCACGGGCGCCGAGACGTGCAGGGTCTGAAACAAGAGGGAAGTGCCGACAACGAGCGCGGGCAAGAGCAGCCAGCGCCAGCCAGGCGGCTCTGTCGATGATGCGTGCAGCCACCCGGCGCCCAGGTGCCGTTGTTGTGTGCCCCAGGAGGTCCTCGGCAACATCTCCGCCAGCGCCAGACCGGTGATAATGGCAAAAAGCGGTGCCTGTCGCACTCGCGCCGTGGCTAGGTAGAACCATACGAGCGGGAGCAGCCAGGTCACGCGGGGGCGGCATGTCAGTGTCAGCAGCACGCCGCTGTAAACCAGCAATAACGCGTAGAGCAGCCATGCCTCCGGCGCGAACCAGCCAAGCGACGCATGTTCGCTGACGACGACGGGCAGCAATGGTGAACGGAGGATGATCAACCACGTTTTCGGCAGGTCGGCGCCGTACGGATTGACCAACGCCGTCAAAGTGCACGCGCCGATGATGGCCGCGACGGCTGCCGTTCGACGCAGGTCGGTCAACGGACTCTCCCAGCCAACAACCCGCCACGCAGCCCAGCCAATCCAGGCCAGCACCAACGTACCCAGGCCGCCGAGCATGCCGCCGTGCAGGCTGGTCCACGCCAGGTAGATCGGCACCAGCAGCGCGACCCGGCACAGTCCAATGCGCCCCGCTTCGAAGTCGGCCAGCACCGCCCAGGTCGCTCCGATGAAGACCATCGTGGCCAGGTGCGGCCGAATGTGGAAGTGAATCGCGCTGCCTCCCAGCACGAGGACCACGAGCACCGCCGTCAGTATCCAGTGCAGTCCAGCGCGTAAGAGGCGATGGGCGATCCAGGTATAGAGGCCGGCGAGGATCGTCACGGCAAGTGTCAGGAGCGCATCGAGCCCGCCCAGGCGATAGGCCAGCGCCATCAGGATTTCGCCCAGCCATTGAAAGGGGACCCACGGCTGGTCGGCGGTGAAGCTGAAGGGGTCCCACCGAACCAGCTCGCCGCGACGAAGCACCCGTTCGCCCGTGGCGACGTGCCAGAAGGTGCCCGGATCCTGGAACAGCCGTGCGCGGCCGACAACCATCAAGAACAGCCAGAGACCGAGGAAGACCCCCGTCTCGGCGCGCCAGAATCGTCGCCCCGCATCCATCCCCACCTCGTTGGGTCCGCACTTCACGACGTGGCAAGCAAGGATAACATACGCCCTCGCCTTTCCCTCGGCGGCGAGCGGGTTATAATCAGTTCCAGCCACGGACCCGCGCGGAGGAACGGCCGAACATGCCGATCGACTGGCAGCCCTTTGTGGATTTTGTCGGGCGCCATCAGCGCTTTGTGCTCACGACCCACGTGCGACCCGATGCCGACGGCCTCGGTTCGATGCGTGCCCTCGGCGCAGCCCTCGAGCAGCAGGGCAAGCAGGTCCATCAGTTGACGCTCAGCGTGCTGCCCGCCCGCTACGACTTTCTCAACACGGACGGCAAGATCGATCGCTTCCAGCCGCCGGGCGATGACTGGAAGAATACGGATGCGGTGATCGTCCTCGACACCGGCACCTGGAACCAGCTTGGCGACTTCGCGCCGTTCATGATGAAGCTCGATTGCCCGAAGGTCGTCATCGACCATCACCGTACACAGGATGACCTGAAGGCACTGCGTCTGGTGGATACCAGTGCCGAGGCGACGGGCCGGCTCGCGTTTGAAGCGATCACCGCGCTGGGCGGCCAGGTCACGCCAAGCATGGCCGATGCCATGTTCGCCGCCCTGGCCATGGACACCGGCTGGTTCCGCCACAGCAATGCCACGCCGCAGACGTTTGCCCTGGCGTCGCAGCTGGTCAAGCTCGGCGCCCGGCCGGAAATCCTCTACGAGCTGCTATTCGAGCGCAATACGCTGGGCCGGTTGAAGCTGATGGGCATGGCCCTGGAACGGCTGCAGATGGAATTCGACGGCAAGGTCTGCTGGACGGCGATCCATCGGACGGATTACGCCGCCACGGGCGCCTTGCCACAGGACACCGAGGACCTGGTGAACTTCACTCGCAGCGTGGCCGGAGTGGAAGTCGGTTTGTTCTTCGTCGAGCAGGTACGCAGCGGTATCAAGGTCAGCTTCCGCTCGCGCGAGCGCGTGGACGTCAGCCGCCTGGCCGAGCAGTTCGGCGGCGGCGGTCATCGGCTGGCGTCGGGCGCCACGATTGAAGCACCTTTGGAAGAAGCCCGCAGCCGTGTCCTGGAAGCGGTCCGCGCCGTCCTGCCTGCTGGTTGAGTTTTCTGCATTGTTTTCCCCTGCCTGGAGTGAGCCATCGTGGCCAATACCGCTCTCGATCGCCGTTTCGTGCTCCGTGACCTGCCGCTTCCCTCGCGACTGGTGCTCACGTGCTTCCTGGCGGCCATCGGCCTCGGCTACCTTTCGGCGCTGGTGCAATTGCACTTCAACGGCGGCGCCAGGGCAGGCCAGTATATTCCCGGCCCCGAAGAGGCCGTGACCACCTACTACGGCCACACCGGCGCCAAGCCGATGAACCGCTTCGAGCGGCTGGTCGTCACGCCTGAGACAGAGCCTTTCACCGGGCAGGGCAGCATGCGCCGTGCCTTCAAGGACAAGTCCAGCGGCTGGAACAAGGAAATTCGCAAGATTGAGAATATCGAGGAACCCAAGGCACGTGAAGCGGCGCTCAAGAAGCTGCACGACGAGCGCGAAGGCGAGATTGACGCCGTGCTCGCCTGGCTGCGCGCCGGCGCCGACGAGAAGGCGTATGATAAGGATGATTTCGCTCTTCCGGAACGCGCCGGCGGCTGGAAGTTGACCAAGGACTTCTTCGTCGAAGAAGAAGGCCAACCGCATGTGAAGATCAAGCTGCTCATCAACGAGCGCTGTGCCTGCTGCCACTCGCAAGACGGCGGCCGCGACCGCAATGCCGCGAAGTTCGAGCTCGATTCCTATCCGAAGATGTCGAAATACCTCGAAGTGAAAACCGCCAGCGCCATGGAACTGAGCAAACTGGCTCAGACGACGCATGTGCACATGTTCGGCTTCGCCATGATGTACTGCCTCACTGGCCTGATCTTCAGCTTCACCAACTGCTGGCCGTGGGTGAAGACCATCGTGGCGCCGGCAGCCATCGTAACCAGCATCACGGAGATCGGCGTCGGCTGGTGGGCCGGCCGTCTCGATCCGTGTCCGGCGGGCGCCACCGCTGCATTCGGCGCGATCACGGCGGGCGTGTTGGTTGTGCAGATCCTTTACAGCCTGTTCGACATGTACGACAAGAAGGGCAAGATCGTGCTGCTGGTCCTGGTCCTGGGCGCGTTCATCGGCGGCGGCGCGCTGGAGCGCACGGTCATCAAGGACTTCCTACAGGAAGAAGTGAACAAGGCGAAGAGCAGCGCGGCGCAGCCCGCCGAGAAGCCATAGGTCGGGCCCCGGATGCTGCAAAATGGCCCAGCGCCATGCCCCAACGCCTTTCGTAGCCCCTTGCTGCTTACCGAGTGGGGCTTGCATCACTCTGAATCGCTTTCGCACGGTGATAGGAGTAAGTCCGCGGCGATGTCTCAGCTCCCGCTGGATCGTACACCGGAGCCGCCCTTTCGCCACCTTTGGCAGGCGGTTGCGGGCGGGTGGTTCTTGATGTTCGGTCAACTCTTGTTCGTTGTTGCCGTCGTTGGCGTCGGCGAAGCGAAGGGGCCGGCGGATGCATATTTCGCCCTCGCTCAGTGGGATTCCAACTGGTACGCGCACATTGTCGAACACGGCTACCGCAGTTCATTGCCGCCCAAGCCGCAGGACAAAGAGGACTCCAACGTCGCCTTCTTGCCCGGTTACCCGTGCCTGGCTCGTGGCCTGGGCCGATTCTTCGGTCTCGATGCGAAATCTGCATTGCTGGTGACCGCGCAGCTCTGCTGCTGGGCATTCTGGACGTATCTTCTACGGTTCTTCCAGCGCTGGCGGGTACCGACCGCGGTCGTCCTGATTGCCGTCGGCACGGTGTATTCACACCCGTGCGCGTTTTTCCTGGTCGCTGGTTACTCCGAATCGCTCTTCCTGATGGCGCTGCTCGGCTACTTTTACTGGTCTGAGCGCGGCGAACATTGGGCATGGCCATTGGCTGCGCTCCACGGATTCGTGATGACCGCGACACGCATTGTCGGAGTGCCGCTGAGCTGGTATCCGATGTTCGTTGCCTGGAGGCATAGCGCGGCAAAACCATTGCCCCAGCGACTGCTTGCCCTGATCCCCGCGCTCCTCCTGATGGTTGTCGCGGGGCTGGGCGTATTGAGCTTCTTCGCCTACTGTCAGTGGCGCTGGGGACAGTGGAACTTGTACATGGAGACGCAGCGTATCGGCTGGGACGTGAATCCCGACTATCTTGGCCTCTTCGATCTGACCAATGCACGGCTCTACACACCGTACGTTCAGCTTGATGACTGGGGCGCCCACGGGCTGAGCCGGTTTTCGGTGCCGGTCATGCTGTCCGTATTCTGCATCGTGATCGTCCTGGAATGGAGCGTGAGACGACGCATGTCGGACAGTGGCCTCGGCGAACGCATGGGGTTTTACCTGTCCGCGCTCATCATGTTCTACATGTGCTACACGAGCCAGCTGCACGTGGAAACGCCTCAGGAGCTTCGCAGTCTTGTTCGTTACATGTTTCCCGTCCACGTCATGCTGGCCCTCGGTCTGACTCACCTGGCCTGTCGGGTACCCATTGCCCCTGGACGACGCACGGTCATGCTGGCGGCGCTGATGACCTACAACCTGATCGCGCTTGCGCTGGAAACATGGCTGATCAGCCTCTTCACGCGCGGATCCTGGGTCGGATGAAGGAACGCGGATCACAGCCGTACCCGCGTTCGCCGTGACGTATACTGATGCTACAACGCTGCTTCGTCCAGGAAATTTGACGGAGACGGGCGCTGCTGGCCAGCAATCTGCCGCCGCTGGATTGCGCCAGGTGCTCACGACCGTCGCTTCTCACAAATACGAGGTGGTCCGGTCGTGACTGAACCGAGCAATCGATTGCCCCATCATATCTGGTTTCGCTGTTCTATCCGGGGCTTGGCGATCACCCTGGGTCAGATCGGATTTGCTTGCTTGGTGGTGATGCTGGCACAACGCGTCAATCCGCTGCAAGCATACTCGAGCCTCTACCAGTGGGATGGGGTGTGGTACGCCCACGTCGCCGCACGCGGTTACCGCACCAACCACCCGCCGGCCCCCTCTACCGATGACAAGGATGCCTGCAATGTCGGTTTTTTCCCGGGCTATCCACTGGTGATCCGGGCCTTGCAGACGGTTCTTGGCGTGAGCGTGCAAACATCGGTGTTGCTCGTCTCACAGCTGAGCTGTTGGGGATTCTGGACCTACTGGTTCCGCTTCATGGATCACTGGAAAGCTTCGCCACGCCTGATCGAGGGCGCGACCATCACCCTGCTCGCCCATCCCGCCGCGTTTTTTCTGATTGCCGGATACTCCGAATCGCTATTCCTCCTCGGGGTCCTTGGCTTTTTCTACTGGAGCAAGCGGCACGAACGATGGGCATGGCCGCTGGCAGCACTGTATGGCATCGCGATGACCGCAACACGAATCGTCGGTCTACCATTGGTGGGCGTTCCCGTGTTGCAAAGCTGGGACGGCCCCATCCCTGGTCGGTTCATTCGCGTCCTGACGAGGATGTTGCTTGCCATTACCGCCAGCCTGGGCGGCTTACTTTTTTTTGCTTACTGTCAGGCGCGGTTTGGCGCGTGGAATGCTTACCTGATGGCCCAGGCCGCCGTCGGAGTGAAGCCCGATTATCTCTGGATTGTGAACCCCGACTACTGGCATCTGTACTTTCCGACCAATCACCCGCCATTCCTGACCGGCAATTGGGCGAGTCGCGTTACGGTCCCGCTGATGGTGTGCATGTTTGCCGGCGTGGCAACGGTGGAGATCTGCTGTCGCCGACATTCGACCGGCGCCGAAGTTCGCCAACGGCTAGGCTACTATCTCTGCGGCGCGTTCCTGTTCTACTTTGGCGTTGCAGGGATGATCTGCCATCCCGATGAACCGCTCCAGAGCGTCATTCGCTATTCCTTTTGTGCGTACGTCGTGGTGGTCCTCGGCTTTGTTCATCTCCTTTGCCAGGTCACGGTGATGACCGGACGGTCGGCGGCCATCGCACTGGGCGGCCTGCGGCTATTCAATGGAGCGAGTTTGCTGTTGCAAACGTGGTATGTCAGTGTTTTTGCAAACAGTCACTGGGTGGCCTGAAACGCCTCAGTCCGTGGCGCGGAGCAGTTGCTTGATGTAGTCGCGCACGCCGGCCACGTCCACGCCCACGACCAGGTCGACATTCGGCTTGGCGCGGGTTTGGGGCCGGGCATCGACCACGCTCATCCCGCGCGTCAATTCCCCGCGTGTCTCCACGTCTACCACCATCGCCTTGGTCGTCAGGGTGGTGGGCAGCGATACGGAAACAATGCCGAGGACGTCCTTGAGATGGAAGCCCTCGATCCCGTACAAATTGCTGGTGGCACGAATGCCGAACGGTACGATCTGGCGGAGGAATTTGCAGGTCCGCGAGTCGGGGTTGGGCAGTTCCAGCAAATCGGTCGGCGAGAACAGGACCTTGCGCGAGGCATCCAAGGGAATCAGCGTCACGGGGGCGCCGCACTGGAGCACTTTGCGCGCACTGAGCGGATCGCAGTAGAAGTGAAATTCCGACACGGCATTGGCATTGCCGGGCTCATGCCAGCTGCCGCCGAGGCACACGATGCGGTGCAGGAGATGTGGAAGCTCCACGTCGCGTTCCAGGGCACGCGCCAGCGCCGTTAGCGGGCCGAGGACGACGATGGTCACTTCCTTGGGATTCTGTCGGACGAGATCGACGATCAATTTGTCGCTGTTGTGAGGATGGTGCAACTTCGCGACGGGAAAATCGACGCCACCAAGCCCACCGGGTCCGTGCAGCACCTTGCCATCAATATCGGATTCACCGGGCAGGGCCGCACCGATCCGCGGCCAGCGCGGCGGATCGATGTGTTCAACAACGATGTGGACATTCTTCGTCGCCTGTTCAGCGTCCACGTTGCCCGCGGTGGCGGCCAGCCCAATGACTTCGAGATCGGGATCGTTCAGGGCCAGGGCGGCGGCGAATGCGCCATCGATGCCCGGGTCTGCCACCAGGATGACTTTTTGCGCCATGCTCGCATCCTCTCCGTGGTCACGTGTCAGGTGTGCAGGCTCGCAGACGTTCCAGGACCTGCCTTGCTCGCCCGCTTTCGATGGCCTGTCGTGCCAGTTCGACACCCTCTCTTAGTGTACGAACACGTTCCGCCGCCAGAAGTGCCGCCGCTGCATTGGCCAGGACGATGCGCTGCGCCGGTCCGCTTTCGCCTTCGAGAATGGCATGGATGCGCATCGCACTCGCGGTCGGTCCGTCAGCGCGCAAATCGTCAAGGGTGCAAGGCTCCAACCCGAAGTCGACGGGTGTCCATTCGTGGCTTGTCACCGTGGTTCCGCGCACTTCTCGCACCATTGTCGGGCCCGACAAGGTCACCTCATCAAGTCCGTCGCATCCCCAGACCAGCAGTGCGTGCCTGCACCCAATGTGCGTCAGTGCGCCCGCCATCAGGTCGAGCAGTTCAGGGCGTCCCACTCCCATCAGATGAAACGGAGCGGACGCGGGGTTGACCAACGGTCCAAGACTGTTGAACAGCGTTCGCACTCCCAGTCGACGTCGGAGGACCGCCACGTGCTTGAGCGCGGGATGGAAATGGGGTGCGAAACAAAAGGCAAAGCCCGCTTGCTCCAGACAGCGTTGCGACCATGCAGGCCCCGCTTCGACGGCAACGCCCAGGTCCGCCAGCACGTCGGCGCTGCCGCTGCGACTGGAGACGGCTCGATTGCCATGCTTCACGACCGCCACGCCCGCCGCCGCCGCGACCAGGGCGGCGACCGTGCTGATGTTGAAGGTGCCTGAGCCATCGCCACCCGTACCGCTCGTGTCGAGCACGTCCATGCCATTAGTGTTCAGGCGAACCATGTGTTCGCGCAATGCGCTCGCGGCCGCACCGAGTTCCGCGGCGGTTTCGCCCTTCATACGCAGGGCAACCAGCAGAGCTGCGGCTTCTGTCTCATCACAGCGCCCGACGATCATCGCCTCCAACAGATCACGCATTTGTGATGCCGACAGATCGCGCCGTTCCACCAGCGTGGAGAGCAACTCAACGAAGGTACAGGCAGGGACTGCATCCACGTCGTGGAACCCTTTAAGTCAAGGATCGGAGCAGGTTCTTTGAAGATACGGGTGTGCAGCTGGTACTTGGGTGGGAAATTCGTCTGCGGGGCGCAGGCGAGCGAAGCAGTGGCAAATGCGTTGCCGTGCTTGGCGCCTGTGCCGTTCGCAAACGCGAGCGGCACGAGAAAACCGGCCCCCCTCGCCCCTGTACTCAGGGGAGAGGGGATGGGGGTGAGGGGGTTTTCAGGCCGTCGGTGCAAGCTTCACCCCCTCACCCCCATCCCCTCTCCCCCGAGTACGGGGGCGAGGGGAGCTCGTTTGGTCGTTTGGTCGCTTACGTTACACGGCGGCTTCCGTCACGGACCCGACTCGAAAAGTCACCCAAGTAAAAGACGCACACCCTGAAGATACTCGAACGCAGGACATGTACCAGATTTTCTCTTTTTTTGTGTACGAACGTCTAATATACTAAGGTACATTTGAGGCGAGGCTGTAAGCCGTGGAACCCATCGGTTCCGAAGCTTCATGCGGGCGCGGCAATCCCGGGATTCTGGGCAATCATTGAGAGCCTGAGACCTCAACCAAGGAGTGAGTCATGCCGGATTTCAGTCAATTGACGGAACGCCAACGGGAAATCTACGACTTCATCAAACACAAGATCGAGAGCCGCGGCTACGGTCCGACCGTGCGCGAGATTGGCCTTGGGTTCGACATTCGCTCTCCCAACGGGGTGATGTGCCATCTCAAGGCACTGGAAAAGAAGGGACTGATCAAACGCGAGGGGTTCTCGGCCCGAGCGATTATGCTGGTCGACCATCGGCCGCCATCGCAAGGCCTGCCTTTTCTCGGCGCTGTCGCCGCGGGCACGCCGACTCAGGCGGTGCAACAGGATGAACGCCTGGAGATTGGAGACATGTTTGGTGGACCGAACAATTTCGCGCTGCGGGTGCGTGGCCAGTCGATGATTGAAGACAACATTCAGGACGGCGATTACGTCATCATTCGCAAGCAAGAGACCGCGGAAAACGGTGAACGAGTGGTGGCGATGATCGACAACGAGGTCACACTGAAGCGATTCCAGCGTAAGAAAGACCATGTCGTGCTCCAGCCCGCAAACGAGGCGATGGAGCCGATCGTCGTAAACCCGACCGAGGATGCAAAGATCCTTGGCGTGCTGGTGGGGGTAGTTCGCAAGTGTTGAACCTGCTTGCAGGCCCACGGGCGCTTGCCCGTGGGCTCGGGGTCAGCTCAGCATCTGGATTGCACGGACCAGCAACACATTGGAAGCCATCACAAGCAGCGTGGAAACGACGACCCCCCGTGTCGCGGCACGGCCGACGCCCTCCGTGCCCCCTTCCGCCACCATGCCGAAGTAGCAGCCGGTCACACCAATCAGGTAGCCGAACACCAAAGTCTTTAGCATTGCCGGAATGACGTCGGCGAGCCGCAGTTCCTTGAGACAGCCATTCAGGTACTCTCGCCACGACATCGTGCCGCCGATTGCCTCGGTGCCAAGCGCTCCCATCAGCGCCACTGCGGCAATGAACACCGTCAAAAACGGCAAAGCGACAATGCAGGCCAGGACGCGTGGTCCAACCAGGTGACGCAGGGGCGACAGCCCAAGCATCTCCAGCGCGTCGATTTGCTCCGTCAGGCGCATGGACCCCATCTCGGCCCCAAGGCTGGCGCCCGATCGCCCCGCTGTGATCAATGCCGCGCCCGTGGGTGCAAATTCGAGAACCACGGCCAGGGCCAACGCCTGGGGCAACACCTCTGTCGCCCCGAAGCGTTTGAGCACCTGGTGCAAGTGCAGCCAGACGACGATCCCCAGCGCCAAACCGGCGACCGCGGCGAGAGGAAGCCCTCCCATCAGGACGCCGTGAAGCTGACGCAGCACCTCGCGCGGCCGACTGACTGCCAGCACTGTCGCCCACAGGGCACGGAGGGCGAAGTAAGCAAATTGGCCCATGTTTTCGAGGCAGGAGACCAATGACATGCGATCGCTGCAAGTGAGAAACGGATTTCCGTGTCCGATAAGTTCTTCGCCGGCGCCGGAGCGACCTTTGAGCGCGTGAATTGAAACAGGGATGCTACTAACTTTCACGAGCAACTGCATTCGCTGTGGCACGGACATTTCTGTCCGTGCAATCGTGAAACCGCACGGACAGAAATGTCCGTGCCACCGGGTTCTCACCTCAGTACCGCCCCGCACAAAAAGGGGTCTGAATTCGTGGGGCAGGTTTGTAACCTGCCATCCGCCATACGCCATACCATAAGGCAGGTTGCAAACCTGCCCCACGAATTTAGACCCCTTTCACTGCGGGGCTGTACTAAGTTAATGGCATTTGAAACAGGGATGCTACTTCGCGGGCTTGATGCACCAGGTCCAGTGCCGGTCGGAAGTCTGGGCGACGTCGCCCCGGTCGCCGCCATGGCTGGCGACGAGATCGCGAATCTCGACCAGCGTCAGAGCGGCATGCAGAGACTCGGCAAACATCTTCTGCTGATGGGCGTTCGCATCGCCGGCATAGGTATGCACCAAGTGCTGCAACGTGGCCATGTCGTCCGGTCGCAACAAGTCGCGCACCAGCAGAGTGCCGTCAGGCCGAAGCACACGCACCATCTCGGCAATGACATGTCCAGGCTCGGGAATGTGATGAACGATGCTGTTGGAGATGATGGCGCCGAAGGTGCCGGTCGCTTCCGACAGTTTCTTGGCGTCACGCAGTTCCAGTCGAAGCCGCGTTTGGAAGCCGGCTGCTTCGACGTTGCGCCGGCCCATACTCAGCATGTGTTCCGCAAGGTCGATGGCGAAGACGTGGGCGTCGGCATGGCACCGGCATAGCTCGATCGGAATCTGTGCCGTCCCGGTGCCAACGTCGAGGATCGGACCCTTCCCATTCCAGACCGCGAGGAAATCCGCGACAAAGAGGCGATTGACCGTGCTATGGTCCATCGCGTCGTAGTTGTGCGCTTCCTCGGCCGAATCCATGACCTCCGGTTCGAGAACGCGTGGCAACATCGGGGGTCCTACACGTGGGCCACTTGCGGCACGCGTGACCGGCAGGCGCCTGGTTGCTGCCTGGCGGTTTGCTCGGTGTGCAGGACTTCGAGCAAGTCGGCTCGCATTTCCCAGTCGTGAGCGCCGCGGCGATCCCATTCGCGGATCACCAGCGACGTCGCGGGATTCAGCCCAGCGACCTGATGCAGCCAGTTAATGCCGGCTTCCACGGTCAGGTGCGCCGTGCGCGGGTGGTGCCAGGCGGCATGGGTCGCCAGGCATCCCATCGGAACCGCGCGGCTGAAGCAACCGTGGATCAACAAGGGGCTGCCCTTCTCGAGCAAAACCACCAGCCGAACAAGCCCTGCGTCCGTGATATGAGGCAGCCACGCTGTCTGGAGCTCTTGCAGGCACTCGGAGGTAAGCATGGATTAAACTCCTTCGGGGGACACATCGCGCCGCGGGAAGGCCGCCGGGCCAATCCTCCTGCGGGAGTCCCCGACATTATACCGCGCCGACGCCAGCTGACAGCCTTTTGGCCCCGTCCGTTGCACGCGTGCCGCGCATCGCTGCATCCAAAGGAATCCTCAAGGTATTTGAAGCGAAGAGGTTATAACGTCGCTTGATCGGAAGGTCCGACCGGGCAACGAAAGCGAAGAATTTCGGCTGAATGGCGGTGCAGAGGGCAAAAAACCCCGCCGTTCGCAGGTGCGAAGCGGCGGGGCCGGAACAGAGAAGAGGCCGATTACAGGGTTGGAAGTTAACCTGCCAGTCCTACCCTGTCAATGGGTTTTTCGGAATTTCCCCACAGTCCCGCGACGGTCCTTGGACAACCGTCCACTCAGCGATTCGCGAAGTACGGAACGATCGCTTGGCTTACAATAGCACCGTCGTTCTTGCCGTGCCGTTTCGCGAGTCCTTTCATGTCCGACTCCATGCCGACGCCAAGGGTTTCCTGCCTTTCGGTACTTGTCAGCGTCGTGCTTGCCATCCTGGTCGTTGTGCTGGTCCGCAGCCGGATGTTCGGGACGGAACCGCTTCCTTGGGCCGCCACGGCGGCGGCAGCAGTCATGGCGATTTCCATTTTTGCGACAGAGCGGCGTATTCAAGGGTTCTTCTGGGGAGTCGTCGCAGCGGGCGCAATGGCGCTCCATCCCAGCCTGCGGCACGCAAACGGCAATGATTGGAGCGCGTTTCTTTCCGAAGCCGCGGTCGGAGCGACGCTCGGACTCATCGCCATCGGCTGGCAGCTCGCGTTCCTGCCGCGCCTGGCGTGGCGTGTGTGGCCGTTCGTGCTCGTCGGATTGGGGGTGTTGATTGGCCTCGCCTGGGCGGGAGAAGTGCGTGCCGGGGTATTTGCAGCCGCGCTCGCCGCGACAGCGCTGTTGACGGTAAGCCTGCTGGTCCGCGGCATACGAGCGGGCAAGCCGGAAACCGTGCCCGGCTTACTGAATATGTTTGCCGCAGCCACCGTGGCGCTGCTCGCGCCGGCGCTGGGCGTGTTCATTCTGCGCCTCATCGATGCGTCGGCCAGTGCGGAGGAGCAATTCTGGGCGCCCTTGCTTTCCGCACGCCAAACCGCACTGGAGGTGCCCGCAGCCAGCCCCTCTTGGGCCCAGCTAAACCGCTGGTTCTGGCCTACTATCTGGATCACGGGACCGATGATGGGGTGGGCTCTGTGGCGCAGCAGTCGCCGTGGCTGGAGTCAGTGGAAAGGATCGGAGCCACCGACGTTCTGGCTGCTGCCGTTCTTCGTTGCGCTCGTTGTTCCTGCTGTGTTCATCTGGCCGTTGCGGCCGCCCGAGGCCATTCCGTTGACGCTCAGCGCCCTGATCGTGCTGCTGGCAGTCTGCGCCATTGCCGACGGGCTGCGTTCATTGTTGCGCCGACTGATGTTGCCGCCGCCGAGCGCGGGCGGCGACAACACCAAGCTTTGACGGTTATCCCTTGGACTTTGCGGCACGTTCCGGGCGCAGCGACCGGACGACAGTGCCGGCTTTCCACATTTCGCTGTCGGCGATTTCCTTGAGTTCCTTTTCCAGCTGCTGGCGATAGTCCTTGCGGCCGTTCGACTCCAGGACGCGACGCGTCTCTTCGCCGGTCTCCACTTTCTGATACAAGTCTTCGAAAACCGGGCGGGCCGCGTCGCGGAAGCGCTTGAACCAGTCCAGCGCGCCGCGCTGTGCCGTTGCGGAGCAGTTGGCGTACATCCAGTCCATGCCGTTCTCGGCGATCAGCGGGTACAAGCTCTGCGTCGCTTCCTCGACCGTTTCATTGAACGCCTCGGACGGCGAGTGGCCGTGTTCGCGCAGCACTTCGTATTGCGCCAGCCAGAGTCCGTAGATGGCCCCCATCAGCACGCCGCGTTCGCCGGTCAAATCGCTGAAGACTTCCTTCTGGAAGGTCGTCTGGAAGAGGTAACCAGAGCCGATGGCAATGCCCGTCGCCAGGCAGCGGTCCAGGGCGCGGCCTGTTGCGTCCTGATGAATGGCATAGCTGGCGTTGATGCCCTTGCCTTCCAGGAAGAGGCGACGCACCGTGGTGCCGGAGCCTTTCGGTGCCACCAGGATCACGTCGATATCCTTCGGAGGGATCACTCCGGTCTGGTCGCTGTAGACAATGCTGAATCCATGGGAGAAATAGAGCGCCTTGCCCTTGACCAGCAGCGGCTTGATGGTTGGCCACTGTTCTTTCTGGCCGGCATCGGAAAGCAGGTACTGTACGATCGTGCCGCGCTGGACCGCTTCTTCCAGCGAGAACAGTGTCTCACCGGGCACCCACCCGTCCTGCAGTGCCAGGTCCCAGCCGCGGCCCTTGTCGCGCAGCCCGATGATGACCTTGACGCCGTTATCCTTCATGTTCAGCGACTGACCGCGCCCCTGCACGCCGTAGCCGAGGACCGCCACCGTTTCATTGCCCAGGATCGCCTTGAGGCGCTCCGGCGGATAATCCGCGCGCTCCACCACGGTTTCCGTCATGTCCCCGACTTGAATCTGGCGCATATTGCTATCCCTCGGTAGTTGCCGCAAATGTTGACAGGGCGATTGTATGAACTCACCGGCCATTGAAAAATGCTTGGTGTTTGCTGGCATCGCTTGTTAGAACGGTCGGGGAAAGCGTGGATCGATGCATCGGCCTGCAATCCACCACCGTTGAACGCCCATGGGCCCATTGAGTTTCACCATGCAAAACGGACGGCACCTGATCTGGGATTCACATCTGGACCTGGCGTGGAATGCCATCGACTGGAACCGCGACCTGCGCCTGCCCGTGGCGGAAATTCGCAAGCAGGAGCGGGAACAGGGAGCGGAGGGCAAGGGCCGCTGCGTCAACACGGTTTCCTTCGCTGACCTCCGCCGCGGCAACGTGGCGATCTTCATTGCGACTCTGCTCGCCCGCCAACTCCGGTCCGGACCCGGGCTGGTTGCCGTCAATCGCTACGCTTCGATGGAGGCGGCCTACGCGGCGGGCTACGGGCAGCTTGCCTACTATCGCGCGATGGAGCAGCAGGGCCACGTGCGCTGGATCAAGGACTGGCCAAGCCTGTCGGCCCATCTCGACGCGTGGCAGAGCGGTGGAGACACCAGCCGCGAACCACTCGGCTTCATTCTGAGCATGGAGGGCGCCGACCCAATCCTGTCGCCAGCCCGGGTCCAGGAATGGTACGATGCGGGCCTGCGCATCATCGGACCGGCCCACTACGGTCCCAGCCCGTACGCACGCGGTCACAACATGGAAGGCGGCCTGTACGAACAAGGGCCGGCGCTGCTGCGCGAGATGGAACGCGTCGGCATCATCCTTGACGTGACGCATCTCTCCGATCAGTGCTTCTACGAATCGCTCGACATCTATGGCGGGCCCGTCCTTGCCAGCCATCACAACTGCCGAGCGCTCGTTCCCGACCCCCGGCAACTCACGGACGACCAAATCAAGCGATTGATTGCCCGCGGCGCCGTGATCGGCACCGCCCTCGATGCGTGGATGCTCTATCCCGGCTGGGTCCGCGGCGAGACCACGCCGGAAAAGGCGGGCGTCCGGCTGGAAGCGATGGTCGATCACATTGACCACATCTGTCAGCTCTCCGGTAACGCTCGCCACGCAGCCATCGGCACCGATCTCGATGGCGGCTTTGGCCGGGAACAGTCGCCGATGGACCTCGACACGATCGCGGACCTACAGCGCTTGCCCGAATTGCTCCTCCGGCGCGGCTACGACGAAAAGGCTGTCGAAGGCATCATGTTCGGCAACTGGGTGCGCTTCTTCCGCGAAGCGTGGCAGAAGCGATGAGAGCCTGAAAATGGAATCGGCCGCGGCGTGTGCTTGCAGTGGAGCGCACGCCACGGCCGATTTTGCTTTCTAGCCGAGTTACTTGCCAATCTTCTCCAGCGCCTCACCCGCCACCTTGGCGAGCGCCTTGTCCTGGTCATTGGCGGTCTTGGCGAGTTTCAGAAGCGGAGTCAGCACCGAGGTTGCCGACTTCGCAGGCGCCCCGATTTCGCCGAGGATGCGGACCGCAGCCATGCGAACGCCGTAGCTCTTGTCGCGGCGGACGCTATCGATCAGCAGCGGCACCATCTCCTTGGGATCAGGCCCGAGCTTGGCCAGCGCTTCCATCGTCAGGCGCCGCAAGTCGCCGGGGTCGTTGCCATCCTTGGCGCCAGCGGTTGTGCCCGCTTTCTGCATCGCCACCAGCGGAGCGATCGCGTCCTTGCCCATGGCGCCCATCCCGCCAAGCCCCGCCAGAGCCGCCGCACGCACCCCTTGCTCCGGGTCGCGCTTGAGGACTTCGAGCAGCACCGAAACCAGCTGCTTCGGCTCCGGTTCGAGCTTGACGATGCTCTCCACCATCGCCCGGCGCTGGCCGTTCGGATCGGCGCCGTCCTTCGGCAGGGTGTTCAGCACGTTCTTTTGCGCTTCGAGCACCAACGGCAGCGCTTCCTTGGCGGCACTGCCGCCACGACCCAGAGCGACGATCACCGCCACGATCAAGCCGGCATCCTTGTCCTTCTTCAGGGTCTCGGTCAGCAGCGGCAGATATTTCTTGGGATCCGGCTCAATGGACGCGAGGGCACCGAGGATGGCGCGACGCAAGTCTGCATTTGGGCCAGCTTTCAGCGATTCTTCGTAGGCCGCGATCAAGTCCGGGGCCGTTTCCTTGGCGCCGCCTTGCTGGCCGATCTGCGAGAGGCGATTGACGGCGTTCACCTTGACGGAGATGGCCTTGTCGTCCTTGATCGCCTCGACTGAAAGCGGCACGTTCAAGTTCTGGTTGATCTGGGCCAGGGTGTTCAGGATGCCGCTGCGGATATTGCCGGGGTCCTGGTCCTTGTTGGCCTCGCGCAACTCGGCCAGCCGTTCCTTGAGCGGACTGATCGCCGGAGCCGCTTCCTGTTGATAGGCGGCCAGCATGCCCAGGGCCGTGTTCTGCACGCCGTAGTCCTTGTCCTCCTTGAGGTACTTGAGCATGTTCGGCACATACTCCTTCGTCTCGGACTCGACTTTCCCCAGGGCGCCCAGCGCGGCAATGCGGACCTTGACGTCGCCGTCCTTGCCAAGGATCTCACGCATCTGGGGCAACGCCTTTTGCGCATAAGAGAGCTTGATCTCGGCGAGCTTGCCAATCTCGTTGAGCGCGTCGATGCGCGTCTGAGGGGTCTTGCTGTCCAGGTCCTTGAGCAAGTCTTCGATCTTCTTCTTTTGTGCCCAGGCGGGCTGGTCCACGGTCAGGGCCAGCACCAGGATGCCGAGGCAAAGGGCCGTAAGTCTTCGCATGGATGGTGTTTCCTCTTGGGTTGTCAAACGACTGAGTCGCAAGTCGACCTCAGCCAAACGAATTAGGTCGGTTGCTTCAACTTTCTTCGGACTTCCGCCTTAAATGACTCTATCCTCTTGATGTCCACGTCTTTGTACTTCTTATAATTTCTATCATTTGGAAATTCCTGAATTTTCTTCACTCTTTCCTCGAATCGATCAAGAGTCATTATTAGGTTTTCTCGATCCACAATTTCCTCAATGACCCCGAAGGCAACTTGTCTATACTTATCACTCACATTGAACGATCCGATTCTGCTGAGTAAGCCATCGACGGCCGGCAATCCGATAGCGACCAATGCCCCAGACGCCGGAAATGCCTCCCGGCCGACGACAATGTTGTTGTAAAACATGACCTTCTGCTCGTATAAGAGATGGTCGCATAGCACAGGTATTGCCTTCGTTGATCGCAAAGACTCCAGAAATTTGATTGAATAGTAGGCGCCGTTTGGTCGCTTCTCTAATCCTTTGTCGTCAGCAAGGGCCCTGATTGCGTCTGCCTCCATCTGCTGAATGGAATCAATGTCTTTAGCATAAGTGGCTCTCGCACCCACTTCACTCCACTTTCCGCCATCTTGCCCAAGCATAAGCGCAAGAAATACTGCCGAATATAAGGAAAGCACTTTCTATCCTCCAGGGGAACGGGGAGATCCCAGTTTGTTTGCCGAACTAACCTGCGATGTCCCCGATTCTCCCCCCCGATTCTCCCTCAGGATACTCTCAAAAAAGCACCATACTCAAGCTGCCGCTGTCTCGGTTCTAGCGCAACACAACCGTCTGCGCTGAAATATCGTAGTATTGCTGCGTGAACGGCTACCTCCAATCAAGCTCAAGCGGTGTGTAGTCGATGTGTCCAGCAAGTATGGAACCTGCGGACCCCAGTCGCAGTTTCTTAGCCGTTTCGATATTATCGAGCAGTGTCCTACCGCGTTACTTGTCCTTCCACAAACTCTCTTCCTTCAACCGCTCCACGACGGCGATCTCAGTCAATCTATGCTTGCTCACGCCGTCGGTTGCGTCTTTGGCATCCGCGGGGGCCATATTAACCCGGCAGGGAAGTTCCCCAAACGGTCTATGAGAAACACAGGACATTTTCTCATATGACTCTGATTATCTTTCATGCCTGGTTAATAAGGGCAAGTAATGAAAAATCGCGACGAATAAGAAACTCATGTTTGCCCCTTACGAATAATTAAACAGCTTTATAGCGGTGTGGGCGCATCATTCCTTCTTTATCACCCATCGCAAAGCATCCCGCACACGGGCAAGTTGATCCTGTTGTACTTCAAGTCGCTTCCGCTCCTTTTCCGATACGGCCAGTTTCAATTTCTTATCCAGCGCGTTCAACGATTTATCGATCTGTTCGATCCTTTGCTTGACGTCCGGAACATGGTCCAACAATCTGCCGGGATCGCGGGATAGCGCTGCTATGAAATAGTCAATTAGCGCACGATCGGAAAAATCCTTCTCCGGCCAGTCGCGCCCGGTAGCTTCGATATCCTTGACAAGCTCATCGACCCATGCCATCACTTCGCGAAAGAGCCCGGCATAGTCTTTCTGAGCATTCACCTTCGCCTTCCGCGATGCCTCTGCAATGGCGGCCCCCGGAATTTTCCCCGCCATGTTTTTCATGACATCAGGGTCTAACTCGGACACATTCGAGGACAAGACTTGCAGGCCGTACTCAAGGACGTACGGGGACGGCTCGGTCTTCAGCCACTGCTCCAACGCCGCCAGAGATCGGCGGGGCTCTTTGACCATTAATGTCTCCCTACCCTCAAGCCCATTGACTCGAAGCGCCACAATGATGTTGCGTCGAAGGCCCACTTCGAATTTGTTATCGCCTTTCCAACGGACATAGGCCTTATCAAGTGCCTTGACCGACTCCTCGCTCATGATTCCGCTGAGCATGGCAATGGCACGCAATGCTCTTGAATATTCGTCCTCCGTTTTGACGTCGATCCTGGCGAGCGCATCACCGACCTCCCGAATGGCTGTCTTGCGGTCCTTGGAAAAGGCGATCCCCAACTTGAGCGATTTCTCGTAGCGTTCGAACCACGATCCGGAAGGGGACAGATATTCATCGACCAGATCGCCAATACTGCGCTTCTCGCTGTCCTGTGCCAAAAGCAATGAAGCGAGCGATAGAAGCATTGGTAGCGTGCCGTGCAGCATGAGATCACCCGCTTTCACTTCTTTTGGAGTACTTCGTTGCCTAATGCCGTAAGAGAAGCATTTTTTGGTCTGGTAGTCCTGGCAACTCCACAGACGTCGAATTTCATGAACTGCGGCTTGGCGGGGAGCAGCATTCCCGTCATGGGATCGACTCCTGTGATATGCCGATGTGTGGGAATATTAGGTATGCTGTCAGGCCTTGGCAGCCTCTTGGGTGATTCCACACCGTTCATTGCAGTGGGAGTGTTATCAGGAAACAAGATCCGCGTGGCCCCAAGAGGCGTTGGCAGCGTGTCATTCGTGTTCAGGAGAATGTGCCCTAGTTCATGGGCAAGAACAAACCGGGCTCCAGCCGTGTTGCCAACGAAGATGATGTTTGCATATCCCGGATCTTCGCCCGCCGTTGCTGGAATCTTGCGAACTTTCGAGATTTCAGCGGCGACACCGAAAGTCTGGGAATTGAACGCAAGCGCGATTGCTGCACTTCGGCGATCGATAGGGGGCACATAGTAGATGGTAACTGTTGGCAAAGCGGCAGAGGGAGAGACACCCTTCTTTTTGTCCACAACGGCGAGCGCCTGCTCAGACAGTCGGAAGCCGTTCATTTTGTCAAAATCCTGCGCGACGAATTCCCCGGCTTGGTTGAGAGAACGGTTTGGCACGTTGAAGAAACTCACGTTCGCTAATCGGAACCGAATACCACATTGCGCCCATCGTTGATTTGCTTCGTTAAATTCAACAATGGCACGCCCCGCCCGGACCAAGATGCCCGATCCCCTCGCAATCCGGAAATCGAGGTCAACGGTCCGGATTGCCTTGGGATGATCTTCCGTCGGCGGACGCCCCACCATTATCACTTTGGATTGGCCCTTATATGTGAGAGTGAGCGTGTCTCCCAGATTTGCCAGGATGGTTTGGTTATTTACGTCGGGGGGGCCGAACATATCCTTGATAAAATCAAACTCGCGCGGTTGCATGTCGTCCACGTCATCGCTGACTAAACGCATGATCTGACTTCGAAAGGTCGTGCCCTGCTTGAGTGCTAGTTTGTATGCAACCCGAAGCTTGAGGCCTCCTCTGGAGTCCTTTACTTCCAACGTTACGTCAACCGTGGCGCCCTTGGCAGTGGCGTCGTCCACTTGAAGCCGAAAATTATCGGGATCGATCGATTTGGCGGCAAAATCCTTGCTGGCAAATTCCTTCAATGGTTCGCTCGTGATGAAGTTACTCGGCTTCAAAGCATCTTTTGTCGTATTGATCGCCATATTGGCGTTGTCGATGAAATCGATGCCGACCATCCCTGCGCCGCCACTAAAGGCGAATAACGTACAGCCATCAATGTCTGCTTTCCCACCATAGATCGTGTTGCAGTAATGAACTTTAACCTGGTATGTCCGCCCTGGAACCGGCTTGAACTTCTCAATGACGTGCAACGACTGTTTCAAATCCGGCAGATGCTGCCCCTTGCCAAAATTGTTCAACACGAGGACGCCATCGATCCAGACGTCACACCCGTCATCGGAGAAGATGGCGAGCCTGCTGTTGCCCGAGGTCGGCGTAATCCGCCCCTCAAAGAACACTTCATCACTCAGCTTCTTCGGATCGCTGTTAAGCATGGCCGGGGCGCTCTTGTACAGCGGCCCCTTGTCGGTCTCGAATTGCTCCTTCGCCTGCAGTTCGGCGACCCGCTTGACGGTGCTCAGCGGCGCATCATCCAGGTCGAGCAGAATCTCGGAGAGGGGACGGGTAGATGGGCCGACCGCCGACCACGCGGGACCGCAGGAGAAGGCCAGCGAACAGAGGACGAGCGTCAGGTTGCGAATCATGGTGGGCTCCTTCTACTTTTTCGCCTTGAGCTTCTTCTCGATGTCCGGGATCAACAGTCGACCGCCGCCGACGCCCTCGTTGGGGTCGATTTCTTTCAGGTATTTCAAGGCTTCCTCGTACTTCTCCTGGCGTTCGAGGACTCGAGCCAGCCGGAGCCGGGCACCGTCCGCGGTGTTGCGGTTGTGGGCGTTTTCGATGCAGAGCTTCAACATCTCCGCCATATTGTCGGCATCCTTGGCCTCGGCATAAGCGCCCACGGCCACTTCCAGGATGTTCTGCTTGCCCAGGTACTTCCAGTGCCGTTCGTCCGCCGCGTCGATGTTCGGCAACACGTAGGTCTCGCAAATCTGGACTGCCAGCTTCGTGTCTTTCAGGCGGTGGGCGGCGCAGTTGCAGGCTTCGCACACCAATCCCAGGCCCTTGCGGCGTTCTTCGACCTGCTTGCTGGCCAGGTAACGCTTGTCGGCAACGACCAAGTGCTCGCCGACCCAGCCGTACAGCAGTTTCGGGTCCTGCTTCGGGGTGGCCTCGTAGGTCTCCATGGCCCAGACCCAGGGGCTGCCCTTGGGGACCGAAGTGCCGAGGACCGGCTTGCCGGTCTTCTGCACGATGTGCTTCAGGATGGCCTGCTTCGTCTCGGCGATGTTTGGCCCTTTCTTCTCCTTCGGATCGAGCACTTTCTATCCTCCAGGGGAACGGGGACATCCCAGTTTGTTTGCCAAACTAACCTGCGATGTCCCCGTTTCTCCCTGCCCGTTTCTCCCTGCGATGTCCCCGTTTCTCCCCTAAACTAACCTGCGATGTCCCCGTTTCTCCCTAACCTGCGATGTCCCCGTTTCTCCCCTCCAAGCCGGTGACTCGCTCTCGGTTGAGGGTGCGATCAACGGCAGCGACAGGCGCAGGTCAGGGGTTGTCGTCGGTTCGCTCATGGGACCAGTTTCCAGAATGCTCGCATCGAACGATTTACTCTATTTTTCGGATGCCTGAAGTCTGGCGATCAATTCAAGAACATCCTTTGCCATATCACTACCCGGCTCTACCAATGACAACGCCTTGGCGGCGTATTGGATGGTTTGCTTACGGTCCTTAGACAGTTTCGCCAATTCGTAATAAGGGGGAGCAAAGAGAGGGTCGATCTCGATGGCCTTTTCAAAGTACGCGGCGGCCAAATTGGGTTCGCCTCGCCGCTGAATGACTCGACCATTTTCGTGAAGTAGACGTGCATTCGCGGGTAGTTTCTTCTTTAGACGTCCCATCACGACATTGGACTTGTCAAATTCAAGGTCGCCTGCGAGCAGGCGGTAATGAATATAAAGAAGTGGGACATCGTCCTGTTCATTGGGAAATAGGTCGGAGTAAGCCTTAACGCCCTTGGAAAACTGTTTAGTTTGCAGAAGAAGCGCCAGATAGAGCTCCTTTTCCTGTACACTCTTTTTACCAATATCCTTCTCGAGCTTATTCAACACCTCCGTGTGGCTAACGTCCGCATCCGCGCCCTGCGAAGGAATCGCAAACGCGACAGCAATGGCAACTACCGACGCCCAAGGTACGCAGTTCATTTTAATCAAGCCTCATTAGTTATGGCCACCGAGAGACCTACTTCCAAGATTCAGCGAGAGATGCTCAGATTTCGTCGGTCTGGAATGCGGGAAATATGGAGGTTATTTGATGCCCGCTTAGTACTACAACAGCACGTACGATCAGCTATGAAGCTGGAGTCGGCAGAATTTAGGCCTCGCGGATCGGCTTAGTCATTCGAATTTTGACGAAGTCGGCCACAAGTGTTGCTGAGGAAATTGGGGGTTGCCATCTTAATACGATACAATTCAGTCTCCAAGCGCATCGTTCACCTGGAGTGACGCTCCCAGTGCCGGGGTCAGGGGTTCACCAACGAATGTCTCCGAAAAGATCGTTCTCCCAGCGAGAGTTTGAAAACTTCCGGGATACAGAAAAACTCTCCCGTTCTTATCAACGTCAAAAGCGACCTCGGTGAGTTCCTGTCCAATCGCCTTTTTCCACGACGATGCATCCGTTATGTCCGGCGGCAAAAATAGTTGCGGCGGACGGCTAAAGTCGGTTCGAATATTGCGAATAGGTTCACCGGGCAATAACTTAAACCCATAGTCAAAAAACTCAAGGGTGTGATGCACGACCAGAGGAGCCTCCGTTCGTGCCGCATTAATCAGATGGGCATTGTACGATGATTTAAGCGCTTTGTGCAACTTCGCATACTTTATACGGTCCTTGGCGTCCAAATAGCCAGTTTGGTTTTTGTCAAGTAGGTCCGTCGCGATGCCAAACTCGTCTTGTTTCATTTTGCTAAACCGAGCTAGAACGTCAGTCTGTTTTGCCCAGTCGGGCGGTAATGCAACAGAGGCGACATGGCCGTGATTGTAGTCCCAGGGTAATGGACCTATCCCAAGAGCTGACGGAATCTTCAAAGTTGCCAGCTTGGCGTCCGGGAATTTTTTTGCAAGTTCTTTCTCGAAGACTTGGCGTTGCTTGGACTGCGCCGAATTCTCGTCGAGATTTAGTGCGAATTTGATAGTCTCCAAGATGTTGTCGCGAAGGGGCTGTGGCAGTTCCTGATAATCTGGATGGACTGTGATTTTTCCGCCGGCTCGCTGTAAATCGTTCCAAGTGAAATTTTTCACCACGGCGACCACGTCTCTACCGGCTTTGCCGGCCTCGATCAGGATTGAATCGCCTTGCTGCACTCCGGAGATGGTCGCGATACCTTTGGCAACGGTCAAGGTCGGCACTTTTTCTTTGCCGTCGAGGAGTTGAATATCGTGACTCAGTTTGCCCTTGGTGAACACGATATCCTTGGCGCCGTCCCCCGGCACGGGTGCCGCATCAGCTTTCCCTCGTTTGTATAATATCTTGGCCCCGGATTCCTGCGCGCCAATTAGCTTGGCTGACCATTTGTTAGGCTCTTGGCGCGGCGGAGGGATCGTGGCGATGATCCATTTTTTGGCCCCTTCGCCCTTGGTCCCAGTAAGTTCGACTCTCGGCATCTCCATCGGCGCGCCGAACGCAAACAGCGTGCAGCCGTCGATATCCGCTTTGCCACCATAGATCGTGTTGCAATAGTGAATCTTGATTTGGTACGTGCGCCCCGCCACCGGCTTGAATTTCTCCAGCACATGCAAAGACTGCTTCAAGTCCGGCAGATGCTTCCCCTTGCCAAAATTGTTCAACACGAGGACGCCATCGATCCACACGTCGCAGCCATCGTCTGAGAAGATGGCAAGCTTGCTGTTGGCCGAGGTGGGCGTGATATAGCCTTCAAAGAACACTTCATCGCTCAGCTTCTTCGGATCGCTGTTAAGCATGGCCGGGGCGCTCTTATACAGCGGCCCCTTGTCGGTCTCGAATTGCTCCTTCGCCTGGAGTTCCGCCACCTTCTTGACGGTGCTGAGCGGCGCATCATCGAGGTCGAGCAGAATCTCGGAAAGCGGTCGGGTAGGTGGACCCACTGCCGACCACGCGGGGCCGGAGGAGAAGGCCAGTGAACAGAGGACGAGCGTCAGGTTGCGAATCATGGTGGGCTCCTGCTACTTTTTCGCCTTGAGCTTCTTCTCGATGTCCGGGATCAACAGTCG
>JAIEMG010000037.1 GCA_019752375.1 Gemmataceae bacterium | reverse complement strand
CTCCCAGTGTGTCGAGCCGATCAAGGCCCCTGTAAAAGGGTGGCGCCACATTGAAAAAAGGACGAGCCACCGCGCCGGAGTCATCCATGCACCTTGCCCCGCTTCGCGGGAAACGGACCGCCGAGGGGCGACACTTGAAAAGACTACAAAAGTGACCCCTTGCCTGGACACCATAGAATTCGTGTAGAACTTTAAGGGCTGAAGCCTGCGGCTACAGAACTGCATGGTGAGTTGGTCAGTCACAAAAAGAAAGGGACGTCGATGGGTGCCGATTTTTCCCGACAGGGGTTCTCCACGCGCGCCATCCACGCCGGCCAGGACGCAGACCCCGCCACCGGCGCGACGGTCGTGCCCATCTACGCCACCTCGACGTACACCCAGGCCGCGCCGGGACAGCACAAGGGGTACGAGTATTCGCGCAGCGGCAACCCAACGCGTACCGCGCTGGAAACGTGCCTGGCAGCGCTCGAAGGCGGCGAACGCGGGCTCGCCTTTGCGTCGGGCCTGGCCGCCAGCACCGCCCTGGTGCAGGGCCTACTCAAGCCCGGCGACGAGGTAGCGGCCGCGGCGGACCTTTACGGCGGCACCTATCGGTTGCTCGAACGGGTCTTCAAGCCCTGGGGCCTCGTCAGCCGGTACACGGACGATGCACGGCCCGAAGGCTTCAAGGCGATCATCACGCCGAAGACGAAGCTCGTCTGGATCGAGACGCCGACCAACCCGTTGCTGCAGGTCCTCGACATCTCAGCCATCGCCGAGCTGGCGCACAAGGCCGGTGCGGTGCTGGCAGTCGACAACACCTTCGCCTCGCCGTACCTCCAGCAGCCGCTCGCTCTCGGCGCCGACCTAGTGGTCCACAGCACCACGAAATACCTCGGCGGCCATAGCGACGTGGTGGGCGGCGCCGTCATCGGCAAGCGCGAGTTGCTGCAGCCCATCGCCTTCTTCCAGAATGCAGCCGGCGGCGTGCCGGGGCCGTTCGATGCCTACTTGACGCTGCGCGGCATCAAGACGCTGGCGGTCCGCATGGATCGGCATTGCGCCAACGCGAGCCAGCTGGCGGCATGGCTGGCGGAGCATCCGAAGGCGGAGCGTATCTACTTCCCCGGTCTGTCCAAGCATCCCGGCCACGACCTCGCCAAGCGGCAGATGCGCGATTTCGGCGGCATGATCTCGGTCAGCATCAAGGGGGGCAAGGAAGCGGCACTACGATTCATGACGCGCACCAAGCTCTTCAGCCTGGCTGAAAGCCTGGGCGGCGTCGAGTCGCTGGTTTGCCATCCTGCCACGATGACCCACGCGAGCATTCCCACCGAGATTCGCCAGGCACGCGGCATCGACGACGGTCTGGTCCGCCTCAGCGTGGGCATCGAAGACTGCGATGACCTTCAGGCTGACCTGAAAGAGGCGCTGGCGTAATCCAGGCACGGTAGGCAAGCGTGTCGGCGCGAGGCGCCCTTGTCGGCAGACCGCCGCTTCGATAGAGTCGGTGGCCCATCGCAGGAGTCGCCTTTCACCTCTCAAGGAAGGGAGTCGCCATGAAACGGTTCTTTCTCTTTACCGGTCTGCTCTGCCTGGCCGTGGGCAGTGCGCTGGTCTTGTCCGTGTTTCAGAAGAATGGCACCACAACCGCCAGCGCGGCCGACCCGTGCCCGAATCCACCGAAAGTGTCGCGCTGCTCGCCGCCTGCGTCCGCCACATACGTTGTCACGCGCGACCCATCCGGCAACGCCGCGCTGGTGCAGGAACTCATCGGCGTTCTCAACGAAACCAAGTCGCGCGAAGTGCTGATCATGACCTTCGCCGCGTTGGCTGCAATGGGGCCCGATGCCAAGCCCGCCATCCCGGCGATCCTGCGCAGCGCCGAACGCTGCGATCTGCTGCGCGGCGTGATGGAAGCCGGCAAGGACAGCGAGCAAAGAGAGTTTGGCAAGCAAGTGCTGTTGTGGCTGATGATGATCGTGGGGAAGGACAAAGAGGAAAAGAAGGAGTGCTGCGGCGCTGCCTGTCCCGCGCCCGTGGCACGGCCGGCAACGGCGTCTGCTCTGTCGGGACCGTGACGGTTCCGACCAGTTTTTTGAGACTTGCCCACACAGACGTCTGGCGAGCCGGGAGCGTCAGCGACCGGAGTTTTGCAAGCGTTCCACGCTCGCAAAACTCCGGTCGCTGAGTTTTTGAGAACTCCGGTCGCTGACGCTGGCGGCTGCCTGTGCCGTATCCTTTGTGCTCTTGGTGCCTTTGTGGTGAATCCTATCGACGATACTGCCGCAGCGCCGCCAGCGTTCGTTGGAACTCCGGCGGCAGCGGCGCTTCCGTCTCGATCATCTCGTGTCGATGGGGATGATGGAAACGCAGCCGGCTGGCGTGCAGCGCTTGCCGGGGCATCAGCACTTGGTCGGCTTCGGTGTCCAGCTCGGGCACCAGGTCGGACAGACGCAGGCAATCGCGGCCGCCGTAGACCTTGTCTGCCAGCACCGGACAGCCGACGCTGGCCAAATGAACGCGGATCTGGTGCGTCCGTCCCGTGCGCGGATTGATGCGGACCAGCGTGAAACCCTTGAAACGCTCGACCACCTCGTAATAGCTGCACGCGTCCTTGCCGTCGTCCTCATCGTCGGTGACCATCATCTTGACGCGGTCGTGGGCATGGCGGGTGATGCGGCCTTCGATGTAGTCGCTGTCGCGCTCGAGCACGCCGGCGGTGATGGCGGTATATTCCTTGAAGATCTTGCGATGCTCGAACTGGGCGCTCAGCTCGCGGTGCGCCTGCTCTTCCTTGGCCACCAGGATGACGCCGCTGGTGTCGCGGTCGAGCCGATGGACGATGCCGGGCCGGTAATCGCCATTGACGTGACTCAGCTGACTGAAGTGAAACTGCAGGGCGTTGACCAGGGTGCCGCTCCAGTGGCCCTTGGCCGGGTGCACCACCATGTCGGACGGCTTGTTGACGACCGCGAGGAATTCGTCCTCGTAAATGACGTCGAGCGGAATGTCCTCGGGCACCGGGAGGTCGTGCGTCGGCTCCGGCAGCTCAATGTGAATGAGATCGCCGGCGCGCACTTTGTAACTGGCCTTGGCGGGGCTGTCGTTGACTCGCACCGCACTGGTACTGATCACTTTTTGGATGACGGAGCGACTGAATCCCGAGAAGGCGCTCACCAGGTAATGATCGAGACGAATGCCCTCGGCGCGGCATTTCACGGACAGGTCCACGACCCTGGCGCCCGTGGGGGTGAAAGAGATGGTCGGCTGCATGGTGCTTTCACCCGCGGGCCGCAACCTGCGGGTTGGGACGCGCTAGTTTTTCTTGCTGGCGCGCTGATTGAGCTTGGTGTAAAAGTCGAGGACCTGCTGGCGCTTGCTCTTCAGCTCGGCAATGCGCTTCTTGGCTGCCTCCCCTTGGAACGTATCAGGATAGGCGTCCGCCAGCTTCTGATACAACTCCTGCGCCCGCTCGATGGTGCCGCGTCCCGATCCGATCAGGCTTTCCTCGGCCTTGGCGGCGCCCATCATCGCCTCTTGCTGGAGCAACGGCGTGTCCTTGACCTTGGGTTCCTGTTGCTCGTAGAGAGTGCGTGCTCGTTCCAGCTCATCGAGGGCGCTGGGATGCTGGTCGAGAGAGCCAAGGTTTTCCATGCCGCGCGACAGCAGCAGACGTGCTTCCTCAAAGTTGGCAGTCCGCGCGGGGATGGTGCCCGCATTGCTCGTCGCCAGCTCGTCGAGCTCTTTGATGGTCTGATTGAAATCGGTGTTCTGGCCGATGTTCTCCAACTTCGTCCACAGGGCGGAGCTTTTCTCTCGGTTTTGGCCCGTGAAGTAGACGATCGCCCAGATACCGCCGCCAATGACGACGGCTGCGGCGAGGGCGTACCACCAGGTCTTGGGGTTCTGTGGCCCGTGCTTGAAAGTATCCACCATGCGGCCCATGCGGTCGGCCAGCACGTTGGTTTCCAGTTCCTTGCGATGCTCCGCTTTCATTGCGGCGCGCTCCTTTGCTGCCTGAGAGCAGGAGGATCACTCGCGCCCGCCGGCGCGGTGTCTCCATCCGTGGCCGAACCACAGGATCATGGGTCGAACGGCCCTTTGATGATATGAATGGCGAGATTTGGGGTCAATGGGAAAGGCTCATGCGCTGCGGCGATGCCGCGGTGCGGTGGCAGAATTCGACTGCAGTGTTATCCCGCTCGCTGGGAAGGCAGCGTGGAGGGCCGCGACACCGGTACGACCGCGCAGCCCAGTTCCCAGACGCCGTCCTTGCGGCGGCGATGCTTGACGCGGACGGTGAACCACGCGATGGACTTGTGTCCCGCCAGCTTACGGATGTGGAGCACCGCGCCCTCGGCAATCGTCTCGCGACCCATTGCCAGACGCACGCCGCCCCGCGACGTATCGACGATCCAGGCGCCGTACGGCTCGTCGAGGGCGCAGTCTTCCAGCACGACGAGGACGCGCAGCCGACGCTGAATCCGCGGGTAGGCCCGACGTTCGCGGCCGCTGCGTGGCGTCGATGGTTGAGTGGACACTGCCATGTGCTCCGTCATCCGGTGAACTCCTCTCATCCCGAACTGACACTTTTGCCAGGGGATTATTCGAGTTCCCGCCCTCGGGATTTTTGCCTCGAAGCGGTTTCCGATCCGCTCCGAAGGCTCTCCCGTGGAAAGAACGCAAATCCCGCCGTTCCTTGCGCGCTAACGACCTGCCGAATAACCGCGGTCACGCCCAAGGACGTCACCAAGGTAGGGCGTCGATATATCGAGATCATAACGAGGCGGTGAAATTGGCGGGAAGAGAAGGCATTTCTGGCGAGCGGTGAGCGTCAGCCCACTGAGGAACGTCGGGCATTCTCGTGTGGTTCCCCACCGCTCGCCAGAAATGAGTCAGGCCCACGGGCGGTGCCCGCGGGCCTAAGAGACGGACTCATCCGCTCGGCAATGGAGCGGCACCCATGGGAGAGAAGGTCAAAGCGGACCGGCCGTTGAACGGCTGGGCGCGGGATACGTTTACTTCTTGTCGTCGGGCTTGTTCTCTTCGCCCAGGACGTCTTCCAGACTGCGGATCGTCTCTTCAACGCCTTCCATGTTCGGATTGATCTTCAAGGCGTGCTTGAAGGCCTTGAGGGCAGCACGCGGCTTCTTCAACTTCATGTAGCACTGGGCCATGCCGGCCGCGGCGCCAAAGTGTGCGGGATTCAGCTTTAACGCCACCTCGCAGTCGGCGATCGACTTCTGATACTCCTCCAGCCGGAAATGCAGGATGGCGCGCTGGTTGTACGCCTCGGCAAACTCCGGCGCCTTTTTGATGAGGGCACCGAACGCTTCGACAGCCTTCTCCGGGTTGCGCATGCGCATCAGGCGCTGGAGCTCCTGCACGTTCGCATCGCTGTCGCCGCGGAACCAGATGGCCCACAGCGCATCCGCAGCATACTGCCGCACCTGGCCGTCGCTGTCGTGCAGCTTGACGGCAATCGCCTTGTTCGACTGCATCGTTCCCATCAGGCCCAGCGCCACCACCGCGGCGCGACGCGCCTCGTTGTGCGGCATTGCCAGGACCCGTTGCAGCGTTCCCTCGCTGTATCGAGCGGACACTTCCTGCTTGAAGCCAGCCAGAGCTTCTTGCAGACGCGCGGCCCAGGTCTCGGGCTCCTCGTCGTCCTTCCGCTCCGGCAACCGCCTGTAATACTCGATCAGCAAGGCCATCCGCACTTCGACACCTCTCTCTCTTAAGGGCGACGGTTCCTCCTCGGAACGAGGCCGCGCGGCCGATCTTCCCGCCGTGGAGAACACGACCAGGACCATCAGCAGAGCGGCTCGCCAGGAAGCAGTTCGTTTCATGAGCCACGTCCTTCCGGAGTCCTCCAGTGGAGTCTATGTCTCCCCACGGGATGCTGCAACCAGAAAGCGTGACAAGGTGACAAGGTGACAAGGTGACAAGGTGACAAGGTGACAAGGTGACAAGGTGACAAGGTGACAAGGTGACAAGGTGCGTCTGAAGTTACTTCTCGCCGCCGATGACCCAGGTCTCGGGATGGGTGATCATTCCAACGATGGTTCCGAGCATCTCTTCGTAGCCTTGATAGAGGTGGGCAGCTTTGTCGCGATCCATGTAGCCCGATTTGACCGCGAACTCAATCCAGACTTGTGTTTCGGCCATCTCCCCTTCGACGTCGGATAGCTTGGAGATAAATGCTGCTTGGTACCGACGCTTCCGCCAGGCCTCAGCAAGATTTGCGCACGCCGAGCGCGCCGAGCGTCGGATTTGATCCGTTAGAGAGTAAGTTTCCTCCTTCGGAAAAGCTCGCGACAGCTCGAAGATGCTCATCGCGGCATCAAATGCCTTGCGGTACACCTCGAGATCTCGATGTGAGAGTATTTTCACCTTGCCACCTTGCCACCTTGTCACCTTGTCATCCTTAATCGCCTGGCTTCATCGCAATGCCCGGCTTGGTCTTCTTCCACTCGACCACGTCCTTGAGCAGCACGTCCACGGCCGTGTCGAGCTGCACGTCAATGCCTTTGGCCGCCTGGTCGGGATGGGTCTCGGCCTTGATGTCCGGCGTCACGCCTTCCTTCTCCATGTTCACGCCCTTGGCAGTGAACACGCCCGTGCGCGGCACCCGGAACTGCGACCCGTCGATCAGGCGAATGCTCGACGTGCCGATCACGAAGCCGCCCGTCGACTGGCCCACGACCTTCCCCAGGCCCAGCGTCTTGAAGGCGCTCGGGAAGATCTCGGCATCGCTGTAGGAGCGGTTGTTGATCAGCAACACAAGCGGCTTGGTCCACTTGCGATCCGTCGAGCGGATGACCGCACCCACGTCGCCGGTGCGCTGAACGAAGAAGGTGTGGTCCTTGGCGCCCAGGTAATTCAGGACCTGGTCGTGCGTGAAACCGCCGCCGTTGAAGCGCACGTCCAGCACGATCGCGTCCTTGCCGTAGTTGTCCGAGTAGAGCTGCTGTACGAACTTGTCGAGGCCCACCTCGTCCATGCTCGGGATGTGGATGTAGCCCAGTGTGCCCTTGCTGAGCTCGGAGACGCGCTTGGCGTTGTTGGCCACCCAGCGGTCATACATCAGGCCGCTGACCGTGCCGCGGCTGACGCCCGTCAGCTCGATGCGGCGCGTCGACTTCGGGTCCTTCAGGTCGCTAGTGACTTGCAGGACGACGGCTTCACCGACCTTGTCATTGAGCAGTTTGCTGACGTCGATCTGATCGGTGATTTCGTTGCGGTCGATCGACAGGATGATGTCGCCGGGCTTGAGGTTCAAACCACGGCGGTCGGCCGGACCGCGCTTCAAGATCTCCGCGACCTTGAGGCCCGGTCCACGGTACGACTCGTCGTAGAGCAGGCCCAGGTCGGCCGTCACCTCGTCGGGCGTCGACGCGAAGCCGCTGATGCCCAGGTGCGAGGCGTTCAGCTCGCCCATCATGACCGTAATGAGCGCATACAGGTCTTCCTTGGTGGCCACGTGCTTGAGCAGCGGCCGATACTTGGTGCGAATCGCCGGCCAGTCGGCGCCGTGGAACTTGGCATCGTAGAAGTGTTCGAGCAGGGCTCGCCAGCTCTGGTCGAACATCTCGGTGAACTCTTCATCGCGGCGAATGGTCATCTTCGCCTGGAAGGGCACCGGCACCGACTCGCTAGTGAAGCCGAGCCGGGACATGCGAAAGGTGCCGAACGCGTCGCGGAAGTAGATGAGGCTGGAGCGCGACTTGGACCACTTGATCTGCGACGGCCCAATGTTGCCGGTGGTGACGCGGGTCAGCTGGCTGCCGTTGGAATTCGCCACCCACAGATCGTCGCCGCTGGCGCCGGACGAGCGGAAGGCCACCTTGGTCCCGTCGGAAGAGATCGCGCCCTCCACGGCGGGGATCGATGCGGCCAGCTCCACGCGCAGGTGGACGTCGTCCCAGTCAATCTCCGTGGCCGCGGCCGCTCCCGTGGCGGCGGGCCGCTGTAGTGACATGACGGCCATCGTCGTCAGGCGGCGGCGCTGGCTGAGGAAGGCAATCTTGTTGCCGGTGGTGCTCCAGCTCACGTCGCCGTTGAAGGTCGCATGACGAGTCACGTTCTTTGCCGCGCCGCCGACGGCCGGGATGATGTACAGGTCGCTGGCGAACGAGCCGTCCATGCGGGCATAGACCAGCGACTTGGAGTCGGGGGACCAGTCGTAATCGAAGACACGCGTCTCGTTGACGATGACCTTCTGATCGGTGCCGTCGGGATTCATTGTCCACAGCTTGCCGTCGCGCAGGAAGGCGACACGTTTGCCGTCCGGAGCGAAGACGACCTGCGATTCGGGCTCCGGCGAGCTGGTCAACTGCTTGACCTTGAAGCGATGCGCCTTGGCGAACTCGGGATGCTCCGGATCGTCGGCCTGGAGCAGATAGAGGTCTTCGTGGCCGTTGCGATCGGAGATGAAGATGATCGACTTGCCGTCCGGCGCCCAGGCAATGCCGTGGTCGAAAGCGGGATGGTCGGTCAGGCGCGTGGCCTTGCCGCCGGAGATGGGCATCAGGAACAGCTCGCCGTGGACGCTGAAGGCGATGTGGTTCTCGTCGGGCGAAACCGCGAACTCGGTGGCGCCGCGGGTGTAAGTCACCGTGCGATCCGTGTTGTACTTGTCGTCGGCGTGGACCTCGATGGCGAGCTTGCGGTTCGTTTCGCCCGTGGTCGAGGTGACCCAGAGGTCGGCGCCGCACTCGTAGACGATCCATTCGCCGTTGGCGCTGATGCGTGCCTGGCGAACCGCATCGTCCTTGTGATGGGTAAGGGGCACGGCCTTGCTCTTGGCCGCCGCATCCTGGCGCACGATGTTGGCCGGCGAAAGGCAGCAGTCGCTGACGTAGTAGATCGTCTGGCCATCGGCGCTCCACATGGGCGAATTGTCCTGGCCGGGATGATCGGTCAGGCGCCGGTTGTTGGTGCCGTCGGCGTTGCTGATCCAGATATCGTCGTTGGACGAGCCGCGGTAGCCCTTGCGATACCAGCTGCCGGGGCCGCGGACGTAGACGATCTGGTCGCCCTTCGGCGAGTAAGTCGCCTCACGCCCCGTGTCGGCGCTGATGCGCCGCGCCCGGCCGCCCTCGAACGGCACGGAGTAGATTTCGTAGCTGGGCGGAAAGGCCGCACTGCGGTTGGACGAGAAGAGGATGCTCTTGCCGTCGGGCGACCAGCCAGTAACCAAGTCGGTGGCGGAATCGAACGTCAGCCGACGCGGTTTGCCACCGTGGACGGGGACGACGAAGACGTCGTAGCTGCCGTGACGGTTCGAGGTGAAAGCCAGCCACTTGCCGTCCGGGCTGAACACCGGATTGATGTGGTACGCCTCGTGCATGGTCACCGGCCGTGCAACGCCGCCGATGGTTTCGACCGTCCAGATGCCGCCCAGGTAGCTGAACGCGACCAGCTTGCCGTCAGGCGAAATGTCGGGCGTACGGGCGAGCCGAATCGGTTCTTGAGCCTGGGTGACGGCGGTGAAGAAGAGAAGCACGAGAGCGGCGAGGAGCGGCTGGCGGTTGCACTTCATTGTGGTGATCCCTGAAAAGCGCCGTAGGGTTGGCGAAAAGGGGGTATCGGCAAGACTGCCTACTGAGGAGACGACCGACTCACGGAATGTTTACGCAGTCCACGCCCTAACCTCCCAGATTACCGACCGCTGCCGGCAGATGTCAAAAAGGAACCCGCAATCCGCTCGCATCTCCCCGCCGATCGCGCTGGTAGGGACAGGACAAACGGACCAGAATCCAGGGCGCAGAAGAGAAAGAGCAAGATGAAGAGTCGGATTAAGAGGAAGATGAGGAGCAAGAGAAGGATAGGAACGGCACTTCCTGCTCCTCCTCTTGATCTTTCTCTTAATCCTCTTCCTACTCTTAATCTTCCTCCTAATCTTTCTCCGCTTTTTTCCTTCGCATGATCGCGGAACAGCCCCGCCCGGTGGTGCAATTCCCCTGGCCAACCCCCCGCCGGCCTGCTAACTTACCTGTTCTTCCTTACGTTCGGAAAGCCTGGAGCGTTCCATGTATGCAGTATTTGAAGACGGTTCCCGACAATACAAGGTGAGCGAAGGCGACGTGGTACGCCTGGACTGGCGCGATGCCGAGGTCGGTACCCGACTGGAACTCGACCGTGTCCTGCTCTACCAGAGCGGCACCGAGACGCAGATTGGCCAGCCGGCCCTCTCTGGTATGCGCTTGCTGGCCGAGGTGGTCGATCACCCGACGGTCAAGACCTACATCCAGAAGTTCCGTCGCCGCAAGACGTACCGCCGATTTCGCGGCCATCGCCAGCCCTTCACCGCCGTACAAATCCGTGCGATCCTCCTGCCCGGCCAGACGGCCCCCGCAGAGAAGGAAAAGGCACCCGCGGAAGCGTCCGCCAAGGAATAGCCTTCCACCGCGCACTCGATCGTCGTCAGGCCTTCAGACGGTTTTCTCTCCCGAGACCGTCTGAAGGCCTGACGACGAACACTCGCGCGACCATTTCTGAAATCTCCGCTCGCCTTGATCGTTTTCCCCAACCCAGAGTATAACTGCCGTCTGGCCCGGGGGACCATGCGCACGGATCGCGCCTCGTTCCCTGGCTCCGTTCGCTTCTCTCGGCAAGGAGGCCTGACCCATGCGCAGGCGGTTGGCCTATCTCCTCGCGTCGGTCGTTTTGACCCTTGGTGCGTTGATCACGCTGTCGCTGACGCGCGGCCAGGATCAAGTGGGGCTTCCGCCCGGTGCCCTGCCGGGGGCCGCGCAGAAGGGCGGCGCCGTCGGCCGAATGCCCGAAAGCCGACCCGCGCGTGACGTGTCGAAGCTCACACCCCTCGGCCAGCAGATGGCGCTCAGCGCCCAGCGCGGCGCCGATTGGCTCATGCGCGCCAATCGGCCCGACGGGCGGTTCGAGTACGGTTTTCTCCCCGCCCTCAAGAGCCGAATGGAAGGCGACCACTACCTGCGCCAGGCGGGCGCTGCATTCGCCCTGGCGCGTGCCGCGCGCTATTTTGGGGATGAACGCCATACCGCGGTTGCCCGCCAGGCCGTGCTGACGCTGCTGGCCGATACCACCACCGACGAGAAGAAGACCGTTCGGTACACGACCCTGCCGTCGATGGTGGTGAACCGCCTTGCCGCGGCGGGATTGCTGGTGCTCGCCATCAATGAACTTCCCGAGGCGACGAATGAGCTTCTCGAACAGTCGGAACAGTTGTGCAACTACATTCGCCAGCAGCAGCAGGCCGACGGTTCGCTCTGTTACACCGATGCGCCTGGCGATCCGAAAGCCAGCGCGGACGATCCCGACGGCATTAACTACTATCCCGGTGAAGCGCTCGCCGGCCTGATGCGCAGCCAGCAAGTGCGGCCGGCCCCGTGGAAGACCGACCTGGCGCGCAAGGCCCTGGCGTTCTATCGGCCGTGGTGGCAGAAGAACAAGAACATGGCGTTTGTGCCCTGGCAGAGCGCTGCCTTTGCTGAAGCGTATCTCCTTACCGGCGAAAAACCGTTTGCCGATTTCGTCGCGGAGATGAACGACTGGATCTGCACGCTCCAGTACACGATGCTCGACCCGCGCCATCCGTTGTGGATCGGCGGCTTCATGGGCTGGATGGACGGCAAGGCCATCTCGTCGCCGCCCCAGATTGGCTCGGCGGCCTACGCCGAGGGGCTGGCCGAAGCATGCCGCGCGATGAAGAAGGCTGGCGACCGGGAGCGCCTGCACAAATACGGCGAGGCACTGGAACGCTGCCTGCAGTTCACCGCCACGCTCCAGTACAGCGAGGCCAACACGCAGCACTTTGCCGACTGGTACCGTCCTCGACTCCTCGGCGGTTTCCACGCGTCGGACCAGGACGGGAACCTGCGCATCGACTACACGCAGCACGCGATCTGCGCTCAGGTGCGGTACCTTGCGGTGGTGAGTGGCGAGTAGGGATGGGCGAACATTGCTGAGCTAATTGGCGTTGGCCAAACTACCCAGTCCCTATATACTCTCGTTTGTCCGATTCCGGGCCCATCGCCCCGGAACCTTCAGCGGAAAGACGAAATGACCAGCGACCGTCCCACTCTGCCTCGCCCCAGGTGCCGCAGCCTGATGGGTGTGCGCGTGGTCGGCACCGGCAGCTATGTTCCGGATGCCGTCGTCACCAACGAGCACCTGCATCAGCGGCTGGGATTCGATTCCGACTGGATCGTTCGACGCACCGGCATCCTCGAACGCCGCCACGCCCTGCCGCATCAAGCCACGAGCGACCTGTGCCACGAAGCGGCGGTCCGTTGCATCGAGTCCGCGAAGGTGGATCCCAAGGACATCGACCTCTGCCTGCTGGCAACCTTCTCGCCGGACATGCCCTTTCCCGCCACCGCGTGCCTGGTGCAGGATCGGCTTCACCTCAGCTGCCCTGCGGTGGACATGCAGGCAGCCTGCGCCGGGTTCATGTACGCACTCATCACCGGCGCGGCCTATGTCGTGGCCGGCGTCTCCGACCTAGCGCTCATCATCGGCGGCGACTGCAACTCGCGCATCGTCAATCCGGACGACCTGAAGACCTATCCGCTCTTCGGCGACGGTGCCGGCGCGGTCCTGCTGGCACGCGGCGAGCCGGACCAGGGCATCCTCAGTTACAGCATGGGCGCCGACGGCAGCGGTGGAGACCTGCTCAGCCGTCCGTCGTGCGGTAGCCGCTTGCCCCCGACGCCGGAACTGCTGTCCAAAGGCATGCACTTCATGCACATGGACGGCCGAGCCGTCTTCCGCTGGGCCACTGCCATCCTGTGCGACACCATTCAGGACGTGCTTCAAGCGAGCAACCTGAAGCCGCAGGACATCGACCTGTACATCCCGCACCAGGCCAACATCCGCATCATCAACGCGGCGATCGACGTGCTGCACATCCCGCGCAACCGGGTCTTCAACAATCTCGACAAGTACGGCAACACTTCCGGCGGTTCGGTACCCCTCGCCCTGGACGAAGCGATCCAGGAAGGCCGCATCAAGCGCGGCAACAAGATCGTGCTGAGCGGCTTCGGTGCCGGCCTCACCTGGGGCACCGCCGTGATGCGTTGGTGAGACTCTGTCAGCCTGCCGTTTTCTGGCCAGATCATTGCGGGATCCACGTCGGGCTGACGCCTCGACGCTCGCCTTCCATCCGAACCTTCCCCTCTTTCCGCGTGTCTTCGCTACCGTTGCCGTCACCGGTGCGATAGCATTATGCGCATGTACGAAACCTTCGAGCACACTGCCGACCTGGGCCTGCGCATCCGTGCCGCCGATCTCGACACGCTCTTCGCCGAGGCGGCCGAGTGCATGTTCTCGACCGTGGTCGAAGATCTCAGGACCGTCGAGGCGAAGCAGCGGCTGGAAGTGCAACTCCCAGGCGAGGAACGCGAATTGCTGCTCTTCGACTGGTTGAACGAGTTGCTCTACCGTCTCGACACGGAGCACCTGCTGTTCTGCCGCTTCGAAGTCCATGTGGACGAGCAGGGCCTGCACGGCAGTGCCTGGGGAGAGCCGCTCGATCGCGAACGCCATGCGTTGAGCCACGAAGTGAAAGCCATCACCTACCACGGCCTGCGCGTCGAGCGCGAGGGCGACCTGTGGCTGGCGGAAGTGATTGTGGATATTTGAAGGGAAAGGGAGTAGGGAATCGGGAGTAGGGAGTAGAGGGTAGGAAATGGGGAATAGGAAGCGGTACTCCCTTCTCCCCACTCCCTACTCCCTCTCTCGGAGGGCATCATGGCCAAGGAAAGTTACCACGGGCCGCTGGAGCGCGTCGACGACTGCTGCTGGCGGATCCCGAAGAGCTACAAGCCGGGCATGCGCGTCGATGGGCTGATCTTTGCCGACGACCGCCTGCTGGAGCAGATCAAGGGCGACCAGGCGCCGGAACAGGTGGCCAACGTCGCCTTCCTGCCCGGTATCCAGCATGCCAGCCTGGCAATGCCCGACATTCACTGGGGCTACGGCTTCTGCATCGGCGGGGTCTGCGCTACCGATCCGAACGAAGGCGGCGTCATCTCGCCCGGCGGCGTCGGCTACGACATCAATTGCGGCGTCCGCCTGGTGCGCTCGAACCTCTTCTATCGCGACGTCAAGCAGCACATCCGCCCGCTGGTCGAGGAGCTGTTTCGCCAGGTGCCGACCGGAGTAGGCAAGTCAGGCCGCTACCACTTCAAGGCGAAGGAGCTGAAGCATCTGCTCAGCGAGGGATCGAGCTTTCTCGTCGGCCGCGGCTTGGGCACCGCGCGCGACCTCGAGTACACCGAAGCGCACGGACGGCTCGACGGTGCCGACCCCGATGCCGTCAGCGATCGCGCCTTGAAGCGTGGCGAGGACCAGTGCGGGACGCTCGGCTCGGGCAACCACTTCCTCGAAGTGCAGATCGTCGATCACGTCTTCGACGAGACGGCGGCATCCGCATTCGGCCTGGAAAAGGACATGGTCTGCGTGATGATCCACAGCGGCTCGCGCGGCCTGGGCTACCAGGTCTGCGACGACGCGCTAATGGCATTGCGCAAGGCGCCGGAAAAGTATGGCATCGAGCTGCCGGACCGCCAGCTCGTCTGCGCGCCGGTCTACAGCCCGGAAGGCGAGCATTACATCGCGGCGATGCGTGCTGCGGCCAACTTCGCCTGGTGCAACCGTCAGCTCCTCATGCAGCAGGCCCGCGAAGTCTTTGCCACAGTCTTCGGCCGCTCGTGGCAGGAATTGCAGATGAACCTGGTGTACGACGTCTGCCACAACATCGCCAAGTTCGAGGAGCACACCGTCAGCGGCAAGCGCAAGAAGGTCTGGGTGCATCGCAAGGGCGCCACGCGCGCGTTCCCGCCGGGCCACCCGGAGATGCCGCAGCAGTACATGAAGATCGGCCAGCCGGTCATCATTCCGGGAGACATGGGCCGCGCCAGCTGGGTGTTGACGGGCCAGCTGGGCAGCATGGAGAAGACGTTCGGCACGACCTGCCACGGCGCCGGCCGCGCCATGAGCCGCACCGCCGCCCTCAAGGACGCAGCCGGCCGCCGCATCGACAAGGAACTGTTGTCCCGAGGCGTCATCGCCATGGCCCAGAGCCACAAGGGCCTGGCGGAAGAGCAGCCCAAGGCATACAAGAATGTCGATGACGTGGTTGATGTCGTTCATCGTGCCGGCCTGTCGCACAAAGTGGCCAGGATGCGGCCGATTGGCGTGATCAAGGGATGAGCGAGATGCGCATCGAACCGGTCACTCTCGAAGGCACTCACGTCCGCATGGAGCCATTGACCATGGCCCATCACGGCCCGCTCTGCGCCGTCGCGGACCACGAAGAGATCTGGCGTTACATTCATCCGCCGGCGCGCACACCGCAGGAGGTACGGGCCTTCATCGAGACGGCGCTGACCTGGCAGCAGGCCCGCACTGCATTGCCGTTCGCCACCATCGAGCGCGCGACCGGCCGTGCGGTCGGCTCCACGCGCTTTGCGAACATGGTGCCGGAGCATCGCCGGCTCGAGATCGGCTGGACGTGGATCAGTCCGCAGTGGCATCGCACGCCGATCAACACCGAAGCCAAGTACCTGATGCTGCATCACGCCTTCGAGCACCTCGGCTGTCTCCGCGTCGAGCTGAAGACCGACTCGCTCAACGAGCGATCGCGCAACGCGATGCTGCGGATGGGTGCGAAGGAAGAGGGAACGCTGCGCAACCACATGATTGTCGCGGGCGGCCGATTTCGACATTCGGTCTATTTCAGCGTGATCGAATCGGAATGGCCGACGGTCAAGGCGGGGTTAGAGGAGAAGCTGGCGAAGCCGTGGACAGGACGATGATCAGATGGCTCGCGGCGTGGCATTTAGTTCGATGTGCTTCATCACGATGGCCTGGATCGGAAGCGGATCGATATAACCTTGGCCGATCTCGATCGAGCTTTTCGAAATGTCGATCGACCACGTGCAGAGCGCGCCAGACGGTTTGCTCAAACCCGTCTTACAATTCAGACGGGTGCAGCTGCTAATTCTACAGGATGAGCTTGAGTAGCAGATGCCCTGTTTTTCAGGGTCTTCTCAAAGCTCGTGTCAGTTTCGTGCTGCAATCGCTGCCCAAATTTGGGCATTAATGGTCGATTTTCCGGTCTCCGAATGGCCGAAAACCTTGTTTTTCCCGTGTAGGATTGCTGTTTCCCTTGTAGAAAACGCAGTTGCACCCAATTCAGACCGTGCTTGAGCACGACGTAATGATCGCTGGGCGACTCGTCCAATTCTCCGGTGATGCCGATCGCGACAACCCGGTCAGCCTTTGCGATATCTTCATTCCCAGTTATCACGACAAACGGGCGCCCTTCCTTTGGATTGTTGCCCTGCGGATCCGGAACCTTCACGGTTGGATAGACAACCCGGCCCTGAACAAGCGATGGCACACCCCCGCCTCCCGAGTGTTAGTACTTTGTCGCCCAGGCCTGCATCGTCGCACTGGGCGGTGTGTTCACTTTTAGCCACAAGACCGCTTGTAACTGCCTCAGTTCCTCGTCCAGGGAAGTCGGCGGATCATCACGACATGATTCGTCCACCTCCTCGGCCGACAGGCCCATCTCGCCCATCCATTTACGGCGGACCTTAACGGCAGCGGCATCAATGCCGCCGCTGAAAATGTTAGCGGCTTCCGACTCGTCCAGAGTGCGTACAAGAAACTGTGCCAGTTCGGCCCGTTCTCGCACCGGCAAATCGGCGGCGGCGTCCTTGAGTTGCTCCAGTGTCAAAACCATGAGAGATCTCCAGATCGAGCAATTCAATCGGGTGCAACTGCGTTTTCTACAAGGGAAACAGCAATCCTACACGGGAAAAACAAGGTTTTCGGCCATTCGGAGACCGGAAAATCGACCATTAATGCCCAAATTTGGGCAGCGATTGCAGCACGAAACTGACACGAGCTTTGAGAAGACCCTGAAAAACAGGGCATCTGCTACTCAAGCTCATCCTGTAGAATTAGCAGCTGCACCCAATTCAATCCATCGTACCTGCCACGATCGCGAGTCGCAAATCCAACGACAGGATGCTCAGCTTGATCCCGCCAGCGAGGTTTGCAGTCGCCCAATCTGCTCCTGCATTCCCCTTGGCGGCTTGGGCGTCTGCTGCCCCAGCTTGCCTTCGACCTTCAGCCAGATGACCGCCGGTCCGGTGCCCGCCAGTGCCTCGGCGGCGCCCTGTTTCCAAGCCTCCAGGCTGTCGAAGTGATAGACGCGCCGAATCCCGGCAGAACGGGCCAGGCCTGCGAAATCGGTGTGGCCGGCGCCGGCGGTGACCTGGCCGCCGGTGACCTCGTAGAGGCCGTTGTCGATGATGAGGACGAACAGGTTGGCCGGCGTGTTGGCCATTGTGACCAGGAAGCCCAGGTTCATCAGCGTGCAGCCGTCGCCGTTGACGACAATGACGCCTGGTTCCGGATGCGCCAGCGCCAGGCCGAGCCCCAGCGCCGGGCCCTGGCCCATCGACGACGGCATGTAGGCAAAATCTCGCGGCGTATCCGAGATGCGCGGCCACAGGCCGATCGAGGCCATCGTGGTCACGACGACGCGCTGACCGCGATCGGCCGCCAGCACTTCCAGGGCCTGCTCGTGCGTCATTGCCACGGTATTCACTCCGCCAGAAGGACCGCGCCGGCTCGTTTCTCCGCCTGCGCCTCGCGATACTCCGCCGCCAAGTCCGCGGCCACGTGCCGGGGTTCCAGCAGCACATAGGGGACCTTCCACGTCTGCATGATCGGTTCGGAGAACTGCGGGCACGTATCCGCCACCTTGCCCTTCTGCGCCGCCATATGGCTGCGCAGTCCGACGATCAGAAACAAAGGCAGCTTCATGTCATGGACGAAGTTCCGCAGCGAATCCCCGGCTTCGAAGAGCCCGGTGCACTGGATCATGACGACCGGCTTCCTGCCGCCGAGGATCAGGCCGGCGGCAATGGCGATCGCCTCGCCTTCACGGCAGGCGCGGATCAGCGTGATGCCTGGTGCATGTGACAACGCGGCGTCCCAGGCGCCGAGATGGCTGTCCGGAATCCAGACCACGTGAGTGACGCCGCATTCTTGCAATGCGGCAGCAACCGAAGGACCATCGAGCATGATTCGTCGTCCACGGAGGATCAGGGCCGATGCGCGTTGTGGCACGCATTGCAGTTCTTCATGTCGGCCAGGCGCTGAAACGCGGCCTGGGCGGCGGTCTTGTCTTTCTTCTGGGCCGCATCATCGAGGGCCTTGGCATTGCTGGCGTACACTTTCGCCAGATCGTCCCAACTCGCCTGCTCGCCCTTGGGCGGACTGTTCTTGCCCAGCACTGCGGCGAGCGCGGCAAGTTCCTTCGTTTCCTTCTGGATGTCGTCCCACTGAGGTTCGTCGGCGCGGAGCGCCTTACCAATCGTGGGGCACAGCGAGTTCGGGCCCTTGTTCACCTTGCCCATGATCTGCTTGATGGTTGGTGGCTTGTCCTGAGCGCCCACCCCCGCAGCCAGCACCAGGATCAGAGGCAATAGCAGGCCGCAGATTCGCCAATTCATGCTTCGCTCCCGTGCGGATGACCGGTAGTCCAACGGCGCACCTCAGAAATACCGGCTGGCCGATGCATTGTCAATCAATCGAACACAGCGCGGCGGCGAGTAGAATGAACTCATGATCCCGCTGGAAACGCGCATCAAGGAGCGCGCTCATTCCCTGGGCTTCGAGCTTGCCGGCATTGCTCCCGCGGCGCCGGCTGACGGCTTTGACCGTCTGCGCGATTGGCTTGCCCAAGGATTCGCGGGCGAGATGACATACATGGAGCGCCAAGCCGAGGCGAGACGGCATCCCTCGTCGATCCTGTCGGAAGTGCGGAGCGTGGTCATGGTGGCGATGAACTACCGAATCAGGAGGCAGGAGGCAGGAGTCGGGAATCAGGAATCAGGGACTGGGAGGGTCGCTTCTTATGCCCAGGGGGCCGACTATCACGACGTGTTACGGCAGCGCCTGAATTCGCTGCTGGCGTGGCTTCAAATTGAAGTGCCGGGGTGTCGCGGTCGGGGCGTCGTGGACACGGCGCCGCTGCTGGAACGAGACTTCGCCCGACGGGCGGGGCTTGGCTGGTTTGGCAAGAACACTATGCTGCTAAACCGGCGTCTGGGCAGCTTCTTTTTTCTCGGCGCCCTGTTGCTCGATCTTGAACTGACTGCGGACGCACCGCACGAGACGCAGCATTGCGGCACCTGTACCGCGTGTCTGAATAGCTGTCCAACGCAGGCCTTTGTCGGTCCCGGTGTGCTCGATGCGCGGCGCTGCATCAGTTATCTCACGATCGAGCTGCGCGGGGCGGTGCCGGATGAATTGGCGCCAGCCATGGGCGACTGGATCTTCGGGTGTGATATCTGCCAGGACGTGTGTCCGTGGAACCGCAAGGCGCCGCCGGGCGCGGAGCCCGCCCTGACACCCCGGCCCGACCTGGAAGCGGTGGACCTGGTCGAACTCCTCAACATCACCGACGAGGAGTTTCGCCGGTGCTTCCGACAGACGGCACTGTGGCGCGGCAAGCGCCGTGGCTTGCTGCGCAATGTCGCCATCGCACTGGGCAATTGCGGTGATGCAGCGGCGCTCCCGGCGCTACGCCGGGCCCTGGCCGATTCGGAACCGTTGATCCGCAATGCCGCGGCATGGGCGATCGGACGAATCGAGGCTCGTATGCAAGGTGAGGGGTAGTCCGTAATCCGAGGCGGCAGCGCGGCGCCCGTCGCTGGCGCGTCGGATTACTGTGCGCCGTCGTCTGGTTGGAAAAACAACGCCGGCGAGCGATTGGCTTCGCTCGCCGGCTTAATGTACTTGCGACTTTCGATCGCGTTACTTCTTCTTGGTGACTTCCTGGTGCTGCCGCTGCAGGTTCTTCATGCGCTCGTTGACTGCACCGGTCTTCTGGGCGGCTTCCAGCTCGCTGCGAACCTGGTTGTGAAGCTGCTGAAGCTCATTACGCTGACGCACCAGGTCGGCACGCGACTTGGCCATCTGGAGTTCCATTTCTTGCATGCGCGTTTCCAGGTCTTCTTCTTCCGCACGCACCTGCTGGCGTTCGTCATTGACCTTCTGCCGTTCTTCTTCCAGCTGCATGCGCTCCATCTCCAGCTCTTCCCGAAGTGCCGAGCGGTCGGAGTTGCTGACGTTGGCCGAGCTCGCGACGTTGCTTTGGCCGGAGCTGGCGTGCTCTTGCTCCAGCTCGTGCAGGCGCATGTGGAGACAACGAATCTCCTCGGACTTCACTTCCATCAGGTCTTCGAACTCCTGCACGCGCACTTCCCACCCTTCGGATCCCTGGGCGGCTCGTGCTTCCAGCAGTTCGCGCAGCTCAGCGATAATGCCGCGCATCTCGTCATTCTCGGCGCGAAGCCGTTCCATCTTCTGTGGATCCAGATGCGGTTTCTGGCTGGCAAGCGCCGCCAGCACTGCGCTCTTGGTGACGTACGGGTCTTGCGGGGTGCTATTGGGCGAAAGGGTTTCCGGTTCGTCCGCCTGGGCCACGGCACGAGAATTCGAACCCATGTTCATCGATTGCCGCAGCGACGGCTTGCCACCGGTGCGATTCTTATCGGACTCGGACGAGGGGAATTTCGCCATGATACACGCTCTCCGGACGAGGGGTGGACCGGAACGCCGGACAATCCCACTTCATCTCCTCCAGCGTTGCCTAAGCATAGGTCACATGTCAATACACCGACTCGGATTTTGCCGGGATTCTGGGCGAAATGGGTATGGCAAGGATTGTCAAGACGTGAAAATTCCGCTGCCAGTTGAACCGCTTCCGCCTGGGAGTGATTTTTCGTCTGCCGACTTGTCAATGGGTGCCGGCCTCCAGGTGCACGATGGGCAAGCCGCCATGTGAACTTCTTGACAGGGGGTGCCGGCTGCGCTAGCCTGAGCTTCTTACCTCCGAGGAAACATGGGGCGCACGCTCTATTACAAAGGCATCCAGCTCCCCCAGCTGCGCAGTTTCTGCGCGGTCGCGGTCCACGGCAGCTTCACCGCCGCGGCCCGGCAGCTTGGACTGTCCAAGCCAACCGTCTGGCAGCAGGTGCGTGCCCTGGAACGGGAACTGAAAGTCACGTTGTTGCGCCTGGGTGGCCGCGGCGTCGAATTGACGGCCGAAGGCAATCTGCTGCTCAAGCTCATCCAGCCGCACGTGACCGGCCTGGATTCGCTCGTCCGTCTCTTTGAGACGCAACGGACCGAGTTGCAGCAATCGCTGACCGTGGCCAGCACTCCAGGGCTGATTTCCCACGCTCTGCCGGCCGCGATTCAAGCCTACTCCCGCGCGAACCCTGCCGTCCGTCTGCACCTGCTGTCCGACATGTGGACCGACAAGCTGATCGAGTGCCTGGATCGGAGGCAGGTAGACCTGGGCATCGTGCCGTTCCATCGCTCCGAGACGCGCAACGCCAACCTGGCCTACGAGGAGCTGTTCAAGCTCCAATTCACCCTGCTGACAGCGCGCGACCATCCGCTGGCGCGCAAGCGTCGCGTGTCGGCGGAGGACCTGGTGCAGTATCCGATCATCAAGGGAGCCGGTTACAATCAGCAGTCCCTGGAAGAGCTGCTGCGCCGCCACGACCTGCTCGACCGCATGCACGTCGTAATGGAAAGTGTCAGCACGGACATCATCGTCAAATACGTGGGGCTGGGAATCGGCATCGCACTGGTTTACGTCGGCAATCGCACCGCGGACTGGAACATGGGCGACCTGCACACGCGCCGCTTCGACCCCGAGGAAACCGACGCCCTGCCGGTGGCCCTGATGTACCGCAAAGGCGCCCACCTGCCCGACCACGTGGAGGCATTCTGCAAAAACGTCCGCCGACACCTGGCGGGAGGCTGACGATGAACCTCAAGCTCGCTCTGGCTCGCGTCTCTCCACTGCCTTCGCGGAATGCGGGGTCGAGTTCACGACCGTTGAACGGGATTGGCGAAAACCATCCTTGCTTCTGTGGGTAGTGTGAAATTAGGCGGCTCGAGCCGGGTTGAGATGCGAAGCGAGTTATGGAGGAAGTGGGCCCGGCTGGATTCGAACCAGCAACCAAGGGATTATGAGTCCCCTGCTCTGCCGTTGAGCTACGAGCCCGAGATGTCCGTTCGTCATTCGCGACGTAATGATTCCTGCCATCCTTGGCGTGTAAGGCAGCTTGATTCAAGCAGAAAGGCGTCGCAGTGAATCAGTCTACCTATTCCGACCGTGGGCACAAGTCCGCCGTGCGGTCTGGTTTCGCGTCGTTCAGCGCGGGCCTCCCGGTCAACTTCCCATATCCCAGCGAAGCACCGGATTTCCCTCGTCGCCGGGAACTTCTTGCTCTGCCACCCTGTCCGTTGTAGAAGTGGAACTCGGTATCCCACCGCGGCGCTGCCGCACACCGAACTCAGAGTCTATCTGCAAAGAAACGCTTGAAACTAGGGGTATCCTGGAATTGCGATCACGCCTGAATCGCGTTTTCTGCTGGATATTTCGGCGATCATCCGGTTTCAGGCCCCGCATGAATCACCAAGGCCCCCTAATTTCATGGGAAAACTCTCCGGATAGACTCTCACTCGTTTTCCTTACAGGGAGAGACTTCCATGCTCCGCATCCTGGCGAAGGGTGTTTCCCTCGCCCTGCTGGCTGGCCTGGTTCTGGGCGCCAGCGAGGCACTCCTGGCCGCCGATGATTTCAAGCTGGAGGACGGCTACGTCAGCCTCTTCAACGGCAAGGACCTGACCGGCTGGCGCTACTCCAAGGAAGACCTCACTGGCAAGACCGAGACGTCCGACAAACGCTTCTTCGTCAAGGACGGCATCATCGTGGCCGACGAGGGCAAGGGCATCAAGGACCTGTACACGGTCAAGGAATTCGACAAGGACTTCAACCTGAAGATCGAGTTTCGGGCCGGCGAGAAGTCCGACAGCGGCGTCTATATTCGTGGACCGCAGCTGTAGGTCCGCGACTTCATCCGCCGCGGCGAGCAAAAGCAGATGAAGAAGTTCAAGGACGACGACTGGAACGAGCTGGATATCACCGTCAAGGGCGGCGTGATCGCCACATCAGTGAACGGCAAAGCCGTGACGCCCACGGACGTGCTGGAGGTGACCGTGAAGGACGGCAAGCCGGTGGCCAAGCTGAATGGCACCGCAGTCGATATCACCAAGCTGGAAATCTCCATCAACAATGTGGCCACCTGTTTTTGCAACGGCGAGCCCTTCTCACCGCCGACCATGAACATTCCGGCCAAGGGCCCCATCGGGCTGCAAGCCGAACCGGGCGCGAAAGTAGGAACCATGAAGTTCGAGTACCGGCGGTTGCGCATCAAAGAGATGCCGTGATCGGCCCTGCCTCGACCTGAATATTCAAGCCCACGGACCGCCAACCGTGGGCTTGATATGTTTCCAGTCGTGCCGATCAGGATTTCCCACTGGAAGAAGCAGTGGCGGCGCCGGACGCGCGTGCTTGCAACACGGAAACGACGGCCATACAATAATCATCACCTCTGCGGAAATGTGCGGCCTGTAAGACATTTGGAGCCACTGGTGCGCCGGGAGTACGGATGGCAGGCAAGCGGTACATCATGAATGCGGGCCGCACGACCAAGCAAGGGCAGCAGATCAACGTCGGTAAGGACCACGCCGAGTACCAGGCCATCGTCGGCACGCTCAACATGCATCCGGATGACATGAAGGAAGCCGGCATCGTCTCGGGCGGCACCGTCCGGGTGCGCTCCGACAACGGCGAGGCAACCTTCCTATGCAAGGAAGGCAAGATTCCACGGGGCATGATCTTCGTCCCGTACGGCCCGCCGACCTGCCGGCTCATGGGGCAGACCACCGACGGTACCGGGATGCCGACCTCCAAGGGGTGGGAAGTTGAAGTGGAACCGATCGCAGCGGAATGATGACAGGAGGCAGTGATGAATCCATCGGGCAAATGCAAAGGCGAGTCGGCGTTGCCGCCGTCGATAGGCCCCGAGGCTACGGCTGAACAAGTGCAGCCTTGGGAGCAGATCGAAGCAGGCCGCTACATGCCGCGTCGCATTCGCGGCAGTTATCTCGGACGGGAACTGGGCTGAACATTCACGGTGCCACCCGGTCCGGGTGGAAACGCGAGCGAGTGAAGCGAGGCAACGCGATGAGTCTGAACGTAGTCAAGAACGCGACGTGCACCTTTTGCGGCTGTGTCTGCGACGACATCGAACTGCACGCCGATGACGAACGCATCGTCGAGACGAAGCGTGCCTGCAGCCTGGGCGAATCTTGGTTCAAGAACCACACCGCCGAACGCCTTTACCCCGATGCACTCATCGACGGCAAGCCCGCCACGGTCGATGAAGCCGTTGAGGCGGCGGCCGATTATCTCTACCAGGCAAACATGCCGCTCGTCTACGGTCTGAGCAACGTAACCTGCGAGGCGCAGCGCGAGGCCGTTTCGCTGGCCGAGACGATTGGCGGCGTGATCGACAGCCATACCTCGCTCTGACACGGGCCAACCGAGATCGCCGCCCAGTTGGGTGGCAAAGTGACCTGCACGTTGGGCGAAGTCAAGAACCGGGCGGATTTCATCATCTACTGGGGCGGCAACCCGGCGGAATGCCATCCGCGGCATTTCACCAAGTACACCATCATGCAGAAGGGCAAGTTCGTGCCCAACCGCAAGGCCCGGACGATGGTGCTGGTGGACATCCGCGAGACGCCCAGCGCCAAGGCGTCGGACATCTTCCTCCAGATTACCCCCGGGAAGGACTTTGAAGTCATCACCACGCTGCGTGCCCTGGTGAAGGGCCAGCGCGTAAACCTGGATCTCGTGGCGGAGACCGGGCTGACCATCGAACAGCTCCAGGACCTGGTCGACCGCATGAAGAAGGCCCGCTTCGGCGTGCTGTTCTTCGGCATGGGCCTGTCGATGACGCGCGGCAAGCACATGAACTCCGCGGCGGTGCTGGCGCTGGCAGCCGAGATGAACGCCTTCACCAAGTTCGTCGCGATGCCGATGCGCGGCCATGGCAACGTCACCGGCGCCGACGTGGTGCTGCGCTACACGACGGGTTATCCCTTCGGCATCAACATGTGCCGAGGCTACCCGCGCTTCAATCCCGGGGAGTTCTCGACCGTGGACCTGCTGGTCCGTGGCGACAACGATGCGGCACTGATCCTTGGCGCGGACCCCGGCGCGACGATGCCTCAGCCAGGAATCGATCACCTGGCGCGCATCCCGACGATCGTGCTGGACCCGAAGGTGACGCACACCAGCCGCCTGTCTCGCGTCCACATCACGACGGCGGCCACCGGCATCAGCGCACCGGGCACGGTCTACCGAATGGACGAAATCCCGCTGCCCTTGAGGCCGCCGTTGAAGTCGCCGTATCCGTCGGACGAAGAGGTGATTCGCCGCATCCATCAGGCCGTCGCGAAGAGGCCGGGATGGCGGCCGACGTTGAACGGCAAGGCGATGCGGTAAGCAGTTCAAGTTGGGCCAGACCGATTGTGATGGCATCGGGCGATTGCTAGATTGGACGAGAGGACGCGTCGTCTTCAGATCGGAGGCCCCATGCACACTCCAAAATTCGCAGAAGCGGCTCCATCGAATGGGGCACAGGATGTGGAGCGTCTCGCGGCTCTCGTAAAAGCGCTGGAAGTAGAGCGTGACGAGCTCCGCGCATCACTCGCCAAGGCTGAAACCGAACGCGACTGGTATTTGAAAGCGGTCTACGAGTATGCGCGCAAAGAGATCGGCTTTGCAGACGCGGACGTCGAGGAATTGAGAAAAACGTCTGCCGGGCCAGTGGAGCTGCTTCCCTGAAGCAGTGGTGCTGGCTGGGAGATCTGCGCGTATGCCCGCATTGAGAATGGACTGGACTCCGGGCGCCAGGAGCCAGTTTGAAGCACTGAGGCAACGAGCGATTGACAGCGGTGCGTTCGACCAATTCAGATTGGCGCACAATGAAATTGCCCTGACATTGCAGGACTTGGACCAGGCCATGCTCAAGGGCGAGCCGTTGTTCAACACACGAAGATCGGGCGGAGTTGCGCGCCACTGGCTCTGTCAGTTCATTTCTGTGTGCTATGTCGTGATCCGGGACGAGCAAGTAGGCTGGATGATCCGTAACAAACCGGTACCGGAAACCTGGCCCTTCTGACTCCGATTGTCGGGGAAGAACATGCCGTTGCTCGATCACTTTCACCCGCCGTTGCGAGGCCCCCGCCGCTGGGAAGGGTTCCATCATGCGTGGGCCGCGAACATCGCCCAGCAGTTGAATCGCGACGTGTTGCCGTCGGACTACTTCGCCGAGTCCGAGATCAGCCTGGGTGCGATCCTGGCCGTGTTTCAGACAATGATCGACCAGTCGCTAGCTCAGGCGGCTTAGTGCCTGATTCACCGCGACATCGCGACATGGAACTCTTACCCACCCGCGACTACTCGAACGAGGAGAACGGTCAGCCCCATGCTTCGAATCACGGGTGGTAAGGTCTTCGACCCGGCGAACGGCATCGACGGCCAGGTCAAGGACATCTGCATTTCCGATGGCCGCATCGTCTCCGAATTCGACGGCGGGCGCACCATCGATGCGACGGGCATGATCGTCTTTCCCGGCGGCGTGGACATTCACACGCACGTCGCCGGCGCCGCCCTCAACTTCGCTCGCGGCCTGACGCCGGAAAACCAGCGTGCCGCAGCGCCGTTCCTGCATTCGCCGGAGCGTCGGGCAGGTATTGGCGGGCCCACGCCGACCACGTTTGCGACCGGCTACCTCTACGCCGGCATGGGCTACACGACCGTCATGGAAGCGGCCGTCCCAGTCCTCAGCGCCAAGCACACGCACGAGGAGCTGCGCGACACTCCGATCGTCGACAAGGCCTGCCTGCTCCTGATGGCGAACAACGAGATTGTGCTGGACCTGCTGGAGTCCGGCGAGATCGAGCGGGCGAAGCAGGTCGTCGGCTGGTTGATCTGGGCAGCCAAGACCTACGGCATCAAGGCGGTCAACCCCGGCGGCGTCGCGGCCTGGAAGTGGGGCGAGGACGCCAAGCAGCTCTTCGAGCCCGTGCACGGCTACAACACGCTGACCCCGGCGAACATCATTTCCGGACTTGCGGGCATCGTGGACGACCTCGGCTTGCCGCACCCGGTTCACCTCCATTGCAACAACCTCGGAGCGCCCGGCAACGTCGATACCACCATCGAGACGATGAAGGTGCTGGAGGGCCGCCGGGCGCACATGGCGCACCTCCAGTTCCACGCCTACGGCGGCGACGACTGGCACACGATGCGTTCCGAAGCGCCCCGCCTGGCCGCGTACTTCAACAGCCAGCCGAACTTGACCGCCGACGCCGGCGCCATCCTGTTTGGCGATGCGGTGACCATCACCGCCGACGGTCCCTGGCAGCACCTGCTCTACCAGCTCACCGGCCGCAAGTGGGGCAATATCGACGTCGAGAACGAGACGGGCTGCGGCATCGTTCCCTACACCTACAAGGGCAGCAACCTGGTCAATGCCGTGCAGTGGGCCGTCGGCCTGGAACTGCTGCTGCTCATCGACGATCCCTGGCGGCTGCACCTGACCACCGATCATCCCAACGGCGCCTGCTTCTGGCGTTATCCCGAGATCATTCATCTCCTGATGAACGCCGATTACCGCAAGGAGTGCATCAAGAAGCTGCCGCCCAAGGCGCTCAAGCGGATCACCCTGATGGACCTGGATCGCGAGTATTCGCTGTACGAGATCGCGATCATCACCTCCGCGGGGCCGGCGCGGGCGATGGGCATGCCGCGGAAGGGCCACCTGGGCGTTGGCGCCGACGCGGACATCACGATCTACAACCAGAACCCCGACGGCGTAATGATGTTCCGCTATCCGCGCTACGTCATCAAGGGCGGCACCGTCGTCGTCGAGGAGGGCGATATCCTCCATCGCGACGAGGGGCATGAGTTCGTTGTGCGTCCCGTGTTCGACCCGAAGATCGAGGACTTTCTGCGTCCGTTGTTCCAGCAGGTCTATACGATGTCGTTTGACAATTACCCGGTGGAGGCGGAGCGCGTCCACGGGATGCAAGTCTCCGAACTACCGGGCACGCCGCGCCAACCGCAATCGAACCCATGATCACGCTGACCCTCAAAGACCAGCCCAACGTCCCGCTCGAGGCGGAGAACCTCTGCCCCGACGTGACGGCGAGCCTGACGAACGACCAGGTGCGGGCCTTGCCGGTCTATCTCGGCAAGCGGAAGTGCCGCGCGGACGACTTCTTCGCCATCGAAGGCGAAGCGTCCGACGAGTTGACCATTCGCGGCGACGCAGCCAGGGTCAAGTGGATCGGCCGCGGCATGACGCGCGGGCGCATCACGATCGAAGGCAACGCCGGGATGCACCTGGGCGCCCATATGAAGGGCGGCGCCATCGAGGTGACCGGCAACGCTTCGGACTGGGCCGGCGCCGAGATGGCCGGCGGCTTCATTCGCATTCACGGCAACGCTGGCGGACAGATTGGCGCGGCCTATCGCGGCAGCATGTCGGGCATGAAGGACGGGACCATCCTGATCGGCGGTTCGGCGGGGCTCGAGCTCGGTATGCGCATGAAACGCGGCATCATTGCGGTAAAGGGCCTGGTCCGCGACTTCGCCGGCCTGCAGATGAAGGGTGGCACGATTTTCCTTCTCGGCGGCGCGGAGATCCGGACCGGCGCCTGGATGGTGCGCGGCACGATCGTCACGCTGTCCCCGATCAAGTTGCTGCCCACTTTCTCTAGCGCCTGTACCTACAATCCCACCTTCCTGCGCCTTTACGCCAAGCACCTGGCCACGCTCGGAATCTCACTCCCTTGCGAGCCACAGCGGGGAACCTATCAGCGGTATACCGGGGACACCTCGGTGCCGGGCAAAGGCGAAATATTGCAGTGGCAGCCCCACGGATCGTAGCGCCGCAAAAAAGCCCGGCACGCCCGGCAGGTGGCCAGCGCGCGGTTTCAGTTTGCACGTGACGCGGACATTTTTGTCCGTGCGCTCACCCGGGCGCACGCACAGAAACGTCCTTGCCACGGGGAACTCGCCTTCTCTCAATCGTGTTCCTTTTTCATGCGCCGCCATATCCAGCCTCCCCCGTCGTTTGGCGGCGCGCCAGCGTCCGGAACATCGCTTCCATGTCGTCGACCTCGTCGTCCTTCTCGCGGACCGCTCGCGCCTTGCGTACTGTCAACGGTCCGAACAAGGGCAGCAGGGCCAGGGCCAGCACGTCGCTCGGACGCGCGTCCGTCAGGAGCATCTCAGTGGCTTCCGATTCCGGGTCGCCCGGCATGTCCAGGCCGAAGACGACCTGTTCCGCGATCGCCTGCGCGCTGCCGTTGTAATTGCTGCTGCCCCCGTAGACGGCACTGATCGTGTACGTCCCCGGCGAGAAGCTGCTGGTGTACGTCGCCACGCCGTTGCTCAGGGTGCCGGTGCCCAGGAAGGTGCTGCCCGCGTAGAAGCTGACCGTCCCCGTCGCGACGCCGCTGCCCGGTGCCAGCGTGCTGACCGTGGCCGTGAAGGTCACCGGCTGGCCCGCCGTCGCGGGACTGCTCGACGCGACCAGGGCCCGTGACGGTGTCGGCGCGGGCGACTTGCTGTGCGAACGTCGCCGAGGTGCCGGCGGCGAACGAACTGCTGCCGCTGCAGCTGGCCGTGACCGTGTGCGGACCGACGCCCAGGCCCGAGGCTTCGAAGGTGGCGGTGCCGTCCACCAGGGCGACCGGCGTCTGCGCGACGCCATCGACGGTGAAGGTCACCGTGCCGGTCGGCGTGCCCTCGACCACGCCCGCCGGGCGCACCGTGGCCGTGAAGGTGACCGATTCGCCGAACATTGCGCCCTCGTCGGACGAGCGGATGCTGACCGCCGTGGTGAACGGGGCAAACGCCGCGTCGCCGACCCAGAGCACGCCGACGCGCTTGACGCTGTTCTCCGTGAACCAGATCGTGCCGCCCGGGCTCGCCGCGATCCCGTACGGCCCACTCCCGGAGCCACTCGGCACGGCGAACTCCTCGATGACGCCCGTCGGACTGATGCGCCCCAATTGGCCGACGCCGATCTCGGTGAACCAGACGTTGCCATCCGCGCCGAGAGTCACGTCCTGCGGCAAGCTCCAGGATGTCGGCGTGACGAACGTGGTGACGGTGCCATCGGTCGTGATGTGGCCGATGTAGCCGCCGCTGTCGCCCTGGTCCATCGCCGCGAACCACAGGGCGCCGTCCGCACCAGTCGTGATGCCGATCGGCATGCCGTACGACTGCTCCAGGGCGAACTCCGTCACCGCTCCCGTGGCGGGATCCAGCGTGCCGATGGCGTTGCCGTCGACCTCGGTGAACCACAGGTTGCCGTCCGGGCCGGTGGTGATGCGCAGGATGCCGGCATTGGCGGTCGGCACGCTGTAGTCGGTGACGGTGCCCGTGACCGGGTCGAGCCGGCTGATGCGCGAGTCGCCCGTATACCAGATCGCTCCGTCGGGCCCTGTGGTGATGCCGCCGTACGGCTGGTCGTCGCCGCTGGGCAGGTTGTATTCGACGATCGAACCCGTCGCGATGTCGAGGCGGCCGATGTGGCCGTTCTCCGTGAACCAGATACTCCCGTCGGGGCCGACGGTGATCCCGAGCATCCCTACCGGCGCAGACATTAGTGATTGAAACGGAATTCGGAGCAGTTGAGCAAGGCCCAAACCATTTGCTGTAGCGCCTGCTGGGGCCGATCCTGGCGCTTGTCAATGTACGCGCTTAGCAATTCGGCCTCTTTCTCCGTGGGAGCTCGCGACAGAACGGTCCAGACTGCCGTACTGATTTGCTGGCCTCGGCCTTCGAGCTTCATGAGGCGCGGAACGAGCTTCTCGCCGAGCAGCTTGAGCATGGCCGCGTCGTTACTCAATCTCAGTGCCTCGTTCACATTGATTACCATGCCTTCCTGCGGCACTTCGATGAATTTGCCATACCATTTCTGCGCTTCGGATTCGAGACGTTGGGACTGCGCCTGAAGTTGTTCCGGGGATTGCTCCACCGTCAGGAGGTCTGGGTTGCTCGCCAAGAGCTGGGAGGTGCCATACTGCATCGGTGTGAGGGGTCGCAAGTTCGCGACCGCGAACAGGTCGACGGCGGGCGGCCTGCTGCCGTCCCATCGGCTGCTTCGCGCGTAGGCTCGGCTGTCCACCAGCCCTCTCACAAGTCGGCGCAGATCGTAGCTGTGGCTAATCAAATCGCGCGCCAGCCAGTCGAGCAGCTCCGCGTGACTCGGCGCGTTCTGGGCGTGCATCTGATCGACCCGCATCACTAGCCCATGGCCGTAGAAGCGATACCAGAGGCGATTGACGATGGAGCGGGCAAACAACTCTCGATTCTCTGGCCGCAGCGCCACATCAACGAGTTGGGCGCGAAAACCGAACGCGGCTCGTGGCGGCAGCTCCTTCGCCTTGGCGAAGTTCTTGCGCAATTCCTCGATGCGTTTGTTTTCCTCCTGGATCGCCTTGGGCAGATCGGGGACGTTGGGGCTTGGCTGTGCGACCTCGGCGCCCGTCAGAAACAGAAGGCCGACTTCGCGGACCGCGCCATTCTTGCTCTTGTACTGCGCGGGGATGCCGAATTCCTTTTCCAGGAGCTGCCCCTGAAACTCATAGGAGCGCGAAAAGAAAGCCCGCATACCAAAATAGGAGTCCTGGGTCAGAGATTTGACGTAGGGATGCCTGTGGCACTGGGCACAGCTGATGTTGATCCCGAAAAACACCGAGCTAACTTCGCGGGTAAGGGCGTCGACGTCTTCCAGGCGGCCGAGGACGAAGTTTTCAGGCCGAGTCGAGTCCGCTTTCTCCCCCATCATCTCGCGAAACATCTGGTCCCATGGCCGATTCTCTTTGAGAGCAACCAGAAGGTAATCCCGCACACTGGGAGCCCGGTCGTTGCCGGCGCGGAGCATGATGTCGAACTCCGTGGCCGAGTGCGCGACGTACTCCTGCGATGTCAGCAGGCGTTCTGCCAGCTGGCGCCGCTTCTGGGGATCGGTCGATTCGACATACGCCTTCGCCTCTCGCACCGTTGGAATCCTGCCGCCCAGATCGAGCATGAGTCGCCGTACCAACGTGGCATCGTCGGCTTGCGCCGCGGGCACAGCCCCAGCGTGCTTGAGTTTCAGGTCAAGGTAGTGATCGATCACTTCGGGAATCGACCGGTCGGCCGGCAGTAGCTCACCCGCGGCCAGCGGCGCGCCGGCAAACAGGAAACTTGAGGCAAGCATCAGCGATACAAGGCATACGCTGCTTTTCATGGCGAAGTCCTGAAAAGGAATGCGCATTGGGGGATCAACGCTTGAGGTCCCAGCGGACCAAGTATCCTCTGCCCGCGCCGTAGACGACGTCCGAGGTCTCGTTCAAAGTCATGGCGTGGAGCGGAATGGTCAGCGCCACTTCCACGACGACCTTCTTCTGCTCCAGATCGAAGAAGACAAGCTTCGGCGCGGCAGCCCCGCCGCCGCCGGCGCCGACCAGCCACGCTCCCTCGTGCTGAAACCTCAGGCTCTCAAAGACATAGTCCTTGCCCACTTTGAACTCGTGCGTTTTCTGCCCCTTCTGCCAGTCGAACACCTGCACCAGCGGCGTGCCCTGGATGATGGCGACGTCCCGGTTCTCGATACCACCCGCCGCAATGCGCTTTCCGTCGGCCGTGAAGGCCAGGCAGCGAACGCCGCCTGCCGAATGATTGTTGCGGCCAAAATCCCAGTGGTAGAAGGAAGGTGCCTCGACCGCGGCGACCTGCTTGCCCGTAGCGACCGCCCAAATCAAGATCCGACCGAGATGGTCGCCAGTGGCCAGATGCTGGCCGTCGGGCGAAAAAACGCACGTATAGAGCTTCGAGCGGAAGTGTTGAGGTGTCTTTTCGTCGTGACCCTGTAACTCGTGAAGGAGTTTTCCAGCGACGGCATCCCAGAGGCGTCCCACCATGTCATCGCCGACACTGGCGACGGTCTTGCCATCCGGGGCGACGGCGACATGCCGGATCCATTTCCGGTGCGCATTCTCAACAGTTCGCACCTGTTGGTGTGTCTCGGCATCCCACCAGATCAGCTTCCGATCCCAGCTGCCGGAGACGATGTGCTTCCCGGCCAGTACCAGGCCGCTGACATAACTGGTGTGCCCAATCAACTCCTTCGTCTCCGGCTTGTCGCCGGACCAATCAACGCGGTAAATCTTGCCCCAGTCATTGCCGACGAACAGGACGTCCCCGCCTGGGACGCGGGCCACGCTCAACAGATCTCCCGGCATCTTTAGCGTCTTGACCTGCTTGATCGTATTCGGATCGGCCGCGGCCATGGCTGCTGACCTCTCTTGAAAGTGACGAAGTTGTGGTTACTCCGATCGCGACGACGCTCCCCCGGCTCAGGCCAGCACTTCCTTGACCGGGCGCGCACCTGCATTGGTTAGCGCAATCGGGCGGCCGTCGTTGGCCGTGTACTCTTTCTGGTGATCGATGCCGAGGGCCTTGAAGATCGTGGCAAAGAGCTGGGGCACCGTGACCCTGCCTTCCGCAATGTCGGTGCCGTTCTCGTTTGTCTTCCCGTACACCACACCGGGACGGATACCGCAACCAGTGAGCGTGGCGCTCAGCCGGGGGAAGTGGTCCCGACCTCGCATGGTATTGATGTCCGGCGTGCGTCCCATTTCGGAGAACGTCATAACCAGGGTGTTCTGAAGGAGACCGCGTTCCTCGAGGTCGTCCAGAAGCACGGACATGACATGATCCAGCTCGGGGACCATTTCCGCATGGATGTCGAAGTTCTCGCCGTGACTATCCCACCAGCCGCGATTGAGGCGCACAAACGGCACTCCTGCTTCAAGCAGACGCCGTGCCACCAGCGCTTGCTGGCCGAACAGGGTTGGTCCATAGCGAGCGCGCACCCGATCCGGCTCCTGCGAAATGTCAAAAAGCGTTTCACAAGACATCAGGCCACGCACCCGGCTGTATGCGGCACTGTGGCTGGCAGCGGTGCCGTCGCGCTCGCGTCCTTTCAGGAATTCCTTGCTGAGCAGATCACGCAGTTGCCCGCGCTCCTGATGATCCAGGTCGGTGAGAGCTTCCGGTAGGCGAGTACCTTCGGGCGCCAGCCGGCTCAGAATGTTGATGGGGTCGTAGCGCGAGCCGAGGAATCCAGCCGCGTCGGGTTGGGCGTTAATGGTCAGGCCGACTTCTGCGGTATAGAGCGCGACGTGATCGGGTACTCGGCTGTCGGCCTGCATCAGTTCGCGGGCCAGCATGGCGCCCAGGGTCGGGTATTTCACGCCATCGTTGCCGAGCCGCGCGCCGCGTAGCACGACGCGGGCGCCGGCGTCGTGATCGGTATTAGCCGCGTCCACGGATCGGATGATCGCCGTGTGCCTGTGGACGCGCGTGGCTATTTCCGGCAGCAATTCGCAAATGTGGCAGCCGGGGATGGATGTCTGGATGGTTTGGAAAGGCCCGCCGGTATGACGACCCGGCTTGGGGTCCCAGGTCTCAAACTGACTCGCCCCGCCCGACAGGAAGATGAGCAAGGCTCGCTTCTGATCGCGCTTCATCTGCTCCGCAAGGAGCGGACTTCCCAGCATGTTGAGACCGCCGCTGCCACCCAGGAGCAGCCCCGAGGCGCTTCCCAGAAATGCCCGGCGGCTGATCGCGTGTTCCGGTGATCCGCAGCCCTGATGACGCGCGGTGCGAGGCATGGATAGTCTCCTCTTCGGTTCGACCCTGGGGTCGCGCTCGGTTTCTGGCAGAAACGAGGGCCGACTGAGGCCGGAGGCGATGCGTCTAAGCTCCTCGTTCCCTCAAGCGTTCGGCGTGTTTGTGGCTTTCCACAGGGCCCGTCAGGGTAAGACTAGCGCCGCGCCTGCCGGGGACGCTTCGTCGCTGCCTGGAGCCTGTGGATCACGGACTCCATGTGAACGCGCATGGCCGCTTCGGCCGCTTCCGGGCTTGCCGAGCGAACTGCATCCAAGATGCCCTGATGCAACGGCCGGCTCCAGCTGCGGTCGCGCGGTTTCGGAGTCGTGTGGACCATCCCGGCCATGACGAAGGCATGGATCACCTCCATCATGTTTTGCATCACCTCATTGCCCGTGATGTCAATGAGCTTGCGATGAAATTGAAAATCGATGCGGATCGATTCCAGGTGGTCCTGGTCCGGTCGATCCATTTGTTCCAGCAACTGCTCCAGCTCGGCAAGGTCCTCTTGAGTGGCCAGCTCGGCCGCCCGCCGCGCGGCAAAGCATTCGATGGCCCAGCGAACCTCGGCATACTTAAGCACGTCTCTGGGGGAGATCGTCAAGGCGGTACGGACCATCTGGGCGCAGCTGGCAAGACCCGCTCGATCAGAGACGAAGAACTCCCCGCGACCACGCGGCGAGGAGATCAGCCCGATGCTTTCCAGACGAGCGATGGCTTCGCGGAGGACCGGCCGGCTCACCTGCAATTGCTGCAAGAGCTCCTGCTCGGTGGGCAAACGATCGCCTGCGCCAAGCTGTTCCCGGTCAATGAGGTCGCGGAGTCGCTGCACGACGATATCCGCCAATGACTGTCGGACGATCGGCGGAACTTTCATGGCTACCCCGCGGAGTGGGGCGTCGGGCAAGAGAAGCGGCACAATGCCTGACTTCTTTCTGGCATGATGTCAGACATGTTAAACTAAAAAAATTCTATGTCAAGCAAAGACGTCTTATTTTTCGCGGAGGGGGTGCGCCAACCCGCCATTGATCTCCGCCTCGGTCGAGGGCCGAAGCATCGACGGCGCCTGCGGCGACAATAGAGGTGTTTGCTACGACTCGAAGCGAGACGGCCTCAAGCCTGCAGTTCGCTGTCACGCCGCAGGCGGCAGGGTGTACTGTCTGGCAGCGTCGCACGGTGAACCGAGACACTTGCGGAGCCAGAATCATGACTCCCGAAGAACAGAAGCTCGTGAACCCCGAAGCGAAGGCCGATGAGCTGAACAATGCCGACCTGGACAAGGTCGTTGGTGGCGGCGCGATCGGTGACGCTGCCGCGCCAGTGGGGCACGGTGCGCGTAGTGGCGGTAGGTAATGCGGCCGACCGAATGGCCAAGAATCTCGATGGACGACTCGGAAATGTGCTCGGCGTAGTATGTCGCGCAAGTCCTTGAGCTCCCACGGGTCGTCGATACCGGATCGTGAACTTGCTGGCGCAGTAGAGCGATTCGCGGAATTTCTAGTTTGCCTGGTGCTTCTTACCATTGTTACTGGTAAAGTACCGGCAATTCAGAAGCCAGTACGTGGGGCGCCACGGTCTGGCATACCTGCCTCCTGATCACGACCCGTGGTCATCGAAAGTTCGCTCGCCGATTGTCTCCTACCTGCCTGAGTTTGCCCTACCGTCCCAAGAGAGATGCCATGCTTACCATCCTGGGCTCCAAACAGAGAAAGTTGTGCGACGGCATGTCGCGGCGTGCCTTCCTCAATGTCGGTGCGCTCGGCATCGGCGGCCTGACCTGGGCCAACCTCCTGCGTTGCCAGGCGCGTGGTGGAGAAAAGACGCCGCCGCGGGCCAAGTCCGTCATCATGATCTACCTGTATGGGGGCCCCAGCCACCTCGACATGTACGATCTCAAGCCGGACGCGCCTGTGGAGTTCCGAGGAGAATTCAAACCGATCCGCACCAATGTTCCGGGAATGGACCTGTGCGAGTTCATGCCGCTCCAGGCCAAGATCGCGGACAAACTCGCCGTCATTCGCAATCTGCGTTTCCAGCAACCAAGCAGGGGCGACGACCATACTCCTCCCGAGCTGTTCAGCGGCTTTCCCCAGGAGGCCTTTCGGCCAGCCCTGGGCTCCGTGGTCTCGCGGCTGCGCGCTGATGCGGGAGTGCGGTGTGACATCCCGGCCTACGTTGTACTGAGTCACCGCACGGGCATTCCGGGAGCATATTCGGTTCAGAATCTCCCGGCGTTCCTCGGCTCTGCCCACCAGCCTTTCACCCCGGTGCAGCAGAAAAACCTGAGTCTGGCCAGCGGACTGACCCTCGAACGGCTTCAGGAGCGCGACGTGCTCCTGCGTAGCTTCGACCAACTCAACCGGGAACTTGACGACCGTCGCGGCACCTTGGCCGGGGCGGATTCCTTCAACCGGCAGGCGCTGGCGATGATCGCCACCGGCCGGGTGCGCGATGCCTTTGATCTTTCCAAGGAGCCGACGAAGGTGCTGCAGCGCTACAGCGGGGCGACCGACTTTCTTCTCGCCCGGAAGCTAGTGGAAGCCGGCGTGCCGGTAGTTTCCATGGCGCCGACAGGTTCGGGCCTCGAGGGCTGGGACGACCACGGGAATATCTTCAAGAGATTGCGGGTCGCGCTGCCGGCACTCGATCGAGCCATTGAAGCTCTCGTGACCGACCTGCACGAGCGCGGGCTGGACAAGGATGTGGCCGTGGTCATCTGGGGCGAGATGGGACGGACGCCCAAGGTCAATGGCAACGCCGGGCGCGATCACTGGAAAGAGGCCGGCTTCGCGCTGCTGGCCGGCGGCGGGCTAACGATGGGTCAGGCGATTGGCGCCACGAGCGCCAAGGGCGAACATCCAGCCGGCAAGCACTACACGCCGGAAAACGTGCTGGCCACACTCTATCACGTGCTCGGCATCGACCCCGCCCAGACGCTCAACGACTTCAACGGCCGACCGCAATATTTGCTCGACAATCGCGAACCGATCAGTGAGTTGGTGGGCTGAGACCGCGGCACCAGCCTCACCGGCCCGATTATGCCGGTGAAGGTTGCCAGTGTGCGTGGACGCGGGAACCCGGGCTGCGAGCGACCTGGGATACCAGTGCGTCGTCGTGCATGACGCGTGCGCTACGCGCGACCAAGTGATCGAGGGCACCGTGGTTCCCACCGCAGCGGTACATGCCGCCTTCATGGCGGCGCTGCGGTTTGGGTACGCGCGGCTCGTCTCCACCGAGCAGTACCTCACGGGCATTCGAGCAGGTAAAGAACACAGCCCGGACAGTCCCGCGTAGTTCGTGTGTGTATTTCCTCGGGTGCGGCCGACCGATTCGGATTCTCTGGACTCCTACGTCGGTACAGGGTCATTTCCCGTCGGGTTCGTAAGTGAAAGCGCGTTCGTCTGCCGGGAGCACCCAAATGTTTCGGAACTTCACCGGGTTGCCGTGGTCCTGAAGGAACACCGGGCCGGTCATGGTCTTCTTCTGCTGATCCCTGATCTTCTCCAAATACGGGGTCGTACCGAAACGGAACGGGTGGAACGTCGACTTCGGTTCGCCAAATGGAGTTCCGTCCTGGACCTTTTTCCCGTTGTACCACACCGTGACGGTCCCATTCTCCACGATCTTGCCCGACTCGTCGCGCCGCGGAGCGCGGTAGCGAATGTCGAAGACCTGCCACTCGCCCGGCTTGCGGCAGGCGTTCTCGAGAGGCGGAGCGAACCCGTACAGCGCGCCGGCATCCTCTTGCGTGACCTTCTCCTTGCCGAACGAGTTCAAAATCTGCACCTCGTAATGCCCGTGGATGTAGACGCCGCTGTTCGCCGGCCCCTTGTCCGGCAACAGAAATTCGACGTGGATGTCCGCGTCCTTGAAGTGGAGTTTGGAGACGATGTGGTTCTGGTTCTTCTTGGGCGTCGACACGATTACGCCGTCCTGGACTGGCCAGTCGATCTTCTCGCCCGCCATGCTCACGAACGAGTGCTTCCCCTTCTCGTCGAGAAGCACGGTCGCCGCTTTCGGAGGCGTGACGGGGAGGTTGCTCTGATCCGGCTTGAAACTCGGATCTGCCGAGAGAAGGGTCAGCGAAAGCAGGATAGCGGGCACCATGGGGTCGTCTCCGTTGGTCAGCGGCTGTTCTGAATCGTTACTTGGCCCGTTTGCCCAGACGATGTCCACGCCATTCTATTGGCGGGGGCCATGTAATCCGTCTACTCTTTCGCAGCCTGTCGAGTGACGATCGGTACATAGCCGACTTCCAGGCCCTTTGGCGGGGTCACGAGCACCGTCGGGTCAAGGTCGGCCAACTTGCCGACCGTCGGCGGAGAAAGGTACTCGCGCTCCTTGGTCCACTTCCGGTGCAACATCTCGACCCGCTTCTGGAGGGCTTCCCGTTCGGCGTCGGTCAGGTCGGCGTTCAGCAGGGCGGGTTGGTCGGCGAAGCGGTACCAGTAATAGGTGACGACGCTGCCGTCTCCCAGCTTTGCCTCGAATGGCCCGGCCGCCGGTCCGGGCTTCTTCCAGCTGCTGTTCGCCTCGTCCGGGGTGACGTAGGGCTGCGGGTTCGCGGTGCGCCGCTGGGGGAATGTGACTTTCGCCAGCCCGGTCTCGGCGGGCACCTCCTTCGGGTTCACCGCCACCCACTGCTCTTTCTCCAATTTAATCTTTGACAGGCGGTAGTACTCAGGAAGAGTGACGAGTCCGCCATCGCTGGACACGGACTCCTTGCCCCATCGGTAGCCGTAGGTGGTGTCGTCAAGCGCGGCGGAAGTGGCGAAGGAACTCCAGGCCAATGGCACCCGATTGTTGCGTTCTTCTTTGGGCGGGTAGATCCGCCAGGTCGCGCCGCCCTTGCCGTCGAACGTGTGAACGCGAGCGGCCTTCGGATCGATGACGCCCGCTACCTCTTTACCGCCGTCAAACCAGGCCTGGACGCCGTCCCACAACGCGGATCGGTTGTATGCCGTGATGCGATGCACCAGTGGTGCGTCGCCGTCCGCTCTTGCGGGGAACTGCACGGGGGCAACACGAGCGTAGGTGTCGCCTTTCTCGTCCTTGGCGATAAAGGCGGGGATGTGCTGCGTCTCCATTTGCACCGCCTTGTTCGGATCGGACGGTCGGGAGTCGAGGAACAGCCCGCTCAGCTTGGGATTCTCCAGGGTGGGCTTCGACCAGAAGTACGGCACGAAGAACGTCACCGGCCCTTTGAAGTTGCCGGTGTTGAGAAACAGGGTCCAGGACTGGTTTCCGGTCGGAATGTCCTTTCCCGCTGTGGTTTTCTTGGACGCAGTGAGCGGCAATGGCAGGTAACCGTAGCCGAACAGTTCGCCGGAGGTGCCCTGCTTTAGATTGAGGCCATCCGGCGGCCAGAGCACCCACGGGCTAAGCTGGGCGATGCCGTAATGGCCGGCGGGCTTTTTCCAGTCGCGGCCCTTACCGGCGCCGGGGCCGTTTGCCCACTCGCTGAAGTTCAGGGCCACTCCGCCCATGATGAACTTCGGCGTCTCGGTGGCGAAGCGTGTGTCGCGCCACCAGCCGAGGCCGCCTTCGATATCGGAGTACATCTTCTCCGGCTTCGGCCCGTCGTGCTGGGCGAACATCCAGGTGCCGAACAGCCCGCTCTGAAAGTCCTGCCCTGGGTAGTTCTTCAAGAGCGGCCAGGCCGCCACGTACATGGAGAAGCCGGCGTTGTAATTCGCATCCACCTTGCTGTGTGGAACGAGCAGGTAGCCGGCCATCTCCGCTTTCTGGAGCGCCGCCTCGGGCGCTGCGGTGCGCGCAGGTTGCCCCAGAATCAGGATTGCCAGGCATGCGGGGATCCAAAGGCGGCACGAAATCTTCGACATCATGAACCTCCCTTGGCGGGTGACTTCTCGCACAACTTCTTCATCGCCTTTCCCATCGCGTCGCCGATCAGGTAGTACGTCTCGGCGTTCGTATTCCAGTGGTATCCCTGTCCGGACGGCGATACGTCCTTGTCGCGCCAGAACGCCCTCGTGCCGACGAATGCCACGTTGCCCTTGAACTCCTCGTGCTCCGCCACGGCGGCCTGGGCCTTCATAAGCGCCAGTGCCCGCGGGTGTTTCTCCTCCGGGCCGCTCATCCCAGTCTCGGCGATCACGAACGGCAGGCTTTTCACTCCGAGGTCCTTGCGGATGTCGCGGATGAAGTGGGCCATGTTCTTCTCGTACTCCTCGACATACGCCTGGTTGACGCGATCGTTCCAACCCTGGTGCCAGCCGAACCCGGCCAGCTCGTAGCCGCGGTCGCCGAACTCTGGGAACTCCTTCTTCGGGTCCTTCAACACGGCTTTCGTGCGGTCGACGACCTCCTTGTAGTACGGCCCGACCTCCCCGCCCGCACCCGGCGGACGGAAGTCCTTCGCCAGGCTCTTTCCGCCCCATGCCAACTTGATGAGCAGCACGGGCTCCTCGTAAGCGTCGCCGACCACGAAGCCGAACCCGAGTTCCGGGCCGATGCACTCGGGACTCACGCCGAAGCCGGCCGTGAGTTTGCCCTTGCGGTCCAGGTAATGAATCCACACGTCGTCCCGTACCGCCCACTTGCCGTCCTTACCAAGCAATTGCTTGAACATGTTGCCGGCATCGGGCTGCTTGGCGACATATTCCAGGCTGCCCTTTCCCCCGTTCCGCTTCGGGTCGGCCTTGACGAACCCGTGGCCTTGCATGTTCGACTGGCCGGCGAGGATGAACACCTTCACCGGCTTATCCGCCGCACTCGCGGGGGCCGCCAGCGCGACGAGCAAAATCCCGAGCAGGGGTAGAGGTCGAATGCGTCGCATCACTAACTCCTCGTGGTGGGGATGGTGCGTGTTAGGCCAGGAACTGCTTGATCGGGCCAGTCTGATCGATGTCGAACCGCGCGAGGCCGGCGTCGAGGTCGCCGAACTGCTTGATCGGTTTGCCATAGGCGTTCAGCAGCGTGGTGTACCGGTTGCCGAGCGTCTTGTGGCCGTTGTCGCCATAGTTCGGCAGCCGGATCTAGCGCCCGCGGATATTCACCTTGGCATTCTTGGCAGTACGTTTTCAGGACGGTCTGAACCTCTCTGGGCACCGCGAACGCCTTCTCCGCACCGGCGCCGTTCGCCGTCGAACCGACTGCGCTGACCAGATACAGCAGGGCCAGCGTTCCCGCAGGTATCACCCCACTCCACGGCTGGCAGTGACTGGTTCGCATCCTTATCCCTCGCTGACGGCGCTCGCCTTGTGTTCCTCATCTGGTTACAATTTGACGCGAAGCGAATACTGTTTTGAGGAAAAAAAGTGACGAATCTCGGAAGCGGTCGCGCGGCACGCCAATCCCCGCGTGTGGCCATCATGCTCGACCTCCAGTGGCCGTACAAACGGCATTCGGAGATCTTCGCCGGGGTGCAACGGTATGCCGAGGAACAGGGATGGGTGTCGATCATCGACGAGTTCGCGCACAACGCCCTCCGCCGCACGCGGGGTCCGACGGACGGCTACGACGGCATCGTGGCACGGGCGAATCACCAGCTCGCCCGGCTGGCGGTCAAGCTGGAGGTGCCCGTGGTGAACGTGTGGCCCAGCTCCCCGGCCTGGCGCCTGTTGCCGGGAGTTTTTCCCGATTCGACCGAAACAGGCCGGCTGGTTGCCGAGCACTTGTTGGCCCGCGGCTTCCGCACGTTTGCCACGCTCACCTCCCCGGAGAACCTGGACAACGAGCTGGAGGTCGCGGAGCTCACGCGGCTCGTCGGCCACGCAGGCTTCGAATGCTCGTCGGCGTACATACCTCAAGACCCGGCCCGCGACTCCGCCCAGTGGCGAAAGACCGTCCAACTCATCGACCGCGCCATGGCCGAGTGGGTGCTGCCGGTCGGCGTGTACGCCGGGCATGAGGTGGGTGGGCGGTTAGTAGTGCAGGCAGCACACCGGCGCGGGTGGAGGATCCCGGAGGACGTGGCAATCGTCGCAGGCAAGAACCAGGAAACCCTTTGCGAAAAACCTCGTCCGTCGCTCACCAGCGTCGAGATCGGGTACGACCGGATCGGTTACGCGGCGGCGGAGTTACTCGCCCGCTTGATGGCCGGAGACGCGGCGCCGGCCGCACCAGTTCGCATAGCGCCGCACGGGCTGGTCGTCCGTGAATCGACCGACTTCTTCGCCGTCCGGGACCCCACCGTGGCTGGCGCGCTGGCATTCATCTCGGCCAACAGTCACCGTCGCATCGGGCCCGACGACGTGGCGTCTGCGATCGGGGTCGAGACCCGCACGTTACAGAACTACTTTCAAAGGACAATTCGGAGGCCGATTGCCACCGAAATCCGCCGCGTCCGCCTCGAGCGAGCGAAGCGGGAGCTGGCCCAGAGCGACCGCCCGCTCCGCACAATCGCTCGCGACGTCGGATTCGCCACCATCCAGCGACTGTACGAGGTGTTCCGTCGCGAGTTGGGGATCGCCCCTGGCGAGTACCGATTGCAGCGGCAATTGAGAAGCGGCAAGTAAGTTCCGTATCGAGGCTCCGTGCCCTTGGCCCCCTTGCGCCCTGCCCCGAAGCCCAACCTCCCGGCCTCAGTTCGATGGGTCAGGCGTCCGAAGTCCTGCCCCGCTCCTACCCGGACGCCTGGCTCAGCCGCTCAAAGTCACAGGCCTGGATCAGCCGCCCAACGGACCGGAGCCGTAGGATTGACCATGATGAAAGCAAGCACCCCGTCATTTGCTGTTGCCATCGCTACCTGTGCCGCGGTGGTCGGCAAGGACCCCGAAGATCTCCAAGTGATCGATGCCCTGCGGCGGCGAGGCATCGATGCCTTTCATGTTGTCTGGGATGACCCGGCCGTGGACTGGTCCGCGTTCCGCCTGACCGTTGTCCGCTCGACCTGGGATTACCCGAGGCGGCGAGATGCATTTCTGACCTGGGCGGAAGCCCTACCGACGAGTACCGATCCGGAGTAGAGACTCTGTCCGGAAAACAGGGTTGGCTCCGTCAAGCCGGTATGCTGGCTGACCTCATGGACGTTCAAGGCGCCCCGACCAAGACATTCGCGGCGATGCAGAAGGTCCGGCTGGTAAAGAAGGACGGTCGAAGCTATACGGAGCCGAAGGAGCGCCGTTCGAACTGCCTCAAATGACGACATTCCGTGTGGATTCTGCACAGAGGACAGTCCGGGCCGCGTTTCGCTTGTCCCCTGCCTGTTTGGGCAACGCCTTTCAGGGCAATTAGTTGCGAATTTCGTCGCGCCGGACGCGCGCCTGGCACGGAACGTGCTTTTGATTTCATCATGACCGACTCAGTTCGGACACGGCATACGCCGAATACTATCTCAACGAATGCGGTGCTTCCGACCGTCCATGGGACGGCGAGGTTCCCGAGGGAGTAAAGCCATGACCGCCGAGTTCCAGGTACAAAAGGCGGGTTTGGGCGGGCAGAACTGGACAACGGTTTGCCGTGGCCCCGAAAGTAAGGCTCGTGAGATCTTCCACCGACAACTAAAGCTTTACTCAGTCGGCCGTTTCCGACTCCTCGATCCCAACGGGGTCGTCCTTGAAGATCGCAAGGCTACGCCGCTGTTCAGCGACAACTGATCGCTCGGACTGAACTGTCAAATTCACATATCACCTTTCTGGCCGCTTACGGAAGCGGGCAGCAAGGTTTTTCTTTTTTCTTTTGCTCCCACACACTTGCACCCCAGCTTCCAGAGCCGGGATAATCGCGCTTGGATCGCTCGCTGACCGCTGGCGGAATGCAGACGGGCCGGTTGAAATCACCGGGGCCCTCAATGCCTCAGTCCGCAGGACTCACCGGCCCTCGCCAGGGAGCACGCAACTGCCCATTGAAACGTAGTCACGAGGATCTTCCATGTCCATCGCACTCACCAGCACCGCGTTTCAGCCAGGAGCGACTATTCCAACGCCGTACACGGGAGATGGTACGGATCGCTCGCCGCCGCTGCGCTGGTCCGACCCACCATCCGAGACCAAAAGCCTGGCCTTGATCTGTGACGATCCCGACGCTCCCCGTGGCACCTGGGTTCATTGGGTTCTCTTCAACTTGCCGGCCGCGACTCGTGAGTTGGAGGAGGGTGTGCCGAAGAACGAAGTTCTGGCCAGCGGAGCCAAGCAGGGGAAGAACGATTTCGGCGCGATCGGCTACGGAGGACCGGCCCCGCCCAAGGGCAAACCGCACCGCTACTATTTTAGGCTGTATGCGCTGGACACGACGCTCGACCTGCCGGCAGGTGCGACCAAGGCCCAACTGCAGCCCGCCATGAAGGGGCATATCGTGGCCGAAGCACAACTGATGGGAGTTTATGGACGGTAATCCCGAACAGCGACCCTCGGTTCCCGGCGGAACCGGATCGAGTCATTAATGTCGAAGATCAGCGCGATCGAAGAGATCCGGTGTTAACGGCAACGAAGATACTCGACACACGCCCCGCCATTGCTTCGGGGAAACTCATGACGCCGAGTGGTAGTCGTTGAGCGATGCGGCTTTCATTTGGCGAGGACTCGTTTTGGTTTGGGTAGCTTGGACAGGACGGAAGCTGCCCGCTGAAGCCAGCGGTTTTCGATGTTGGTACTTCGTACCAGATTCCGCAGGCATCCAGACGGATCTCTCCGCAGTTGCTTCACTACCTTGACACCTCGCCACTTCTGCGGCATCATGCACCACCCAAGGATGGGCCAGTCGCTTCGATGTTCGGCTTCGTACACGCGCCCGTAGCTCAACTGGATAGAGCAACGGTCTTCGGAACCGTAGGTTGGGGGTTCGAATCCCTCCGGGCGTAGTCAGAAGTCCATTCAATGAAAGAATTCACAAGCGCCGACTGATCCACCCCTCACCCCGTTGATCCGCTACGCTTGCCGGCAGGCTCGCTAGGATGCGCTCGAAGGTGCGGTTGCTTCTGTGCAGCATCTGGACATCCGATTCCTGCACATGGTGTTTCGTCACGACCTTCTCGCCGAACTTGGCGACAGTCGCCACTTGGCGATTCACGTCTTCGCCTTCGCTGGCGTACTGAATCCGTCCAACAGCGTGGATATCTTGGATTTGCCGCATGTAACGCCCCGCTTGTGGAAGGCGGCGCATGTCTTTTACCACGAGAAGAGCGACGAGGCCAAGCAGTTTGTACGGAAGCAGTTGTTGCGCGTCTTGCGAGGCAAGACGCGCGGTGTCCTCCGCCGTTTGGGGGCCTTGGGACGTGCTCGGAAGCTGACCGCGGCCAAGAAGAAAGCGCTGCGAGACGTATGGATCTATCTGCGGAAGAACCAGCAGCGCATGCGTTACGACGAATGCTTGGCCGTCGGCTATCCGATTGCCAGTGGGGTGATCGAAGGAGCGCGTCGCCACTTGGTCAAAGATCGCATAGAGCGGTCCGGCATGCACTAAACGGTACCGGGAGCCCAAGCCATGCTGAATGTTCGGAGCGTGTACTGTGGTGACGGTTGGGACGAATACCAGAAATTCCACATCCAGCGTGAGCAACGCGACCAGCATCCTTATCGCAAGTTAGTTAGTCACTCAATTCCACAGCATGGCCGCGTAGCGGAAGGCCGGTTGCGCCCATTTCGATTGACACGTGGGCTCAAGCTGACTTTACTTACAATAGGACTGACTGGTCAGTCCGCGCAAACCCGCCAGACGGGAAGGCCGTTGCGCCGCCAGTGCAGCCAGCAACCGCCCCGTGCGGCGGTTCTTCCGCCACACTTCCGGAGCAGCACGCCGATTCGTCCGCCAGACTGGCCCAAACGCAATGCCGGAGCTTGAGGATGCGAAAATTTTATCCTCGTGACGCCTATCCATCGAGCCGTTGCAGCATTGCGCTGGGGAGATGGCTTACGCTGTTGGCGGCTGGGGTGATCGCTGGTTGCGGGCAGACGCCGGCCATCAAGGAAAAGAAAGTCGAAGTCGTCGTCACCACGCCAATTGCGGATGATCTGGTCGAGTTCCAGGACTTCACCGGTCGCCTCGACGCCTATCGGACTGTCGATATCCGAGCGCGAGTTACCGGCTACGTCGACTCGGCCCCCTTCAAGGAAGGCGACCGCGTGACCGAGGGGAAGGTGCTTTTCGAGATCGACCCGCGCACCTACCAGGCCCAGGTAGATTCGGCCGCGGCGGATCTGGCCACGCGAAAAGCCGAAGTTCAACGAGCGGACGCGCTCTACCGGCGTTCGATGGACCTGGTCCGGACCAAGGCAGCGACCGCGGAGGACGTCGACAAGCAGCGCGGCGACCTGGAAGTGGCTCGGGCCACGGTTGCCCAAGCCGAGGCAAAGCTCCGTGACGCGAAACTCAGCCGGGAGTTTTGCCACGTTCTATCGCCGATCAGCGGCCGCGTCAGCCGGCGCTACGTCGATCCCGGTAATAACATCAAAGCCGACGATACGATCCTTACCACCGTTGTCGCCGACGACAAGGTCCACGCCTATTTCGACGTGGACGAACGCACCTACCTCGATCTCGTCGGTGAGGGAGGGTCGACTTCCACCGCCCCGTTCAAGGACTTGAAGTTCCCCGTGCTGATGCGGCTGGCCAACGCGGAGGATTTTACCCACACCGGCGCCGTCGATTTCCTCGACAACCGCCTGAGCGGCAGCAGCGGCACCATCCGGATGCGCGCCGTCTTCGACAATCCGCGCGACACTCTCCGATCCGGCCTTTTCATCCGCATCCGCCTGCCCATCGGCAAGCCGTACCACGCCCTGCTGATTCCGGACGAGGCCATCCAGAGCGACCAGGGACGGAAGTATGTGTACGTGGTCAAGACCACCATGGAGGAAAAAGCCGACGGCAGCCGTGAAGAGAAGGATGTGGTGGAGTATCGCCTGGTCACGCCGGGACAGTCGCTTAAGGAATTGCGCGAGATCAAGCCGGCGAAGCAAGATGCCAAGGGCAACGTCCTCGAGGGCTTACTGGAAGGCGAACGCGTCGTCATTAGCGGAATGCAGCGGGTGCGGGCCAAAACGCAGGTCCATGCCAAGGACCAGGCACCGCTGGAGCCGCCTGGCTCGCCGTTGCGGAAGCTGCTGAACCAGACAACACCCGGAAACGGATTAGACAAAGAATCCGGAAGAAAACCGGTTGCGAAGGAATGAGTTTGCCGACAAGCACGGCACAGGGAGCTTTCCCACTGACGCCGTGTCTGCACCAGGGGCGGGCATGTTCTCGCATTTTTTCATCGAACGGCCGATCTTCGCCTCGGTGCTGTCGATCGTCATCACCCTGGCCGGCGCCGTCGCCGCCGCCAACCTTCCCGTTGCGCAGTATCCGCCGATCACGCCGCCCAGCATCGTCGTCATGTGCAATTATCCGGGCGCCAACTCGCACGTCGTCGCGGACTCGGTGGCGGCCCCCATCGAGCAGCAGGTCAACGGCGTCGAGGGCATGATGTACATGGTGTCGCAGTCGAACAACGACGGCAGCTACACCCTGACGGTCACGTTCAAGCCGGGCATCAACCTGAACTTCGCTCAGGTACTGGTCCAGAACCGCGTCAACCTGGCTCTGCCGCTCCTACCCGACGTGGTCAAGCTGGCCGGCGTCACCACCCGCAAGCGTAATCCGGACATCCTCCAAGTTATCGGCCTTTATTCGCCAAAGGGCCGTTATGACCAGCTTTACCTGAGCAACTATGCAACCATCCGCATCCGCGACGAATTGGCTCGCGTGCCGGGAGTGGGCGACGTGCAGCAGTTCGGCCAGCAGGACTATAGCATGCGCTTGTGGGTGGACCCGGAACGGCTGGCAGCACTGAACCTGACGGCGTCCGACGTTGCTGCCGCCGTCCGCGAGCAGAACATGCAGGTAACGGCCGGTCACTTCGGCCAGCAATCCGCCGGTGCGAATGGTGCGATGTTCGAGTTTACCGTCCGCACGCTGGGCCGGCTCAGCGTGCCCGAACAGTTCGACGAGATTATCCTCCATAGCGACAACGCCGGCCGACAAGTGCGTCTCAAGGACGTTGGCCACGCCGCATTGGGCGCTCGCAACATGGACACCACCAATAGCATCGACGGCCGTCCCGCCGCCAGCATTGCGCTGTGGGCGCTGCCCGATGCCAATGCTATCGCCACCGCCCAGCGCGTCCGCGAGAAGATGGAGCAACTGAAGAAGGAATTCCCGGAAGACCTCGATTACGTTGTGGCCCTGGACATGACGCCATTCATCCAGGAGTCGATCGATGAAGTCATCCGCACGCTGATCGAAGCAGTCGTGCTGGTTGCGGCGGTCGTTTTGCTGTTCTTGCAGAACTGGCGCAGCGCGCTGATTCCGCTGGTGACGGTGCCGGTCGCCATCATCGGTACTTTCGCGGTGATGGCAGCGATCGGTTTCTCGTTGAACTGCCTGACGCTGTTTGGCCTGGTGCTGGCCATCGGCATCGTCGTGGACGACGCCATCGTCGTCGTGGAAGCCGTCGAGCACCACATCCAGACGGGCCTGACGCCGCACCAGGCAGCCCACAAGGCCATGGAACAAGTTTCCGGTCCGGTCGTCGCTGTAGCGCTGGTGTTATCAGCGGTGTTCGTGCCGTGCGCGTTTATCAGTGGCATTACGGGGCAGTTTTTTCGCCAGTTTGCCCTGACAATCGCCGTTTCGACCATCATTTCGGCGTTCAACTCCTTGACCCTGAGCCCGGCACTGGCGGCGATCCTACTCCAGCCGCGCGGGGCAAAGAAAGACATGCCGGGCCGAATACTTGACGGGGCGCTCGGCGGCTTGTTCAGGCTCTTCAATGCCACATTCCGCTCGGGCACAGCCGGCTATACGCGTTTGGTCGGCGCTTCCCTGACCGGGCGAGCTCCCCTGGGTGTATTGCTCCTTGCCGCGGCCGGCGGCTGGTTTGGCTGGCAATTGCCGCTGGTACTATCGTGGCTTCGCCAATTCCACTTGCCGCCGCGCATGGAGACGATCCTGCTCGATAAGTCGTGGGTTGCCGCGGAGCTGCGCATGGTCGGGGGCGTGGTGTTGGCCTTGGTCATTGGCGGACTCCTGTATCGACGGCGGCGGCGACTTGCTGGCGCGTTTCCACGGCTTGCCGGCGTCACCCTGACCGGCAGTGCGGTGATGTTGCTGGCGTACGGCGGGCTGCTGCTGAATACGGCATGGGGCTTCGGTCATTTGCCGAGCGGCTACGTCCCTAACCAAGACCAGGGTCGGTTCTACATTGCCGTGCAGCTGCCAAATGCAGCCTCCCTACAACGCAGTCAGCAGGTCATGGAACGGATCGGCGAGATCGTTCGGTCCGAACAGGGCGTTCTGCACATGACCATGGTCGCCGGCCAGTCGTTCACCCTCAACGCGAACGGCTCCAACTTCGGGCAGTTTTTCGTTACGTTCGATAGCTTCGAGAACCGCCGCGATCCTTCGCTGGCGTATACAGCAATCCTGGAACGACTTCGCGATCGGATCGACGATGAAGTGCCCGGCGCGCTGGTGTCCATCTTCACGCCGCCGCCGGTGTCGGGGCTTGGAGCTTCCAGCGGGTTCAAGATCATTATTGAGGACCGCGCCGATCTGGGCTCGCACGAGTTGGAGAAAGCCATCGAACGCCTGATCGAGCGCTCCAAGGAGAGTGACAGAGTCGAGCGATTGTTCTGCATTCACCGGGCCAACATGCCGCAGCTGTACATCGATCTCGACCGCGAGCAATGCGAGGCCCTGAGCGTGGATCCCAAGGAAGTCTTTGCCACGCTCCAGATCTACCTCGGATCGTACTACGTCAACGACTTCAACAGCTTTGGCCGTGCCTGGCAAGTCGTCGTCCAGGCTCGCGGTGAATTCCGCAACGACGTCAGCAAGGTGAAGTTGCTCAAGGTGCGCAACAAGCGGAACGAGATGGTGCCGCTGGGCGCCCTGCTGACCATCAAGGAAATCGGCGGGCCGATCAACATCGGCCGCTACAACATGTATCACGCCTCCGCGGTGCTCGGCCTCACCAAGCCCGGCGTCTCGACCGGCGAAGGCATTGAGGAGATGGAGCGACTCTGTCACGAGGTGCTGCCGCCGGGCATGACGTTCGAGTGGACCGAGATCAACTACATGCAGATCGACGCGTCCAAGAACGTCTGGAACAACTTGATCTTCCCGCTGGCGGTGGTGTTCGTATTCCTCGTGCTGGCAGCGCAGTATGAAAGCTGGGCGCTGCCGTTGGCTGTCATTCTGGTAGTGCCCATGTGCATCCTGGGATCGCTGACGGGCGTGGCGATCACGGGTGGCGACATCAATATCTTCACGCAGATCGGTTTTGTGGTCCTGGTGGGACTGGCAAGCAAGAATGCGATCCTCATTGTTGAGTTCGCCAAGCACAAGCGCGAGGACGCGGGTCTATCGCGGCGCGAGGCGACGCTGGAGGCTTGCCAGCTGCGTTTGCGGCCCATTCTGATGACGTCTTTCGCCTTCATCCTCGGAGTCGTGCCGTTAATCGTCGGCCACGGTGCCGGCGCGGAGATGCGCAAGGTGCTCGGTATCGCTGTCTTCAGCGGCATGATCGGCGTGACGCTGTTCGGCATCTTCCTCACGCCGGTGTTCTTCTACGTTATTGAGGGCATCGCCGAGCAGCCGCTGTTTGCGTCGCGCGTGGTGCGCCAGCTTGGCACGGGGTTGCTGTTCCTCGTCGGCGTCTTGACGCTCGGCCTGCCCTGGCTGCTGCCATTAATGCTCGGCAAAATTCGGGGTCGTGCTTCGCGGCGGCACGGCAAGTTCGGTTCCGGGATGCCTCAGCCGAACCCCGGGCCGCTCAACCCCGCGGCCCACACTCGGTCGAACGTGACCATCAATACGCGGATCAGCCTGGACGAAGAACCGAAGACCAACGGCCACTCGCTGCCGGGCAACGGCGAGAACGGAGCAGACGTTGAGCCCATGCCAAGGCCGGACGACAATTCGGGATCGATAGTTCGGAAGTAGGTCAGCCCGTGTTTTCGCGATTTTTCATCCATCGACCGATCTTCGCGGCGGTGCTGTCGATCGTCATCGTGCTGGCAGGCGGCATCGCGCTCTTCACGCTGCCGATCGCTCAGTATCCCGAGATTGCGCCGCCCACGGTGGAAGTGTCCGCGTATTATCCCGGTGCGAACGCCGAGGTCGTCGCCGACACGGTGGCCGCACCGATCGAGCAGGCGGTCAATGGCGTGGAGGGCATGATGTACATGTCCTCGCAATGCACCAACGACGGCAACTACACACTGACCGTCACCTTCCAGCCGGGCAGCGATCTCAACATCTCTCAAGTGCTCGTGCAAAACCGGGAGTCGCTGGCCGAGTCGATCCTGCCGGATCTGGTCAAGCGCCGCGGCATCTCGGTCAAGAAGAAGTCGCCCAACGTCCTGATGATCGTCAACCTGTTCGCGACCGATGGCACGCGCACCAACCTGGAGCTGAGCAATTACGCGACCATTCAGATTCGCGACGAATTATCGCGCCTGCCCGGCGTCGGCGACGTCACGTACCTGGGCCAGCGCGACTACAGCATGCGGCTCTGGCTGGACCCGGCCAAGCTGTCGACCTACGGCCTTAACGCACAGGATGTCATCATGGCCGTGCAGGCACAGAACGTGCAAGTCGCGGCCGGCCAGATCGGCCAGCCGCCCACGCCGGCGGGCCAGGTCACACAGTACATCATCACCACGCTGGGCCGGCTTGAGAACGCCGAACAGTTCGCGAACATCGTCGTCAAGAACGTCGGCAGCACGCTCGTCCACCTCAAGGACGTGGCCGACATCGAGCTGGGCGCCCAGTCCTACGACCAGGCCTGCACGCTGGACGGCAAGCCCTCGGTAGCCTTGTCGGTGTACCAGTTGCCGGGCTCCAATGCCCTGGAAGTCGCCCAGCGCGTCAAGGAACGCATGGCACAGCTCAAACGCCGTTTCCCGCCGGGGATGGACTATTCCATCGTGTACGACACCACCCCGTTCATCAAGGAATCGATCCACGAGGTGTTCAACACGTTGTTTGACGCCGTCGTTTTGGTGGCAGTGGTGGTATTGCTGTTCTTGCAGAACTGGCGCAGCGCGCTGATTCCGCTGGTGGCGGTGCCGGTCGCCATTATTGGCACCTTTGCAGTGATGGCGGCGATCGGTTTCTCGCTCAACAACCTGACGCTGTTTGGCCTGGTGCTGGCCATCGGCATCGTCGTGGACGACGCGATCGTCGTCGTGGAGGCCGTTGAGCACCATATCGAGCATGGGCTCAGCCCGCGCCAGGCGACCTTGCGCGCGATGGAGCAGGTTTCTGGACCGGTGATTGCGATTGGCTTGGTGTTGTCGGCCGTGTTCATTCCCTGCGCGTTCATCAGCGGCATCACGGGGCAGTTCTTCCGACAGTTCGCGTTGACGATTGCCGTCTCGACTGTCATCTCGGCCTTCAACTCGTTGACCCTCAGCCCCGCGCTCTCGGCGCTGCTGCTGCGGCGGCGCGAGCTGGGACAATTCGAGCCGCTGCCGTGGTTTGTTTTCGTGCCCGCGGGCGCGTGGCTTGGCTACAAGATCATCGGCTATCACACGGTCGATGCTGCCTTGGCGGGGGCCGGCGTGAACGCATCGCGAGCAATGATCGACACCCTGCGGCTGGGTGGGCCGATCGTGGCAGGGGCGTTGGCTGGAGCGCTGGCGGGCCTGACCGTGGTTCGTCCGCTCAATGCCGTCCTTGGCGAAACATTCCGCATGTTCAACCGTGGATTCGAGCTGTCAACCGGCGTCTATGCCCGCTCGGTGTCCCGGCTCCTCGGCCTCTCACCTGTTGTGCTGCTTGTCTACGCCGGCCTGCTGGGATTGACGTGGTGGGGCTTTCAGCGTACGCCCACCGGCTTCATCCCTGCGCAGGACAAGGGGTACCTGCTGGTCAATGTCCAGTTGCCCGATGCGGCCAGTGTTAGCCGGACCACGGACGTGGTGCGAGATGTCGAGGCGATTGCCCTGAAGACGCCCGGCGTCAAGCACACTGTCGCCATTTCGGGCCAGTCGATCCTGCTCAATGCCAACGCTTCAAACTTCGGCGCGCTTTACCTGATGCTCGACGACTTCGAGAATCGCGCCAAGCCGGGTTTGTCGAGCGAGGAAATCGCCGCATCGCTTGAAGAGCGACTTCAACGTGCGGTGCCGCGGGCGGTCATCAACATCTTCGGTGCGCCGCCGGTCGAGGGCCTGGGTACTGCAGGCGGGTTCAAGCTCATCGTGCAGGACACCGCCACGGGCGGCCTGATGGCACTCCAAAAGACGGCGGACCATGTCGTCGCCAACGGCGAGGCTGATCCGCACCTCCAAGGCGTCTTCACCAGCTTCCGGGCCGACACGCCCTGGGTGGAGTTGCTCATCGACCGGGAGCAGGCCAAGGACCGCGGCATCTTGATCGACGACGTTCGCACGACGTTGGAGGCTAACCTCGGTTCGTACTACGTCAACGACTTCAACCGCTTTGGCCGCACCTGGCAGGTCAACATCCAGGCCCGCGATGTGTTCCGCCGGTCGGTCGAGGACATCAAACAGTTAAAGGTGCGCAATAACCGGGACGAGATGGTGCCCTTGGCCGCCTTCTCCACGGTGCGCTACCGCAGCGGCCCGGTGATGGTGATGCGCTACAACATGTACGACTCCGCCGCCGTGCATGCTTCCGCCGGGCCAGGAACCAGCTCCGGCCAGGCCATCGAACATCTGGAACGGGCAGCCGACGATTTGCCCCAGTCCATGCGGACCGAATGGACCGAGCTCGCCCTGCTCCAGCTCCAGACGGGAAACACGGCCATGTGGGTATTTCTCCTGGCAGTGGTGCTGGTGTTTCTCGTGCTCGCAGCGCAGTACGAAAGCTGGTCGTTGCCCCTGGCCGTCATCCTGGTCGTGCCGATGTGCTTGCTTTGCGCCATCGCCGGGGTGGTGATCGCTCGCATGGACGTCAACATCTTCACGCAGATTGGCTTTCTGGTACTGGTGGGTTTGGCGTGCAAGAACGCGATCCTGATTGTCGAGTTTGCCAAGGCCCAGCGCGAGGCGGGCGTGCCCCGGCGCGAGGCAACACTCGCTGCCTGCCGGTTGCGGTTGCGGCCAATCATCATGACGTCGTTCGCCTTCATCCTCGGCGTGGTGCCATTGATGCTGTCCGAGGGAGCCGGCGCGGAGATGCGGCGGACGCTTGGCACGGCCGTGTTTGCCGGCATGCTGGGCGTGACCGCCTTCGGCATCTTCCTGACGCCGGTGTTTTTCTACGTTATCCAGTCCTGGAAGGACCGTCGTGCCGCAACAAGGCCATTGGACGATAGCGGGGAGCGCCCACCGGTGGTAAAGCCATCGCACGCCGGCCATTAGCTCTGACCGGATGAGATGCGGACACCCTCACAAACAGCGGCGGAACAGGTCAGCGGCTAACCCAAGGCATAATTGGCTGGCTGCGGGATCGTAGCGTTCCCCTTCGTCACGCAAGAACGCGTGAGCCGCATTGAACTCGTGCCAGGTAAACCATGTCCCGGCGCGGTCGAGTGCCTCGTAGATCTGTCGTCGGCCTTCAAAGGGCACGTGCGGATCCTGTCGGTCGAACACCATCAACAATTCGCCGCGGATTTCGCCAGCACGGGTCAGTGAGTCCGCTGCTGCACCCACGCCAAGCGTGCCGGTGTGCAGGTCCGTCGGGTAGAAGCAGGCGGCGGCACGCACCCGCGGCTGGAGCGCAGCCCGAAACGCGAGATGCCCGCCCAGGCAAATGCCGACCGCTCCGAGCCGAGCATTGCAATTTGGGTGTGCCTCGAGCGCGGCCAGCGCGACGCGGATATCCTCATCGAACACGGCGAGCGGGATTGTCTGCTTATGCAGGTTTCCACGGTTCTTACCTGCATCATCATAGGCAAGCACGGTCCCAAGCGGCTCGCGGCTGTGGTAGACCTCAGGCACCATGACGACGTATCCTAGACCGGCGAACTGCATGGCCAAGCGGCGAACCGGCGGCGTTTGCTGGAAGATCTCTGAATAAAGCACCAAGCCAGGATCACGCCGCGCTGGTCGGCCGGGCTCCGTTGGTGCATAAACGTAGGCCCGCATTGGCCCGGTCGTGGTCGGCAGATCTTGCGCGGACGCGAGAATGTTCATCACATCTCCCGTAGAGTTAGCCACGCGCGCTGGGATGGCCATGGCGGATCGCTGGAGCAATTTCAGCGCTCGATGGAACATTGTAGGCGGCACGGTGCATATCGAGTTCGCAGGAATGCGAACGGGCCTGCGACAGTCGCCGCAGGCCCGGTTCGTCATCAGGGGTGGGTGGTCCTGATCAGTCGACTTGCTGCAGCCAGCCGCGATGCACCTGGCCGCCGCGGACGATGTAGAAGCGAAGCGGATTGAACGATGCCAGGTCGGGGTGCGTTACGACGAAGGCAACATTGTCGAGGGTAATGGTCTCCCACTGGTGCAGGCCAACCAGGATGTCGCCGCGCTGGATGCCGGCCTTGCCTGCCGGACTGTCCCCATTGACCTCGGTAACGGCCAAGCCTCCATGGAGGTGCGGATTGACGCGCGAGACGACTTCGCCATTGACCGGGTTGAAACGGAGTCCCACCTTTCGCCAGACGACCTCGGCGGGTACGGGCACGGTTTTCTCGACGGCCAGCAGGACCAGCTCAACCTTCTGCTCGGTGCCATTGCGGCGGATCACGACGGGCACACGGTCGCCGGCGGCCCGCTCGAGCAGGCAGCGCTCGAGCTCCAAAGCGCAACCAACCCGTTGATCTCCAACCTGGACGATGATGTCGCCCCGTTGCACCCCCGCCTGCGCCGCGGCGCCGCCGGTTTCGATGCGCTCGACCACCAGGCTGCGGATCGGCGCGCCTTGCGTCGTGTCCACGCGATCGCGGCAAGCCAACCCGTGCGTCAGACTGGTGCGGCGGCGGCTGCTCATCATCTCGGCCGCCACGCGCAGCATGGTATCCACGGGGATGGCGAACCCAATACCCTGGGCGCCCGCGCGGATCGCCACATTCACGCCGACCAGGTCGCCGTTGATGTTCAGCAGCGGCCCACCGGAATTGCCGGGGTTGATGTCGGCGCAGGTCTGAATCAGCGACTTGTAGGAAATGTCCTTGTTAAGCGTCACGTCGCGTTTGACGGCACTGACGATTCCCGTCGTCACGGTGTGCTCGTAGCCAAAGGCGTTGCCGATCGCGATCACCGTTTCTCCGACCATCAGGTCGGTGGCAGTGCCGAAGGGCATCACCGGCAACGGCCGGCCCGCTTCGATCTTGAGCAGTGCCAGATCCGTCTCGCTATCGCGAGCCAGCACGCGAGCGTTGAAGGATGCGCCATCCGCCAATCGGACGCGGATCACGCTCACGTCCTCGACGACGTGCTGGTTGGTGATGATGTAGCCGCGCGGGTCAATAATGATGCCCGTGCCCATGCCGTTGACACGATTCTGTGATGGCGTGAGCGACGGCAAGTCGTCGCCGGCGGGCGCCTTGACGGTCCGTTCGCTGTGGATGTTGACGACCGCGCCACGGTCGCGTTCGACCGCCTCCACGATCGGCGTTCGTCGCGGGTTGTCCGGTGGCGCGGCCGTGCCGGACGGCGTCCGTAATAAGGCGGCGCTCGTCAGGCACAAGAGGACCAGCGTCGTTCGGAGCAGGACGCGGTGAATTCTTGGTTTCATCGGAGCGGGCCAGGCAGTGTGGTGATTCAGGAAGAGGTGCAGGCTCATGGTGTCCCCAGTGGCCGGTCGATCGGCGGGCGGCAATTGTCGGGCATCCCCCAGAAGCCGACAGCGGCGGGCCGGTAGCCGAGTACCGCCTCTAAATTCGACTGAGTGAGCAAGGGTGCTAAAGAGGCATTCGCCAGGTTCACCAGGTTCACATGAAGGCGGGGCCAAGGCTACGCATTTGACCTGGAATGCAGGGTAGGAAGCCAGGACCGTGCATTCCGGTTGTACCGTCTGTACCGCCGTTGCCCGGCGATTGGGCCCGGCGTAGAAACTAAAAGGACGCGCAATCTCAGTCGGAGGTACGGCAAATGGCGGCGAAATCGCGGAAAGAACAACTCGAAGAGATGCTGGCCGATGATCCCAACGACCCGTTCCTCCGGTACGGCCTGGCAATGGAATACGTCAGCGCGGGGGACAATGCGGCGGCCGCGAAGCAGTTCCAGGACTTGATCGCGGTCGTTCCCGACTACGCGCCCGCTTACCTGCAGGGCGGCCAGGCACTTCTGCGCCTGGAGCGTTCCGACGAGGCCCGCGAACTCTGGAATCGCGGCGTTGCGGTGGCCAAGCAAGCGGGCAATACACACGCCGCGGACGAGATGGCACGCTTCCTGATGGAATTGGACTGACCGCTTGCTATTTCATCGCCGCAAGGCTTTACTGATGAGGGGACGAAGCGATTCTCCTCACCTGGGCGCAAGCGCCCGTCAATCACAAGGAGTTGCCGATGAAACGAGTCCTCTGCGCAGCGCTGCTGGGTGCCGGCGTGCTGGTCTGGGGCTGGAGCGCTGCCGAATCGAGCGCCCAAGACAAGAAGGACGAAAAAGGCAAGGTCGTCGAACTCGATGGCATGAAAGCCGCCATCCCGAAGGAGTGGAAGGAAGAGAAGCCGGACAATCGCATGCGCTTCCTTCAGTTCCGTCTGCCCAAGGTCAAGGATGACAAGGTCGATGCGGAACTGATCATCTTCAAGGGCCTTGGCGGCTCCCCGGAAGCCAACATCAAGCGGTGGAAGGAAATGTTCGTTCCGCCCGCAGGGAAGACGCTGGACGACGTCTCCAAGGTCACCGACATCAAGATCGGCACCGTGAAGGCGCCGTACCTCGACGTGACCGGCACCTACAAGTTCAAGGAGCGCCCGTTCGATCCGGCCAGCAAGGTGGAAAACCGCCCTGGCCAGCGGATGCTGGCGATCCACTATGAAGGAGGCGACGACGCCTTCCACTTCCGCCTCGTTGGCCCGGCCGACACGGTAGCTAACTACAAGGCGGGCTTTGAAGAGTGGCTCAAGGCGCTAAAGAAGTAAGCGAAGCCATCAACTTGGAGCAAGCCCCGCGGTGCCGCTGACGGCTTCGCGGGGCTTTGCGTTTGCCATGTCCATGCCGTTTCTGGACTATGAACTGCCCCCTGAACTGATCGCGCAGGAGCCCGCGCCCGTGCGCGATCAATCGCGCCTGCTCGTCGTGCGTCGCCCTACCGGAAGCCTGGAGCATCGCGTATTCAGCGACTTGCCCGAATTGCTGAATCCCGGCGACTTACTTGTCCGCAATGACACCAAGGTGCTGCCGGCGCGTCTCCTGGGCCGGCGCCGCCGCACGGGCGGCAAGTGGGAGGGACTCTTCCTCCACGCCCCCGCGGACAGTGTCTGGGAACTGATGTGTCAGACGCGCGGCAGGCTGACTGAAGGCGAGATCATCGAGATTGAACCGCGTCCGTTCACGTTGACACTCCTCGCGAAAACAGCCGAAGGCCACTGGCTCGCACGGCCCAGCGAGTCGGGCGTGCCGGCAGACCTGCTGCAGCGATTCGGCCAGGTGCCTCTGCCACCATATATCCGCAAGGGGCGAGCAGGCACTGTGGACCAGGATCGCTATCAAACGGTCTATGCGCTCCGGTCGGGAGCGGTTGCCGCACCCACAGCGGGGTTACATTTCACCCCAGACACATTCGAACGGCTCCGAATGCGCGGAATCCCAAGTGCGGCCGTGACCTTACACGTCGGCCGGGGCACGTTTCAGCCGATCCAAGTTGATGATTACACCCGTCACGCGATGCACCGCGAGTGGGGCGAGCTTTCCGCCGACGCGCTCACGGCCATCGAAGCTTGCCGGCAGCACTGCGGCAAGCTCGTCGCGGTGGGCACGACGACCGTTCGCGTCCTGGAGACCGTGGCGGCAACCGGCGCTCTCCGGCCGTGGCGCGGCGAGACCGACCTATTCATCCATCCGCCGTACGAATTCAAGGCGGTGGATGCGTTACTAACGAACTTCCATTTGCCACGCTCAACCTTGCTGCTTCTCGTCGGCGCCTTCACCGGCGTTGAATTGCTGCGGCACGCGTATATGACAGCCATTGCCGAGCGCTATCGCTTCTACAGTTACGGCGACGCCATGCTGATCCTGTGAAGTCCATGAACAACAAAATTCGCACGACGACTTTGGAAATTCGCCGACTGTCGGCCGCCGAGGCTGAGGTCTGGGTTCACGTGGAGTTGGAGACTGTTACGGCCACGACCGAGTTGCGCGGCAAATTGCACGGACCGCGTTGTCCCGGCGTGACGACGGTGGAAATCGCATATCCCTTTCGCACGATCGCTCGCCTCACGGAGGGGTCCTCGACGCTGACCATCGGCAGCGTCATTCCTGAGCCCAACTTGTGGACGGACAAGACGCCGTTTGTCTACGAGGGTGCCGTGGAACTGTGGGAAGCCGGCCGCTGCTGCGATCGTGCCCCACTATCGGTGGGATTCAAGCTGCGGTAGGACGCTTCTGTGCCGGGATACAAGGAATTGACGCCCAATTCGACTTCCTCGATGTCGCCAAAGAAGGTGGCGGTAAAGAACTGCAAGAAGCCGGCGAAACCGAGCGAGGCATGAATCAATCGAGCGGGCGTGAAGCCTACCGTTGCGGGCCATTCGCGCTGGTTCGCGGCCATCGGTCAGCCGCAAGGTCACACTCGCATAGCGCAGGGAAACAGACCCCGCCCCTGCAACCGTTGCCAAGCCAATGGGTGCCTGGCTCAAGTCGACGCCGAGGAGCGGTGCGAGCGACTCCGGGAAAATGGTGTCGTCTGCGCCGGTATCAATCAACGCCGGACGCACACGGGTATCCCTCGGTCCAACGACGCGATGTCCACCAAGGGACGCAGGCGCACGGTTCGACCACCCAGGGGATGGACCATCTGCCCCATCCGTTGCAGGTGATAGCGAAACCGCAGCGGCATCAGAGGATCGACGCTCCCGGTGGCGGGATATACATGCCCACAACTCGTGACGGGTCGATGCCCATTTCCCTGAGGCGTGCTTCCATTTCCTGCTCGTCGACCCCACTGGCGAGGATGCGCGTTCCGTCCAGGCTCACGCCGACAAACTGCTCGGCGAACTTCCAGTACTCCTCCTCGGGAAGTTTGCCAAAATTCTCCCAAAACAGGTTGGAATCCACCCACGGAATATCAAGTGCCCTGTCGTTCATGGCATGTCCTTCCCTGCTTTAGTTTACCCCTCATGCCACGATCTCCGACAATGCTTGCGTCAGTCGGTCGATGTCTTCTGCCGTGCTGAAAGCGCCGGGGCTGACGCGAACCGCTCCATCGGGAAACGTGCCTAGCGCGCGGTGGATGTAGGGCGCGCAATGCAGGCCAGGCCGGATGGCGATGTCGAACGCCTGATCGAGAATGCCGCCCAGTTCCGCGGCTGGAAGTGCCTCGGAGCGAAAACTCAGCGTACCCACGCGCTTGGTCGGATCGCGGTGGCCGAAAACTTCAAAGCCACCGAGTTCGTCCAGGCGCCGCCATAGTCGTTCGGTCAGCTCGACTTCATGCTCGCGAATGGCATTCAGCCCCTTTTCGGTCACATACTGCACGCCCGCCGCCAGTCCGGCGACGCCAAGCACATTCGGCGTGCCGCCCTCCAGAAAATAAGGAAACTCCTTCGGCTGCGTTTCACTGGAGGAGTCCCCTCCCGTGCCGCCCTCCCGCCACGCGCCGACGCGTGCGCGCGGCCCCACGTAAAGGGCCCCCGTTCCCGTCGGCCCCAGCAGCGACTTGTGGCCCGGAAACGCGAGCAGGTCAATGTTCATCGTCTGCACGTCGATGGGCACGACGCCGGCTGTTTGTGCGGCATCCACAAGCAAGAGTAAGTCGTGCTCGCGCGCAATCCGCCCGAATTCAGCGATCGGTTGTACCGTACCAACGACGTTGCTTGCGTGCGTCAATGCAATCAGTCGCGTTTTCGCCGTGATGGCCTTGCGCACGTCATCGGGATTCACAGTGCCGCCGCCGTCGGCCGAGAGTCGCGTGAGGGTGATGTGGTTGTCGAGCTCCATCTGGCGCAGCGGCCGGCTGATGCTGTTGTGCTCCAGGTTGCTGGTAATGACGTGATCGCCCTCGATCAGCACGCCTTTGAACGCCATGTTCAGCGCATCGGTGCAATTCAGCGTGAAGATGAAGCGCTGCGGTTCCTTGCCGTGAAAGAGCTGATTGAGCCGGTGCCTGGCGTCGTCCAGGGCGCGCTCGGCGGCCAGCGCCATCTTGTGGCCGGCACGGCCCGGGTTGGCCAGATCGTGTCGCGCGAAGTGATCCAACGCCCGATAGACTGATTCGGGCTTGGGGAAGCTGGTGGCGGCGTTGTCGAGGTAAATCATGATGACCGTTGGTGAAGGCGATCAGGGAAAGAGGTGGCGAACAGGGATCCCAGTGATTTCTCGGCCTGCAAGGAAGATCGGAACACCATGCTCGACGCGAAAAACCTCCCGCGTGCGATACCCTGGGGCCTTGCCCGTCCTGGGACCGGTGTAGACTTCAACGACAAGCTCCACGAGATTCACGATCCAGTACACCGGAAGCCGCGCTCGCCCGTAGGCTCGTACTTTGTCGTTGCGGTCGTAATCGACAGTCGAGTCCGATACTTCGATCGTGATGCCGATGTCCTCAGGTCTCGGGTGAGCGGCGAGATATCGCTCCTCCGGGCCGCGGACTACTGCCAGATCGGGTTCGGGCTCGCTGTCATCCAGAGCGATCGGGGACTGTACGCGAATAATCCAGCCCTTCGGTAGCTTTGGCGAGAGCTTTGCCTGAAGGATGGAAATGGTGCCAGCGTGGGCGGGGTGTTGCGGCAGCTTGTCAACGATCCACCCTTCCAAAAGCTCCACGCGATCATTCGACGTAAGGACGCCCATTTCGATCATCCGATGGTACTGATCCACCGTGAAACGATGAACCGGGATCGGCGGGAGTTGCGACGCCTCGCGTGGGAGGAGCGTCTCTACGGTGGCCATGTCCTGCCCTCTTCACTGCCGTGATGGCACCATCAGTGTCCAATGTACTTTGCGTACAACGTCCGCGCCTTGTCGATGTCGCTGGTGCCCTTGATGATGGCGCGCCCATCGGGAAAGACCGTGAATTCATGCGCGTCTGCCGTGAACCGGAGCATGAATCGGTTGTAGGTCACCGCGCCCAACGTCTCCAGGTGGCGTGCCATGTCTTCAAAATTTAATCGGCCGGCCACGCGGTGGGCCACTTGCACGGCATTGCGGCCGCACAGGCTGGTCGTCTGCGTGCCGTGCTCGCCGTCCAGCCATTCGAACCGGCGATGGCCGCAGCAGGGACAGTCCACGGCGCCCTTGAGCTTGGCGATCTTGATACGTCGATACACGTTTTCCCATACGTCGATATAGATCAGCTCGCGATTGATCTGATCGCGGCGGCCAGTCAGGATCTTGAAGGCCTCGGTAGCCTGGAAGCTCGCGACGATGTTGACGATTGGCCCAAGGACGCCCGCGGTTTCACAGGTCGCCGCCTCGCCGGGTGCCGGCGCTGCCTCGAAGACGCAGCGCAGGCACGGCGTCTCGCCCGGCAGGATCGTCATCGTCTGGCCGTGGCTGCCGATGCTGCCGCCGTACACCCACGGTTTGCCGAGTTTGACCGCTACGTCGTTGATGAGATAGCGGATCTCGAAATTGTCGGTGCCGTCCAGGATGAGGTCGGCATCCTGAACCAGATCCAGGATGTTGGTGCGATCGATGTCGGTGACCACCGGCTCGACGTGGACCGACGAGTTGATGGCGCCCAGCTTCCGCGCCGCCGCTTCGGCCTTGGGCAGGTTCTCCGCCACGTCGTGTTCATCGAAGAGCACCTGGCGCTGCAGGTTGTGCGTCTCGATGAAGTCTCGGTCCACGAGACGCAGGTGGCCAACCCCGGCCCGGACCAAGGCATTGGCCAACACCGTGCCGAGAGCTCCGCAGCCGCAGAGCGTCACGTGGCTGTCGAGCAGTTTGCGCTGACCGGCCTCGCCGATGCCGAAGAAGCGCATCTGCCGGCTGTAGCGTTCGAGTGCGGGGTCCATATCGGATGAACTCACAAAGGGCGGCACGGTCGTTGATCAGTCAGTCTTCGAGCAGACACAGGAACGATACCGAAAGGCGAGCAATCTCCTTACCTTCCAGAAGCAGGGGAACTTCCTGCCCTGGCACGTAATCTTGCCGCTGGCGGAACGCGGCTGACCGGCCGCCCCGAGGTTGGGTGTAGACTTCGATCTGCCCCTGCACGAGATTGACGAGCCAAACTTCAACGATTTTCCCGGCGGCATACAGCGGAAGCTTGGAGCGCCGATCCGCAAGGAGCGAAGAATCGCCGACCTCGATGAGCAAAGCAATTTCGGCGGGACGCGGATGCCGGTCTTCGTATCGACCATCCGGTCCGCGCACGATCCCCACGTCGGGTTCTGGCCGGCTGTGGGCGAGGGCAATCGGCATCTGCACGCGCAGTTCCCACTCATCGCTCAGCAGGCGAAGGAGTTGCTTGTTCAGACGCATGATGGAGCGCGCGTGGGGCGGATGTTGGCCCATTTTCTTGACGATCCACCCTTCGATGAGTTCGGCGCGATCGTCCGGTCGAAATATGCCGACCTCCGCCATCCGGTCGTATTGCTCCGCCGAGAATCGGTAGAGCCGTTCGACCGGCACGGGCGGCGCGCAAGTGGAGACCGGGGCTGGCGTTTTTCTCGATGCCGCTGCAACAGACATGGCAATCACGCCTCTTTCTCTTCCCCAGCCGTGCCGAAGTTCGCCAGGAAGTCTTTCAGGAAACGGATCTCCTGCTTGGGCCAGCCTTGTTGCTTGGCGTGGCTTCCCAGGGCGAGCAGGTCTTCGCGGACACGGCGCAAGTCGGCGTCGCTCAGTCGCTGCACGTAAGTCGCCAGATGCTGGAGCGCCTCATCGGCGGCGTCCGGATCGACAATGGCCTCGGCGGAGCCATCCAGAAAAACAACCGCGTGCAAGACCGCGAGCAGCAGCGGATGCACGCCAAGTTCCGCTGGGATCAGCGGAAAGACCGCGGCGCCTTCGGGGACTTCGCGTTCGGCGTCGTCAGGCATGCCTCAGCCTCCCGCCACGGCGGGGATGATCGCCAGCTCGTCGCCGTCCTTCACCGCCGTATTCAGATTGTCGAGGTAGCGAATGTCTTCGTCATTGAGATAGACGTTGACGAACCGCCGCACCTGCCCCTTGTCGAAGAGTCGCTCGACGATGGCGGGGTACTTCTGGCCCAGTTCAGTGAGCACGGCCTGCACCGTGGCACCGGCGACTTCGACGGTCGCCTTGCCTTCGGTGTGCTGCCGCATGGGGGTTGGAATCTGGATACGCACGGTCATACTATCTCCTTTTGCGAACCCGCCTCAGCCTCGGCAAGTCGGCGGCTTCTGGTCGCCGTTCTTGTTGCCTTGAGCAGCATCACGATCATGATCCATCGAGTTATGAGGAAAATCGTTGCCGCAGTCGATCCAATGTACCTGGGCATGTTAACTGAGCCCCCGAACAGCGACTCCAATCGCCATTGCACCAGCGACGAGAAGCAGCATCCTCTCGGAGCGCTCGGCTGCCTTCTTGTGTTCAAATGTGTCCAAACTTCCCGTCATCAGCGCAGCCGCAGATCAGTTGAAACACCGCGATGAGAAACAACGAATGAGCCGCCTCGCTTTTCGCGCATCGCTGTGCGTCCGAAATGGGAGGGGCTTCTTTGGGTAGCGCACTCACCGTTGTCGGTGGATCCGCAAAGAACATCTGGCCGCACCGGTCACACAGAGGTTTCGGCCCTTGCTTGTTGTTGAGTGCTCCGCAGTGAATACACTTCACCAGCGCCATCGGGACCCCGGCATCGGAACGCTTCTCCGATGAGCCGACCTCATTGAATTCCAAGCTGCTTCCTGACGTCTTGATGGCTCGTCGTTTCCCCGGCAGTAACTTGAAGCCGCGCCTTGCTAATCGAGGCGACAAATTCGGGATGCCGTTCGCGCTGGTACCAGTAGACATCTTCGTCGTCAAAATCGCTCAGCATGGCGACGGCGTGGCCCTGGCGTGTCAGCACCACGTCCTCGTCCTTGGCCTGTTGAAGGACTTCATCCCACTTGAGTTCGGGAGTGATTTCGACTGTCTTCATCGCCGATCATCCTCGCGACGTTGGCTCGCTTCCTTTTTCCAGGATACGCAAGATACTGACGGTTCGCTTTGGTTCATCCACGTCATAATACACGCGAATGTCGTCAACTCGCAGTCGGTACTCGCTCCAAAAGGGTTGCGCCATGCGTTTGATTCGCGATCGACTGGTCTTCATCGGCTCGTTCAAGAGATGAATTTCGATCGCGTCAAGGACCTTCTTCTGATCGAAGGGGCGAAGCGCATGAACATCCGCGACCGCTTGCTTCGCATACTGAATTTCGAAGAGTTCCGGGACCATGAATCACTTCCTCGGAACTACTCCGCCTGATTCCGCTTAGACCAGCGCCGCCTCGCGGACGCCGTCCACCAGCGGCGAGAACTCTTCCAGCGACGGCCCGATCACCGTCGGCTGTTCCAGCAAGTCCGCCACAGCGTCCTGTGTCTTGAGCCCGTTGCCGGTGATGCACAGGACGATTTCCTCGTCGCGCGGAATGCGGCCTTGTTCGAGCAGCTTGCGCGTCACCGCCAGCGTCACGCCGCCGGCGGTCTCGGCGAAGATACCTTCGGTGCGTCCCAGGAGTGCCATCGACTCGGCGATCTCGGCATCAGTGACGTCCTCCGCCCAGCCGCCCGACTCGCGGATCACCTTGGCGGCGAAGAAACCGTCGGCGGGATCGCCGATGGCCAGTGACTTGGCGATCGTGTTCGGCTTGCGCACGGGCCGGTGGGCTTCCCAGCCGTTCTTGACCATTGTGCTGATGGGGCTGCAACCCGTTGGCTGCGCACCGTAGATCTTGCACGACGGATCGTCGATCAGGCCGATCTTGTGCAGCTCCTGGAATGCCTTCTGAACCTTGCAGATCAGGCTGCCGCCGGCCATCGGTACGACGACATGCTTCGGAGTGCGCCAGCCGAGCTGCTCGGCGATCTCGAAGCCGACCGTCTTGGAACCTTCGGCATAGAACGGCCGCAGGTTGATGTTGACGAACGCCCAGCCGTACTTGAAGGCGACCTGGGTGCAAAGGCGATTCACCTGGTCGTAGGTGCCGCGCACGCCGATCACCTTGGCCCCGTAGATGCTGGTGCCGAGGATCTTGGTCTTCTCCAGGTCGGCGGGCACGAAGATGTAGCTCTCCAGGCCGGCAGCCGCAGCGTTGGCGGCGACACTGTTGGCCAGGTTGCCCGTCGAGGCGCAGCCTACGGTCTTGAAACCGAACTCGCGCGCCTTGCTCAGCGCCACGGACACGACGCGATCCTTGAAGGAGAGCGTCGGGAAGTTGACCGCATCGTTCTTGAGCCACAGGTGCTTGACGCCCAGTTCCTTGGCCAGGCGATTGGCGCGGACCAATGGCGTACCACCCACTTGCGGGCCGACCGTAGGCTCCCCGTCGAGGGGCAGCAGCTCGCGGTAGCGCCACATGTTCATCGCCCGCAGCTCGATCTTGGGCCGGTTCAGCGCCTCGGCAAGGAGGGTGTAATCGTAATCCACCTCGAGGGGGCCGAAGTCGTCGGTGCAGAAGTTCAGCGCTTCTTTCCCGTAGAGCTTGCCACACAGCCGACACTTCAAGCCACGCACAAAATCACTCATGGTCATTGGTCCCTTGTCTCTCGTCCCTTGTGTGAATTACCGAGGTCCTCGCCCCAAAACATATTGGCCGCATCCCTTGTCTTCCGACAAGGGAGGACGGACCAGGGACAAAGGACAATCGTGGGTGGGTATCGTCCAGGACTGGACCGGAAGGGGCGCATGAAAACGCCTCTTCCGGAATGAGATGAAGAGGCGTGTGCGTCACACGATCTTATCTCTCCCGGCCGGGACCGGGAAGGAGGTAGCACCAGCATCTCCCGCGGGAGACCGGTTGCTGTGGCTTCGCAGGGCCTTATCCCTCAGCCACTCTGGATAAGATACTCACCAAGGCAAGGAGAATTGTAGAAGAGCAGTCGCGCAAGAGCAATTGTTTTTGCGAGGATCTTGCCAAAATGCGTCCTGCTATCGTCGCAACAGGGCGAGCATGCCGGCCAGCCAAACGACGAACAGGAACAGCCCCCCCGCAACTACAGGCACACCGAAATCGAACCAGAACGGCGTATCGAGCATTCGGACATCGGGTGCTGCATTTGCCTTTTCGACGGGTGGCGTCGTCGTTGCGGTGCTGGCAGTTGACGCAATCACGGGCACCGGCGCTGGCTGGATCGCATCATCAGGAGGCGCTGGACCTTCGTTTCGCGCGGGAGGCGCTACGTCTTTGGGCGTCAGCTGGTGAAACCACGAACTCGACGTTTCCTTTTGTGCCGCCGGCGATGGTTCCGGAGCACTTGCGGGCGCCGGCGCAGCTGCGACCGTCGGTTCGGCCGGGGCGGGCTTGGCAACCGGCTTCACCGCTATTTTCAAGGTCTCCGCTTTCGCGGGCTTGATCGTCGTTTCTGCCGCGATGAGTGGCCTATAATCCGCGGGGAGCCACGGCGCCAGGGCTTCACGCACTTCGGTGGGATTGGCGAAGCGTTGCTCCTTGCGCTTGGCCATCATCTTGGCCACGATTGCCACGAATTCAGGCGGGATCGCGGGGTTGAGCTGCGCGATTGGCGTCGGCTCGTCCACGCGATGACGCAGCAGTTTCTGGAGCGCGTTGCCGCCGGGAAACGGCGCCTGCCGCGTCAACGTGTAGTAGAGCGTGCAACCCAGCGAATAAATGTCCGATCGCACATCAACCGCGAAGGCGTCTTCGGCCTGCTCCGGCGCGAGGTAATCGAGCGTGCCCACCACATATCCCTGTCCGCCCACCACGGTGCGGTCCGCGGCGACTTCGCCTTGCATCAGGGCAAGCCCCAGATCGAGCACCTTGGCGTGATCGTCGAGTGTGATGGCAATGTTGGAGGGCTTCAAGTCGCGGTGAATCAGGCCCTGGCCGTGCGCGTGCTCCAGACCGAGCGCGATCTCCGTGAAAAGCCGAGCCGCGCGCGCGGTTGTCAGAATTCCCTGTTCACTGATCAGCTTGTGCAGGTTCTTTCCGGCGATGTACTCCATGGCAATGAAGTTCACGCCGTCGTGGACGCCGACCTCGAATGTCTTGGCGATGTGGGGATGATTCACGCGCTGCGAGATTTCCATCTCGCGCTTGAAGCGGGCCAGAAGCCGCTCTTCGGCCTTGGCACGCTTGGGCGGCAGGACCTTCACGGCAACGAGGGTCTGGCTGCGGGTGTCGCGCGCCAGAAAGACCGCACCCATGCCGCCCTTGCCAATGGGCGACAGCAGATGAAATGCCCCTAACACCAGGCCGACCGTCGCCCCCTGGAGCAACTTGTTCGCCTGAAAACGCGAGAGCTTGCCCAGCTTGACGAGATGGTCGGCGACGGCGCTGGGGCTCTTCAACTGATCGGCCGGCAACTTTTGCAGAGCGGTTTGGAGCTGCTGCGCGGACAGTACGCCGCTGCGCATCACGGTCTTGAGAAAAGCATCGACCGTGGGTGGCTGTGGTTCGGCGCCTTGCACTTGCGGCGAGGTGGACATGGCACTAGCTCGGCGCGACCCGGTTCCTTGGCAAAGCTCGATTCTAAGCCATCGCGAAGGCAGGGTCCAGCGCGTAACTGTGACGGGCGGCTGTCACTCGGAAGAAAACAGGATGTCGCGGTCGGACACGCCCTCGTCACGAGGTCGTGGCGGCGGATCGGGCGCGCGCTCCGGTTCCTGCCGCCGTTCCTGCACGTCTTCCATCGGGGGCGGCGCGGGCTGAGGGGCCGGCTCGGTGTTGGCCAGTCGAACGCTGATCGTGCGGGGCTCGCCCGGCGCACGCGCCCTACCTGAAGAGCGACGCCGGCCGCGTGTCGATTTGGCACGCGGCTCCGGCGCGGCCGCGGCGCTGGGGCCGCCGCCATGCAGCTCAGCGCCAAACCGCGTCACCACATAGGTTCGGCTGCGTTTGTCGGTCTCCAGTTCCAGCACGCCTTCCTTCTGGGCGTCTTCCAGCAGTTCGCTGAACGTCCGGTAGCCGTAATACGCTTCGTTGAAGGACGGTTTCTTGCGCTTGATCGTGTCCTTGATCATCGAGCCCCAGAGGACTTCCTTGTTTTCGCGGCGCAGCGCCAGCATCGATTCCAGGAGCAGGGCAAATGCCTTGCGCTTGCCTTCCGGGATCTTCGAGTCCAGGGCCGGCACATTGATAGGCGCCTTGCCGAGGTCCTCGTAGTAGATGAACTCATCGCAATTGTCGCGCAACAGGTCGGACGTCGATTCCTGCATGCCCAGGCCGAGGACGTGCTTGCCCAGTTCCTTGAGCTTCGACACCAGCGGCGAGAAATCGCTGTCGCCGGAGACGATGACGAAGGTATCGATGTGGTCCTTGGAATACGCCAGGTCCATCGCATCGACACAGAGGCGTATGTCTGCTGAATTCTTCCCACTCACGGCACGGCGGGGAATCTCGATCAGTTCGATGGCCGCTTCATGCAATGGGCCGGTGTAGGGAAGGAAGCGGCTCCAGTCGGCGTACGCCTTCTTCGCGACGATCTTGCCTTTTTCCACGAGGCGTTCCAGCACACGGGCAATATCGAAGCGATCGCGTCGGCCCTGGAATCCCAGGGCCAGGTTCTCAAAGTCAATAAACACCGCAAGAGAGCGCGCGCCGTCAGCCGACATGCAAGATCCTTTGGACAGATGCTCGGACCGTAGGACGGAATGCCCCTAATCTAACGCCCAGCGCGAGAGGGGGAAAGGCAGAAACGCAGGAATCAGTAGCCAGTAGTCAGTAGTCAGCAGTCAGTACTGACCACTTGCTAATTCCTACTGGCTACTGACTACTGGCTACTGACTACTGACTCCTGGCTACTGGCTACTTCTTCCTACTGCTGCGGCCGCACGATGCGCGGCGGTTGTCCGGCGGGCGCCGCGGCATCGGCGCGGGGAACGCGGATAATGTTCCAGCCTTGGGGCAAGGTGGCGGGCGGCGCGAAGTCTTCGCGCTTGATCTGGGTGCCGCTCTGGATCTTGGGGATGTCCCAGGTGATCTCGTTGCCATTGGGCTGCTCGAACCAGACCTGGCGCGGCAGGAAGTTGCTCTGATTCAACACCAGACGGGCCTTTTGGAAATCGACCTTGTCGGCCGGGAAGCGCGGCAGAACCTCAATATAGACGTACCACTGGTCTTCCTTGACAAGCTTGAGGTCGTAGCGGCGCTTTGCTTCTTCAGCCTTCATGCCGAAGAGGAACGACAGGAAGTTGTCGTCGCCGACCTGGCCGGCCTTGGGCGGCGGCAGCTCGTGGGCGCGAATTACCTTGTTGCCGGGCACCCACTCATAAAGGAAGGTGCCGGAGCAGATGTACTTTTCGAAGACCTGTGCGTTGCTCTTCTTCTGAAGCTCGAGCATTGCCAGGTTCGGCTTCATGTACTTGGCAGTGCCCGTGAAGACGTCGGTGCCCTGGTAGGTCTTGTCGAGCATTGTGCGGTTCAGGTCCGCGGTCAGCGTCTGAATGTTCTTCATTTCCTGCTCCCAGCGATTGAGCAGCTGGTCGAGCCGGGCTGGGTTGTTCGCCGCGGGCGGTTGCGCCGCGGGCGGCTGGGCATTTGCAGGGGGCTGGGCGGCAGCCGGCGGAGACTGGATGGGCGGAATCGGCTGCTGGGCATACACGGCCGGGGCCAACAAGAGGCCGGTCAGGGCCAACTTAAACGAACGCATACGCCATCTCCTGAATTCCGGGGTCGAGGCGACGGCCGCGCGGGAACTGCGAGCCGTCCACGCGCGCTTATAGCACGGCCCAATGCGGGCGCGAAGTGCGGTCTGAACGAGGATCGACCCATCGTGAGCGATCGTGACGTCGCAGGTGTCACAGCCGGAGTTTCTTCCCAGGCCGAGCCTGAACCCGCAGTGCGGAAGGTGCTGAGATGAAGTAGACCCGGGCGTCGCGCGGACCGTGACCGAGTCCGCGGACTGCGCGGACTGGGAGGACTTTACACGCTCGACACGGTGCTGTAGTCGGCGGGCGGTTGAGTGCTCCTACTTCTGCTTGATCGGATTCGTGTCGGTGGTAATCGACGCGATTTTCTGCGATTGGCTCAGGCCAACTTCCACGTCCTGGCCGCCGATTTCCACCGTGAGTACGCCCTCGAGATTGGTATCCTGGCTGCTGCGCTCCACGCGTCCTTTCGTCGCGTCGAACAGGATCGCAGCCGTCGACTTGAAGTTCTTCATGTCGAAGCTCTTGAGCTTGAACGGCTGCGGCGGTCCCTTCGCCGCGGGCGCTTCAAACTTCAAGTATGTGGTTTCGACCTTGATCTTATCCATTGCGCCGTCCTTGCCTTCGTAGGTGTGCTTGTTGCGCACAACGAAGGTCCCGTTGCCGCCCATTGGCAGCTTGCTGTCCACCGTCCAGCTTGCGCCCTTGGCGACGGGCTTCGCCGGCAGCAGTGCGAACTGCTGGTCCGCCATCTGCTTGAATGTCTCTTCAGTGAGAAGCCCCTGCGTCAGCTGCTTGACCAATGGATTGGCTTCGCCCAGCTTGTCGCGCAGTCCCTCCAGGCCCTCGACCTTGGTGGCTTTCCAGTCCGGACCGATGGTGAGCTTGAACTCGGCGCCGATGAGCGGCTTGAGCGCGTCCGCAAACTCTTTCGGGGCGTCGCCGGTCTTTTGGGAATCGTAAACGATCTTCTTGTTGGCCATGTCCATGACCAGTTTCAATCCGGCAATCTGTTGGCTGACAATCCAGCCCTTGTCATCCAGCTGCGTGACCGGCGTCCAGGCGACGACCAGGGTCTGCTGGCTGTTGATGTGGATGTCCAGGCCTTGCACCTTGGTGGTCCCCTTCGCCTCGACGGTCTGCTCCTGATAAAAGGTCTTGCCCTTCTCGAATTTCCATTTCAGCTCGACCTTGTCCTGGGCGAACGCCTGGGTCGCGGCAAGCAAGAAAAGGGCGGCGCACCAGCCACGCAGCTGCACCATGATGCTTTCCTCCAGCACGATCAGAACCGGATGGGAGATGGGACAATTCACTCTTCTTACCACAGGCGCGCGAGGATGCAATCGGCCGGGAGTGTTCGACCGGTCGTGGCGGTCATATTGACAATGCTGGTCCGATTGGTCTACTACTAGGTTGATCGGTCTAAACACTCTTCCGAGGCGGCCTTCATGAAATCGGCACGCATTGACGTGGCCGGAATGCGACGGGAGCAGATCATCCAGGCCGCGGTGGGGATCATCGCGGCCCAGGGTTTGCAGAACTTATCGCTTTCGGAGATTGAGAAGGCGGCTGGGATGAGTCGTGGCCAGCTGACGTACTATTACCGCACCAAGGAAGCGATCCTGCTGGCCGTGTTCGATCGATTGCTCGAACTGATGTACCAGCGCATCGGCACCCCGGGCGGCCAACCCTGCGAGCAGGCCGGTGTGTGGGACTGGGTGCGGCACCTCCTGGCCACGGTGCCCGCCCAACCGCAGGTCAGTCCCGAGTTTCATTGCCTTCAGTACACGTTTCTGGCGCAGATGGGGCCGCGCGAGGACTTCCGCAAGCGACTTGCCAGTCTCTACGAGGAATGGCGCGGCAACATGGCGCGTGGCTTCGCGGAGAAGTGGAAGGAGCGCCCGCCGCTCCGCTCCGTTTCCCCTCGCGCCGTGGCCACGCTGGTCCAGGCGCTGCTGCACGGTCTGGCCATGCAAGCTGCCGCGGACCCATCTTCGCTCAACTGCGAGGAAATGCTGCATCTTTGCCTCGACATGCTGGGTACGTACTTGCAAGGTCCGGTCGAGAAGACGGCACGTCGCTCGCCGAAGCCCGCGAAATCGACTGCCACGAACGGCACTGCTCGCAACGGGTCGGCGCAGCGGGCCAAGAGAAATCCACGGGTGAAACATGCGTGAAACGAAGGACACTGTTGTCCCTGCTCGCGGCGAACCCGGCCCTAACGGGCAGGCGTCGCTGAGCGACCGCGTTCGGTCGCTGCGCCTGCAGCCCAACGGTCCGGCGGTTCGACCGCGCAGTGCCTGGCTTCCCTGGGGCGTGACCGCCATTGCGCTGGCGACGGCAATGTTGTTCGGCTGGCGTGCGTATCGGCTTTCGCCGGCTGACCGCGCATCGATCGCCGAAGGAACGAACACGGGAGACGTGCGTTCGACGGCCCCTTCAGGCACGCCATCGCCCTCGCCGGCCTCATCCGGCGACGTGGTGCTGGACGCCAAGGGCTACGTCATCGCGGCCCACCAGATCCAGCTCAGCCCGCAAGTCGGCGGCGAGATCATTTGGCTCGATCCCGCCTTCAAGGAAGGCGCCGTCTACAAGAAGGGGGATGTGCTGGCCAAGATCGATCCGGTGATCTACGCGGCGCGCGTGAAGAGTGCCGATGCTGCTCGCCAAGTGGCCGAAGTGAACCTGAAGGAAGTGGAATCCGGTTCCGCCCTCCAGGAGATTCGCGCCGCGCGCGCGCAGATGACAAACATGGGCGCCAAGCTCGAACTTGCACGCATCGACGAGCGCAACAAACGACGTGCGGGCGTCGCGACGTCCCGCGACGACATGGAGAAAGCCATCGTTCAGACGACGCTCGATCAAGCGGGTTATGAAATGCACAAGCAAACGGTGGACCGGCTCGAGGTCGCGCTTGGCGAACGGCGGTTGCTCGCTCGGGCCCAGCTGCAAAAGTCCCAGGCCGATGTCGAGGAAGCAGAAAAGCAACTGAAGAACTGCACCATCCTTGCGCCCACCACGGGCATCGTCCTGAGCAAGAAGGCCGAACTCGGCGGCTACGTCAATCCGCTGGCGTTCGGAGCGGCCGGCTACCTGTGCGAAATGGCGGACCTGCGCGACCTTGAAGTGGAATTGGATATTCAGGAGCGCGACATCAGCCGGGTCAAGCAAGGACAGCGCTGCCGAATCATGCCGGAAGCCGGCCAGCGCGACGAGGCCTTCTTGAAGACCCATCCCGCCGGCTATGTCGGAGTGGTGTCGCGGCGGATGCCCGTCGCCAACCGTTCCAAGGGCGCTGTCACGGTGCGGGTCAAGATCGACATCCCAGCGATGGAACAAAGCGGCGAGTTCCTGCTCCCCGATATGGGCGTGCTGGTTTCGTTCCTGAAGTAACTGGGAAGAATCGGCGTCCGCCTCTGTAGCCGCAGGTTTCAGCCTGCGGAGTCTGCTGCTGCTGCTGCGACGGAATTACGCAGGCTGAAGCTTGTGGCTACAGACGTTCATGATGAATCGCGCTCTCAGGATCCGCGCAAGAATCACTTGTGCAATTCCTGTAGGACGGATTTCCAATCCGTCCGGTTTTCTCTGGACGGATTGGAAATCCGTCCTACGTGCAATTGTTCAACTTATTGTTACGCGGCTCCTCAGAGTAGCGCAAACCGACAAGGATGACCCCGCTGGATGACAGGAAGGATGTACGCGATGAGTTTGGCACCGATCGTCCGCGTGGAAAACGTCTGCAAGTCGTTTCGTCGGGGCAGCGAGCAGATTGACGTCCTGATGAACCTCAGCCTCGACGTTCCGGAAGGCGAATTCCTGGCGCTCATGGGGCCCTCGGGGTCCGGCAAGACGACGCTGTTGAACCTCATTGCCGGGCTCGATCGGCCGACTTCCGGCGTCATCCGCGTCGGCCCGGAGACGATCAGCGACATGAGCGAGGCCCGCTTGGCCCGCTGGCGCACGCGGAATGTCGGCTTCGTCTTCCAGTTTTACAATCTGCTCCCGGTGCTCACGGCGTACGAAAACGTCGAATTGCCGTTGCTGCTGTTGCCGATGTCCAAGGCCATGCGCAAGCAGCAGGTCACGACGGCGCTCGACCTGGTGGGGCTGTCGAACCGCATGAATCACCGGCCGGGCCAGCTCTCGGGCGGCCAGCAGCAGCGTGTGGGCATCGCCCGTGCCATCGTTACCGATCCGACGCTCATCGTCGCCGACGAGCCGACCGGCGATCTCGACACCCGCTCCGCCCACGAGATCCTCGATCTCATGGTCGAGCTGAAGAACAGCTTGAACAAGACGATCTTGATGGTCACGCACGATCCCAAGGCTGCTTCCCGCGCGGAGCGAATCTTGCATCTGGAGAAAGGCCAGCTCGTGTCCGAGACCGTGCCTGGCGCCCCGGCACTGGACAGCCGGATCACTTCGGAGCCGACCGCATGAACAGCATCGACGAGGTTTTGCTCCGCTTCACAAGCGACTGGCGCAACCCGGTGGGCATCGCGGCCCTGGCGCTGGTTCTCTTCGTGGCGATCCTCTACTGGGAACAGACGCGATTCATGCTCAAGAGCCTGCGCCGCAATGTGCTGCGGAGCGTGCTGACCGGCATGGCGACCTTCATTCTCGTCCTGGTCATCACGCTGGTGTGGAGCATCCTGGCGTTCCTCGACCGCCAGACAGCGGCGAAGAGTGAGAACCTTAAAGCAATCATCACCGAGAAGTACCAGCTCCCCAGCCAGATGCCGATCAGCTACGCCACCAGTCTGGCCGAAGGGGCGCCGCGCAACGCAGGGGACTATCGCGTCAATCCCGCCAAGGATTCGATGCTCTGGGCCTTCTACGGCGGCACGCTCGATCCCAACAAGAAGACGCGCGAGAACATCATCTTCTTCTTCGCCATGGAGCCGAGCAAGATCATCTCCTACGACAACCGCACCAAGAAGTACAGCAGCATGATGGACGACATCGATCAGGCAACCGACGAGGAAAAGCGCCTGCTCAACGATGCGTGCAGGGAGATGGAGAAGTACCCCTACAAGGTCCTGGTGGGTCCGACGCGGCTGGCGCAGATGAACAAGCGCGTGGGCGAACGCTTCAAGGTCACGAGCCTCAACTACAAGGAAATCGACCTGGAGTTTGAAATCCTCGGCGAGATCCCTGGCGGTCGCTACGAGCTGAGCGCTGCCATGAACTACCAGTACCTCCAGGACGCGATCGAGTCCTACAACAAGGGCAAGTCCAAGGACAAGCAACATGCCATGACCGAGCGAACGCTGGCGCTCATGTGGGTGCGCGTACCGGACATGGATGCCTTCGAGCGCGTGGCGCAGCAGATCAGCTCGTCGCCGGAATACACGACGCCCGCCGTCAAATGCGATACGGCCTCGTCAGGCATCGCCTCGTTCCTCGACGCCTACAAGGACTTGTTGTTTGGCATGCGTTGGCTGCTGGTGCCGGCGATCCTGGTGACGATGTCGCTGGTGATCGCCAACGCCATCAGCATCAGCGTCCGCGAGCGCCGGGTGGAGATGGCGGTGCTGAAGGTGCTCGGCTTCTCGCCCAACCAGATCCTCTCCCTGGTGCTTGGCGAGGCGTTGCTCATCGGCTGCACCAGCGGCTTGATCAGCGGCTGGCTGACCTATTTCCTGATCAACGACCTGGTCGGCGGCCTCGCCTTGCCGATTGCCTTTTTCGGCAAGTTCTTCATTTCCGACGCCGCACCCTGGTGGGGCCTGAGCATCGGCGCTGCGACCGCCCTGGCTGGCAGCGTATTGCCGGCGTGGTCGGCACGGTCGGTGAAGGTGTCCGAAGTGTTCTCCAAGGTCGCTTGACCGCCGCGGGATACCGATGAAAGCCCTTCTCCTGATTCTGTTCAAATGGTTGGCGATTCTCGTGGGCGGCGGCGTCCTCCTTGTGGTCGCCGTTATCTTGCTCATCAGCGCCGGCTTGATGGTGTTGATGCTCCTGCAGGCAGTCGGCCTCGTGCGACGGGTCCCACTGGGCTACAACGTGCGCAACTTGATGGTGCGCTGGCGTACCACGCTCCTGACGGGACTGGCCTTTACCCTCGTCGTCGCCCTGATGACCGTCATGCTCGCCTTCGTCAACGGCATGTACGCGCTCACGAAGGGCAGTGCAGTGGCGGGCAACGTCATGGTGCTGGCCGACGGCGCGACGGACGAGGTCTTTAGCGACCTGGGCTATGGCGACATCAGCACGCTGGAAAACAAGGAGTACATCAAGCGTGCCGAGGTGCGTCAGGACAACAAGACCGAAGTGCGTCCCCTCGTCAGCTGGGAGCTGTACCAGGTGGTCGCGCAGCAGCTGCCGAACCCTCAGCCGGGCAAGCGCTCCTCTCGCTTTGTTCAGGTCCGCGGCATCGAGGATCCCGTTGTTGCGGGCATGGTTCACGAGCTGCCGCTGCACGAGGGCGGCCAGTGGTTTGATCGCGGCGCTGGTATCCAGGCGGTTCCGGGCGGCGGCAACGAGCAGTACGTGCAGGGCGTCCTGGGCGAGGGCCTGGCACGCGAGCTGGGACGGGACGTCGCCAAGCCATCCCTCGCGGTCGGCGACACCTTCGAGCTGGGACCGCGCAAGTGGGTCGTCGTCGGCATCATGAAGTCCGCGGGCAAGACCTTCGATTCGGAGGTTTGGGCCAAGCGCGAAGTGGTAGGAGCAATGCTCCGCAAGATGACGCGGAGCACGGCCGTCATCCGGGTCGCCGACGGCCTGGACCCGGCCCAGGTGGCCCGGGAGATCACTTCCGATTTCAAGAGCCCGGCCGTCCAGGCGCAGACCGAAACGCAGTACTTCGAGTCACTGAACGGCACCAATCAGACGTTCCTCATCGCCATCATCTTCGTGACGGTTTTCATGGGCGTCGGCGGGGTCTTCGGCGTCATGAACACGATGTTCGCCGCCATCGCCCAGCGGACGCGCGACATTGGCGTCATGCGCATCCTTGGCTTCGCACGCTGGCAGATCCTGGTGTCGTTCTTCCTGGAGTCGCTGCTGCTGGCGCTCATCGGCGGTCTCGTTGGCTGCGCCCTCGGGTCCCTCGCCGACGGACTGTCGGCCACCAGTCAGATGAGCGGCGGCCAGGGGGGTGGTAAGAGCGTGATGCTGAAGCTAGTCGTCGATGCCCGTATCCTCATGGTGGGCCTGGTCTTTTCGGTGCTGATGGGATGTGTTGGCGGCCTGTTGCCGGCTCTCTCCGCGATCCGCCTCAAGCCGCTGGACGCCATGCATTGAGAGATGGCAGCATCGGTGCGATTCATCCGCCAAGGGGCAACGGCAAACCGCTTTAGTGAAGCAATGGCGCATCGGTATGGGATTCGTCCGACGGTGCCGAGGTACTCAAGCTGCGAATGGCTTCCTGAATCTCTGCCAGCGTCGCGTGAACTGGCAGCGGCTTTCCCATCACGACGCGAACGCCCTGCGGATCGGTCTCGCCGTTTGCCGGAGCAACGATGGCACAGCAAAGGACGGGCACCACTGCGGAGGATTGCGCCGCGCGCATCTGTTCCAGCACCCTCTCCATCTCGGGTGACTCCTGTCCATCCGCGGTCACGCCGACCATGGTGCCGCACTTGAGCGCGCGGGTTCCCTTTTCCAGCGCCTTGCCCCACGCATCCGCTGCTGCGCCAGCAGGCAGGGCAATCAATCCGGTGCGCCGCGCCAGGTACGCAAGCAACGGACCTACCTTGTCGGTGGGCTTGTCATCGAGGAGTATGAAACGCGTGAAACGATCGGTCGCCGAGACGACGTTCATGCAGTCTTCGAGATGCGTGCAGTTCGTCGCCAGGATTACTGGCCCGTCAGTCGGCACGTTATGTAGGCCGATCACCGAAACCCTGTAACGGCGCAACGAGCGCGCCCACAGCAGCGACCGCACGAAGAAGTCCGGCATCTGTCGGCAAAGCACGATCAGAATGCCAAGCGTCATGAACCCCGCGCCAAGGAACAAGTAGCGCGTCAGCGGTTGGTTGTTGTAGGCGGGCTTGAGCGGTATGTCGGCCGGCTGCACGATGAAATAGACCACCCGAAAACCCTGGCGCTCCAGAGTGTAGCTGCCCACGATTACCGGAGAGCCGACTTCCGGGCTGCCGTGCGTTTCAATGATCGTCCGATCGACCTTGTCCTCTTCGTCCGGCACGACCTCGGTCCGGCTGGAGCGCACGAACGGCCGCCGCTCGGCCCCGCGGTCAACACGGAGCAGGGCTGGCCGTCCGTGTTCGTCGTACTCCAACTCCACGAGCGTACCTTGAGCGCGTTCGCGCGTGGGGACGGACGGCGTGACGCCAGTCCACTGCGCCCCGATCACCAGGACCTTGAACAGGAGCGACGCACTGATGGCGCCGACTACATTGATGAAGTTGGCGGACGCCAGCAAGTCGCCCTTGCTGGCCTTGGGCGCGCGGTGTTGCAGCAAGGTGAATAACGGCACAATGTAAAAGCCGGTGAAAAAGCCGACGCCAATCAGGCACGCCACCAGGGCGATCTTGTTGTCGAGAAAGATGGAACCGAGGACAAGAGACAAGATCATGCCGAGCGCGCCCAGCGGTACCAGTCCCAACTCGATCTTGCCGCCGGACAGAAACCCGGCCAGCGGACTACCCAGGCCCACACCCAGCGCCACCACACCGACGACAATGCTGGTTTCCAGCTCGGTCCAGCGCGGGTTGCGCGTCTCGCCGTGCATGTACATGGTGCCGCGCATGAACGCGACCATGAATGTGAAGAACGCGATGCCGAGGACCGCCAGCGCCAGCGGCTTGGAGCGCAACATCACGCGCAGGTTGTCGATCAACGGTTTGAAGAGATTGGTCGGGAACGGCCGTGTCGGATTGGCGGCCGGCATCTTTTCGATCAGGAAGCTGGCCACCGCACCGATAATCGCCAGGGCCAGCAGGATCATGCCGATGTAGTACTCCTCGCCCTTGAAGACGAAAGAGAGCACGCCGCCGGAAACGGTGCCGAGGATGACGGCAAGGAACGACAGCGATTCCAGCAAGCCATTGCCCTTGGAGAGCAGGTGCGGCGGCAGGATTTCCGGCATGGCGCCGTACTTCGCCGGCACGAAGAACGCGCTGTGTGTTCCCATCAAGAACACCGTGGACAGCACGATCCATGGGCCGAGCGCGTCGTGGTGTCGGACGGTACCGATCCAGAAGCCCAGAAGGGCCGTCGCCGTGATGGCGACCTCGGCAATCTTCCAGAACACGAGCGACTGCCGTTTACTGTACCGGTCCGCCAGCCAGCCGGCGAACGTACAGAAAATGGCCCATGGCGCGTAGAACAGGATTGGCATCAGGCTGATGGCGTTGGCCTCGTTCATCGCCTTGTGGTTGATGGCGAAGAACATGGCCGAGGCGTGGATGGCCTGGTCGTTGAACGCAGCGAGGAACTGGGCGATGAGCAGACCGACGAAAGTGCGGGATCGCAAGCTATCGACAGGCTGAAACGTCATCGTGCAAGTCTCTCTCGGAAGACATGGACGCACGCTCGACGGCGACTGGGCTTGCGCCAATCTAGCGAAATGTGGCGATGCTGCAAGTCCAGAGAAGCATGAGTAGTTGATGAAGGCGGGTTTCCTGGCCGAACCCTGAACGACATGGCTCGGCAGTGCTTTTCGCGTACCGCAACCAATGGTACGATGCTACGGCAGTGCCGGGGCTCGTCTCGCATCAGCATGGAGAATCGAATGGCGCGATGGCTTTTCGTGTGTGTTGCCGTTCTCGGAGCCCTGTCCGTTCAGGCCGCGGATTGGCCGCAGTGGCGTGGCCCGGAGCGAAACGACGTCTCGAAGGAAACGGGGCTGCTCAAGGCCTGGCCCAAGGAAGGCCCAAAGCTGCTGTGGACCTTCGAGAACGCCGGCATGGGCTTCGCGGGGCCGGCGATTGTGGGCGACCGGCTCTACACCATGGGCGGGCGTGACGCCAAGGAATTCATCCTTGCGCTGGATGCGAAGACCGGCAAGGAACTGTGGGCGACGGAGATGGGCAAAGTCTTCGTCAATGGCTGGGGCGATGGCCCGCGTGGCACGCCGACGGTGGACGGCGACACGATCTTCGCGCTTGGCGGCAGTGGCGACCTGCTCTGTCTGAATGCGGCCGACGGCAAGAAACGCTGGCATATCAACCTGGTCGCCGACCTTGGCGGCGATATTCCCGATTGGGGCTACACCGAGTCGCCCCTGGTGGACGGCGACCGACTTGTCGTTTCCCCGGGCGGGGCCAAGGGCACGCTCGTCGCCCTGGACAAGAACACAGGCAAGGAACTCTGGCGCAGCAAGGGGCTGACGGATGGAGCTGCCTACGCATCGATCATCGTGGCCGAGGTGGGCGGCGTGCGGCAATACGTGCAGATGACGGCCAGCGGCGTGGCGGCCGTGCGCGCGGACACCGGCAAGTTCCTGTGGAACAGCGACCTGGCCCGCAACGACACCGCCATCTGTCCCACGCCCATTTTCGACGCCGGCCACGTCTATGTCAGCTCCGGCTACGGCGCCGGCTGCGGCCTGGTGAAACTGACTGCCGCGAACGACAAGGTGACGGCCGAAAAAGTCTACGGCAACAAGGTGATGACGAACCACCACGGCGGCGTGCTGCTGCTCGGCGGTCACCTGTACGGCTATTCCGACAACAAAGGCTGGACGTGTCAGGAATTCAAGACCGGGCAGAGCGTTTGGGCGGAACGCAACAAGCTCGGCAAGGGCTCCTTGACGTGCGCCGACGGCATGCTCTACCTCTACAGCGAGGGCGACGGCACCTGCGCCCTGGTCGAGGCGACGCCGATGGGATGGAAGGAAACGGGCCGCTTCAGGATCCCACGCGAAACGAAGCTGGACCGCAAAGCCGGACAGATCTGGACGCACCCCGTGATCGCCAATGGACGGCTCTACTTGCGCGATCAGGATTTGATCTTCTGCTTCGATGTGAAGGGTGTGAAGTAACCGGTGGGCATTGTTCGTAGTTCCACCTTCAGACGGTTTTCGGCCAAAGCCTGCCTGAAGGCGGAACCTACGAACAAACGCTGCTATTTCTGTACCTTCATCAGCGCCTTTTTGGCAGCTTCGCGCACCGCTGCCGGCTGGTTTTGATCCGCTACGACCCCTTGGAGCGACTTGATCGCATCCTTGTTGCCCCCACCCACGACACCGAGGACGTTGATGGCCTCGATACGGTTGGCTGGTGTCTTGTCGTTGGCCACGGCACTCAGGATCGTTGGCATCTGGCCGGCTGCGTCGGCCATTTTCGGCAGGGCCTTGAGCGCAGCCTGACGCACCGCGGGGTCGGGGTCTTTCAAAGCGAGCTGCGCCATCTCGGGCGTGAAGGCCTTGTCTTCCAGGCCGACTTCACCCATTGCCTTGACAACGGCTGCACGCTCCGTACCCTTTGCGCCGTCCTTGAAAAAGTTGACCATGGCAGGAAGTGCTGCAGCGCCATCCTTGCCCATCTTGGCGAGATCGGTGATCGCCTGGACGCGGGCGTCGTAGTTTTGCGTCTGGACCAGGCTCGTCACCGGCTTGTACAGGTCGGGGTTCACATTCTTGAGCGCAAGGTCGGCCGCCTGGCGCACGTCGGGGCTGGAATCGAAATACGATCCGACAATCAACTTGGCCGCCGAGAGCGCGTCCTTCTTCATCAACCCCATGGTGGAGAGGGCAAATGCGCGGTCGGTGGACTTGTCGCTTTTCAGGTACGTCAGGCAATCATCGAGGGATGGGGCTTCCTTTTGCTGAGCGCGGCTCTGTTGCGAGGAAGCGATCAGGACCAAGCCCAATACCAAAGCCGTGAAATGCACGCGGCGCATGTTCAGTCCTCCCATGTCGTTTGGCGAATTCCAGTGCAATTCTAGGCTGAAACTGCCCCGTTCGCCACGCAAAATGGCATCGCCCCCTCACTGCGGGCCGAAGCGATGCGCGGTGGCTGCCGTCGAGTAACCGGGAAAGCTGGAGAAGCCGCGCAAGGGACGGGATCGAGTTCTTCCTGTTCTTCACGGCCCTCGGTTGTGCTAAGATGTTGCGGGGAGGCAACGTGATGGGCAGCGCCAAGAAAGACAAAGAGGACGGGATCAAGATCGTTTGCAGGAATAAGCGTGCGTTTCACGAGTACGAGGTGATGGATCGTCTGGAGTGCGGCGTGGTGTTGCGCGGCACCGAGGTCAAGAGCCTGCGCGAATCCAGTGCCAGCCTCGAGGACGCATATGCAAAGATCGAACACGATGAGCTTTGGCTGTTCGGCAGCGACATCCCGGAATACTCGATGGGCAACCGGCTGAACCACAAGCCGAAACGTCCGCGCAAGCTGCTGCTGCACCGCCGCGAGATTGAAAAGTTTGCCGCCAAGGCATCCCAGCGCGGCTTCACGCTCGTGCCTTTGCGCATCTATTTCAAGGAAGGCCGCGCCAAGGTCGAGATCGCGGTTGCCAAGGGCAAACAAGTTCACGACAAGCGAGAAGCCAAGAAAAAGGCCGATGCCCAGCGCGAGATCCGCCGGGCCATGACTGACCGCCGACGCTAATGCTGGAGCTGCCATGAGCGACGTTACCGAAAATTTACCTGGTTCCGCGAATCCAGAGCTGCCGCCGGCGCAAATCCGTAAGCCGCAGGCATACACGCGCAATAGCCTGGTGGTCACCATTATCGCGGCATCGATTGTCGCGGCCCTCGTGGCCAGCATCCTGACCCTGATGATCCAGTCCTACCGGGGCGGCCTGCTGCAATCGGCCACCGTCGTCCAGGAGGGCAAGGCCGTCGTCAGCGGCGAAGCACCCGTGGAAGTCTATTACGCGACTCCCTTCGGTAACACGCCGAACCTGACCCTGGACATGAACAAGTTGCACATCGTGATTGTGGAACAGAAAGCGGACCATTTCACCGTTCGCAAGAACACGCCGGCTCCTTCAGTGGAAATCAGCTGGAAGGCCGAAGGGCAAGCAAAAGCTCCATAGCGCAATCCACCGCACGGTCATGGAGGACCGCTGGTGCAACTGGTCGCATTGGTTGAAAGTCCCGAGCACGTCTGCTGTCGATATCGACTGGCTGCGTTCCGTCCGTTCCTGGAACGCGCCGGCCACTCCCTCAATTTCCATCCCTGGCCGACGTCTTGGTGGGCACGGTTCCGTCTAGGCGCCGAGTTGCGTGGTGCCGAGGCGGTGATCCTCCAGCGTCGCCTGGTTCCGGGCTGGCAACGCACACTCTTGCGCCGATCGCTGCGCCGCCTGATCTTCGATTTCGACGATGCCGTCTTCCTGCGCGATTCCTATGCCGCACGCGGGATCCACTGCGAGCGGCGGCTGCGACACTTCGCCGGGCTGGTACGCGCCACGGATGCCGTCGTTGCCGGCAACACGTTTCTTCGCCGCGAAGCAGGACGATACCTCAGTCCGGACCGAGTGACGGTTATTCCAACCTGTATTGATCCCGATCGCTATGCCATTGCCGAGCACACTCGTCAGGGCGCTGGCGTGCAACTCATTTGGGTCGGATCTTCCAGCACGTTGAAAGGGATGGAAACCGTCAAGCCGCTGCTGGAGGAAATAGGCCGCAGCGTGCCCGGATTGAAGCTCAAGCTGGTGTGCGATCGCTTTCTCGACCTCCAGCACGTCGACGTCATCGCCTGCCCCTGGCGAGAGGACCGCGAGGCGAGCGACATTGCGTCGGCAGACATCGGCATCAGCTGGGTCCCCGATGACGACTGGAGTCGCGGCAAGTGCGGGCTCAAAGTGCTCCAGTACATGGCCGCGGGGCTTCCAGTCGTCGCCAATCCGGTCGGCGTTCAGGTCGAGATGGTCCGTCACGGGGAGAATGGGTTCCTGGTCGAGACACCTCGTCAGTGGTGCGAGGCGGTCCGCACGCTGGCACGCGATCCCGAACTGCGACGACGCATGGGCGAGGCCGGCAGGCAACGCGTTCAGAATGATTTCAGCGTCGCGTACGGTGCGGCAAAGTGGCTGGCATTGCTTGATTCGCTGAGCTCGCACCAACGGGCGGCGTGAGGATGACCATGAGCCAACCCGTCTTCATGACCGTGGCCGGCGTTCGCTGGCTCATTGCGCCTGAGTGGCGCGATCTGCTCCTTGGCAACGAAGGCCTGCGGCTGGACGAATGGCTTCGATCCGGACAAGCTCAGGTGGTCAAGCACGGACCGCACCGCACCGTTTATCGTGTTTGCTTGCCAGGCCTGGAATTCCATCTCAAGCACAATCGACTGATGAACACGCGCGCCTGGCTGCGCGAGTTGTTGCGGCCGGCAAAGGCGCGCATCGAGTATCAGCGTGCCCTGGATGTCGCGGCTCGCGGCGTGCCGACCATTGCACCGCTGGCCGTGGGCGAGGCGGTACCGCTGACTGGCCCAGGCGACAGCTTCCTGATCACACAAACCTTGGAAAACGTGGAGCCGCTTAACGCATACCTGGAATCGAGCCTCCCCGAATTGCCCGCGGCCCGACAGACCACCATTCGGCAGCGCCTGGCCGAGGAACTGGGCGCTTTCCTGGCTCGGATGCACGATGCGGGCGTGGTTCACCACGACTTGCACCCGGGTAACTTGCTGCTGCGACAAGGCGCTGAGAATCGCATGGAGCTATTCCTCGTCGACCTGCATGCCGTCTCCTTGGGCCAGCCGCTCGACTGGGCTGCCAGCCGTGCGAACCTGACATTGCTCAACCGCTGGTTTATGCTTCGGGCGCTGCGGACGGACCGGCTGCGCTGCTGGAACGCGTACGCGCGGTGTCGCGCATGGAGCGTGGAACCGCACGGCATGGAAAACTTGGCCCAGGAACTCGAACGGTCGACGTGGAAGTCCAACCTGGGTTTCTGGCAGAGTCGACAGCAGCGCTGCCTTGTCACCAATCGTCACTACCGTCGACTTTCAACTCACGGCTTCACCGGGTTCGCGGTCACGGACCTCGACGTCGTCTCCCTGGAGACGCTGCTGGCCGATCCCGATGCCCCGTTCCGCCATCCGGCACTGCCGCTGCTCAAGGACTCGCGCAGCGCAACCGTGGCGGAACTGGCCGTGCCGGTGAACGGTGCCGTGCGACCGGTGATCTTCAAGCGCTTTCGCGTGGCCGCACGCAGCGATCCTTGGACGGCACTCCTTCGGCGGACTCCCGCGTTGCGTTCGTGGCTTCACGGGCACGGCCTGCGCGACCGGGGCCTGCCGACGCCACGCCCCTTGGCTGTCTTTCATCGCCGCCAGCGCGGACTGCTCCGCGAGGGGTATTTACTCGTCGAAAAGGTGCAAGACGCCGTCGATTTGCACACTGCCGCCGCACGGCTGGCGGAGTTGCCCGACGACCATCGACGATCGATCCTCCGCCATGCCATCGAGCGGGTCGCGGTACTCATCCGCGAATTACATCGCCGGCACGTCTGCCATCGCGACCTCAAGGCGTCCAACATCCTCGTGCAGGATCGAGCAAGCTCCAGCGCGGGGCCGTTGGCTTCTTCCACGTTGCGAAGCACGGGCACGAGCGGTCAAGAGCATGGCCCCGACTTTCAGGGTGCGCCGCCCCTGTTCCCCAGGCTACGCGTGGGGTCACCCCGCCAAGCCGTGGGTGGTGGCGTGATGACCCCTCAAAGCGCCTCGCGCCTTCTCCCCGTTGACTCGTTCGGTACGGATCTCTCCTTCACCCTCATCGACCTGGTCGGCGTCACTGTCCATCGCCGAATGTCTCGACGCCGGCGGGTGCAGAACCTGGCGCGGATTCATGCCAGCTTCTGCAAGTCCTCCCTGTTGACGCGTACCGATAAGCTGCGCTTCCTGCGCACCTACCGACAGTGGGGACTGCTTGGCCGCGACGGCTGGAAATCATGGTGGACAGAGGTGGAGACAGCCACACACGCCAAGATTGCCCGCAATCTCCGCAGCGGCCGTGTCTTGACGTGAATCGTGGAGAGTTCCTCTGGCCCTATTCAGGCTCCCTCGGTAATATCCCGCCGCTTGCGTCCGGTTCGGCTGAGCCAACGGAACAGGAACTCATGAACAACCGGCTGCGTGGCCATCCTCCACGCCACATTGTTGCGCTCGTATTCCTTGCACTGGTTGCGGGTTGCCACGGAATTCACCTGCCTGGTCCAAACGTCGACCGGCCGGAAAAGGACGCGGTGCCGGAAGCTCCGGCCAAGTGTTCGCTCCGCGTTTCCCAGTTCATCTTCTTTTCCGATTTCGAGCTGAAATCCGATCTGCCGATCTTCAAGGAGCTGTCCGGCCTGCGCGACCAGATCTACAAGGAGTTGCAGCTCCCGACCGCCAATCGGCTGGTGCAAGTCTATCTCTTCGAGGACCGCGAGCGCTATGAGCGCTTCATGCACTCTCAGTATCCCGAACTGCCCAAGCGGCGTGCCTTCTTCGTCGCCCAGCAGCGCTGCGTGGGCGGCGCCGAAGACTTGCTTGTTTACACCTACTGGGGCGATCGTATCCAGCAAGACTTGCGCCACGAGCTGACGCATGCGTTGCTGCACAGCGTCCTGCTCGACGTGCCGCTGTGGCTCGACGAGGGCCTGGCGGAGTATTACGAGCTGCCGTTGGGTTGGAAGGGAGTCAACTATCAGCATCTCGAGCAAATGCGCGCGGGCGTGGTCAAGCCGGACCTCGAACGCCTGGAGCAGCTGAGCAAGGTTCAGCAGATGACGCCCGCGGAGTATCGCGAATCGTGGGCATGGGTCCATCTGATGCTCCAGAGCAAGCCCGAAGCGAAAGCTGTGCTGCTCGCCTACCTGCAACAGCTGCGGACGAACAAGAATCCCGGACCGCTTGGCCCGCGCCTGGCCGGTGCCGTGCCCGGCCTCGAGGGCGCGCTCAACAAGCACCTCGCGGCAGTTGATTCCCGGCCGCGCAGCGAGCCCCGTTAACGATGGGTTGCGCGATACAATGCCGGTAGCCATGAACATCCTCATCACCGCCGGCAACACGCTGACGCCGATCGACAAGGTGCGGTGCATCACCAACGTCTTCACGGGGCGCACCGGCGCTCAGATCGCTTTGGAGGGCCACGTCCGCGGCCACCGCGTCACGCTGCTGACCTCGCACCCAGGAGCCATCGCCGAGATAAAGCAGCCGAAGCGGTTCCGTGCCGATCGCCTGAGCGTCCAAACGTATCGCACCTTCGATGACTTGCAAGGCTACATGGCTGAGCGAGTGCGCAACGGCGGGTTGGACGTCGTCATCCACTCCGCGGCTGTCAGCGACTACCGCTGTGCGGGCATCTACGCTCCCGACGCGCGGACCCACTTTCGCCCCGACGACCGCACCTGGGAAGGCGAGCCGCCGACGCTGGCCGACATGGCAGCCGCCAAGGTCAAGAGCGACGTGGAGGTACTCTGGCTGCGTCTCGTTCGCACGCCCAAGCTGGTGGATCAGGTCCGCACGGAGTGGGGTTTCGACGGGATCCTTGTGAAGTTCAAGCTCGAGGTCGGCGTCAGCGAGGAACGACTTCTCGAAATCGCCGAGCACTCGCGCTGCCATTCCGACGCGAACCTGATGGTTGCCAACACGCTGGAAGGCGCCGCAACGTGGGCGTACCTCGGTCCGATCGACGGGCAATATCACCGGGTAAAACGGGCCGAGCTGGCGAGTCGGCTGCTGGACGCAATCGAGGCGCGTGCCCGGGAGCGTGGCCATGGCTAACCTGCTCCTCGGCGTCACCGGTTCCGTCGCTGCGATTCGCACGCCTGAGCTTTACGAGCAGCTTCGGCAGGCGGGACACGCTGTCAAGGTGGTTGCCACCCAGGCGTCGCTCTACTTTTTTGATCCCGTTGCGCTGGACCCGGCACGAAGCGAGCGTAACCCGGCGGTGGTGCTCCTGGATGCCGACGAATGGCCCGGCCGCGCGGAGGGACGGCGCTGGCAGCGCGACGATCCGGTCCCGCATATCGAGCTGCGCCGGTGGGCCGACCTCTTGCTGATTGCCCCGCTCGACGCGAATACACTGGCCAAGCTGGCGAATGGGCTGTCGGACAATTGCTTGACGTGTGTGTGGCGAGCGTGGGACCTGGCACGGCCCGTCGTGCTGGCACCGGCAATGAACACGCTCATGTGGGAACATCCGTTGACCATTCGACACTGGCACCAGCTCGCAGCCATGATCCCGAAGGGGATACCGGCGCCGGACCTTGACGTGGACGCCGTGATAACCTGGATCAATCGGCAGGCGACGAAGCTGCGTGTTGTGCCGCCGATCAGCAAGCGGCTCGCGTGCGGTGACATCGGCGTTGGCGCGATGGCCTCGTTGGACGAGATTGTGGCTGCCGTGCGGTGCGCTCTGGATCAATAAGCTCGAGTACGGCGCAGGCTACAGACGTGTACGCCGATTTTTACGGAGGAAGTCGCGTTGTAGAACGAACTCCACTCGTGGATTTCGGTACGTCCGCACACTGCTTCGGCGCTTTGCGCGGTTGCAGCAACTTCGCAATCAAACACGTCCAGCCCTGATGGAGCGTGCCGCAACCGCGGCCGTTGTCGCCGTCCATGTATTCCGGGAAGAACAGGTAGTCGCGGAAGTTCGGATCGGTCTGCAGTTTCGCGTCCGGGCCGAAGATCGGCCGCCAGCCGTCGGCGTCGCGCAAGAAGAGGTGCGTCAGCCGTCGGGACAGCTCCTCCGCCACTTCGTGAATCGTGAGGAACCGGCCCGAGCCGGTCGGGCACTCGACCTTGAAGTCGTCCCCGTAGTAGTGGTGAAAGCGCTGCAGCGACTCGATGAGCAGATAGCTCACCGGCAGCCAGATGGGTCCGCGCCAGTTGGAGTTGCCGCCGAACATGTCCGAATCGGACTCGGCGGGGCGATACGCGACGGTCAGCATCTGACCGCAGCAGTCGAAGACATAGGGCCGGTCCCGATAGACGCGCGACAGGGTGCGCGGACCGTAAGTGGACAGGAACTCGGTCTCGTCCAGCAGCCGACGCAGCAATGCCTTCATGCGGCTGCCGCGCAAGAGGGAGAGCAGTCGCCGCTCGCCGCGTCCCGGTTCGTCCCAGTGGGAGACGAGCTTGGCTAGCTCCGGGCGATAGTTCAGGAACCACTTCAGGCGCCAATGGAAGTCCGGCAGCGCTTCGAGCAGCTCCGGCTCCAGCACCTCGACGGCATAGAGGGGAACAAGTCCAACCATGGAGCGCACGCGCAGCGTGTGCATGTGGCCATTCGGCAGGCGCATCTCGTCGTAATAGAAACGATCCTCTTCGTTCCACAGGCCGACGCCGCAATCGCCAATGTTGGTCATCGCATCGGCAATGTGCAGGAAGTGCTCGAAGAACTTGGTGGCCACATCCTGATAGGCGGGATTGTCGCGGGCCAGCTCCAGGGCCATGCGCATGAGCTGGAGGCAGAACATGGCCATCCAGCTGGTGCCGTCGGCCTGGTTGAGGTAGCCGCCGGTCGGCAGGGGAGCGCTGCGGTCGAAAACGCCAATGTTGTCCATGCCCAGGAAGCCGCCCTGGAAGACATTGCGGCCCTGGGCATCCTTGCGATTGACCCACCAGGTGAAGTTGAGCATCAACTTGTGAAAGACCCGCTCGAGGAACCCGCGATCGCCCTTGCACTCCGGGTGCCGATTGCGGTCCATCTGATAGACCCGCCAGGCGGCCCAGGCGTAGACGGGCGGGTTCACGTCATCGAAGTTCCATTCGTAAGCCGGAACAGAGCCGTTGGGGTGCATGTACCATTCGCGGAGCAAGAGCAACAGCTCGCGCTTGGCCCACTCGGGGTCGATGAGTGCGATGGGGATACACTGAAACGCGCTGTCCCAGACGCAGTAGTAGGAGTATTCCCACTTGTCCGGCATGGTGAGCACGTCGGCGTTGTTCAGGTGCCGCCAGTCGCGATTGCGGCCCCAGCGGCGGCCGGGCGGCGGCGGGGGATGCGCCGGGTCGCCGTCCTGCCACTGCGGAACGTCGATGTAGTAGAACTGCCGGTTCCAGACGAGGTTGGCCAGCGCCTGCCGCTGGACCAGGCGTCCGTCGGCATCCGTCAGGTCTTTCTGCAAGTCGGCGTAGAAGGCATCTGCTTCACGCCGCCGCTGCTCGAACACGGGTTCCGCTTCGAACCTTTGCGGGACCTTCGGCCCCGCCAGCCGCACGCGCACCTGCGCCGATTGACCGGCAGGGATCTTCAGGACGTAGTGCGCCGCAGCCTTGGTGCCGACGCGCTCGGCGTTGACGGCATCCGCGGTCCCGCCAACCACGTAATCGTGAAAGGCGTCCTTCACGTGTCCGGTTTGACCATCCACGCCATAGAGGCGGTGCATGTTGCTTTCGTTTTCGGTGAACAGCAGATCGGGAGCGCCTTCGACGAAGAACCGATAGCCATCCAGCCCTGGGTTGCCGAATCCCTCGGGAAAATAGCCGACGTCGGGATAGCGGACCAAGAGCGAATTCGCGCGATCGGCATGCAGCGAAGGCCGGGGCACGCCGCTGCGCCACGACCAGGTATTGCGAAACCACAGTTGCGGCAGGACGTGCAGCGTCGCCGCTTCGGGCCCGCGGTTGTGGGCGGTGATTTGCATCAGGATGTGCTCGGCGTCCGCCTTGGCATACTCCACGAAGATGTCGAAGTAGCGGTTCTCGTCGAAGACGCCGGTGTCGAGCAGCTCGAACTCGGGGTCTGTCTTGCCGCGACGTCGATTCGCCTCGACCAGCGCTTCGTAAGGAAACTCGCTCTGCGGATACTTGTAGAGATACTTGAGGTAGGAGCAGGTCGGCGTCGCGTCGAGGTAGTAGTAGAGTTCCTTTACGTCCTCGCCGTGGTTGCCCTCCGGGTTGGTCAGCCCGAAGAGGCGCTCCTTCAAGATCCTGTCCTTGCCGTTCCACAAGGCGACGCTCAGGCACAGCCGCTGTTCGTCATCGCTAAACCCCGCGAGGCCGTCCTCACCCCAGCGATACGCCCGGCAGCGCGCGTGCTCGTGCGGAAAGTAGCCCCAGGCATCGCCATTGGCGCTGTAGTCCTCCCGAACGGTGCCCCACTGCCGCTCGCTGAGGTACGGGCCCCACTTGCGCCACGGCTGCGTTCGCAGGCGATCTTCCTCCAGCCGCTGATGCTCGGCATTCATGATGCGTTCCTGTCCGACCTTGGCACAGCGAACTGACCGGTCGCCATAACTACCCGACCTGCTCGCGTCGGTCCATTCCATTCGCGGTTTCAAGGTTGGACGTACCGACTCTCGTACAGGCTCATCACGCCACCACCAACGCGTTGGCGGACATGGTCAAACTGTGGCGGCAGTCACATTGCTCTTGACTGAGGCTGCACAGGATTCGCACGATGAATGAAGTGCTGGCCAGAGCTGATGCCCTGGGAGAAAAGGAAACACAGCGGACGCAGGCTGCGTCCCCTTCTCCTGCTTTCAACTTTTTGCCAGGCAACTATCCTTTCTGACGCTTTAGGGCATCAATGTCGGTATGGTGTTCAAGATACTCAGCCAATTGCAAAAAATCCACTCTAGGATTGCTCCTACCGGCTACTTCCTTGAAGGCAAGCTCCGGCGGAGTCTTCTTCACGATATGGATTCCCCAATAGAAAAGTGCAGTACTATAACGAATCTTGGCTTCATCGGGGTGGATGAATTTGCATTTCTTGTCCTTGGAAGTGTATTTATCGAGTTCGGCCTTTAACAACTCTAAAAGGAGGCGGTTTCTGGGTGCCGCGTCCGTGGTAGCATCGTAGCCGTTAATCAAGGCAAACATCTCCGCCTTCTGGTTCAGTTCGCGGAGATGACCGAACGTACGGGTAATCACATCGGCCTTTTTCGCTACGCCAAGTAAATTGAGGGTCGTAGGAATGATGCAGTAATCAAACTTACTTATCAGATCCTTCGGGTTCTCTGAGAGGACGGGGGAGCAGTCGCAGACAACGATCTTTATGTCTGGATACTGCTTTTCGTTCCAGTGGTCGTGATTGAGAACCGTAATCGTTGTCCCCGAAGCTCCTTTCGACGGCACGTATAGCGATGCGTCGCCATCCTCCTCGGTCTGGTCCGGTTGTAGGAACAGCTTTCGCAGGTTCTTGTCAGGATCCAGGTCGACCAGGACCACATCAAAGCCGAGAAGTGCAAATGCTCCGGCCAAGTGGGCGGCTACCGTCGTTTTCCCGACCCCACCCTTGCAGGTGAACACCCCAAAGTACCGCAGGTTAGCCTTCTGCGGCGATGTTGGAGGTGGAACACTTGGACTCAGACCAAGTGGGTAATCCCAGTTCAGGCTTCCGATCGAGAATGTCCCAAGGCGAAGATTGCTAGGCTCCTCCGTCTTCACGTGTGTCAATGCCGGGTTGCTGAAGCCGCTTGCCGAAATCATCCAGCCACCGGTAAACCGCTTGGCCACCTCTAACCCTAGATAGTCTTGAAATTGCGCAATATGAGCAACATTAACTTTGGCTTGGTGTTCCTTAACAAGTACGGCCACGACATCAGCATCCTTCCTGGCCTCAAAGGTGAATCCCTTTGTATTCTCAGGCGGGCTTGTGAGTTGATAGCCGGTCGTCTTCAGTTTGGTCATGAGCGCATCTATCATGCTACACCTGCTGTCGTGTTACTTGGACGAGTTTGACAAAACAGCCACTAACGTGCTTTACAATTTAGCCTTTGGTAAGCGAGCCGCTCTCGGCAAGCCGCACGTTTTCCGCCTCGGTCACTTTCAGCCACTTCGCCAAATGTGTCAATTCCTCCGAGACCTGCGTCAACTCTTTCCGCAGATGCTCAACGGTTTGTTCAAGGGACTGTGCAACCTGCACCAGTCGTGCATTCTCGCTCTCCAGCTGGACGCAACGCGCTTTTGCCGCAACGTAATCGGCGGGCACCAAAGGAGCGCCTACTGGCGGTGTTTCATGTATGGTGTTTTCCTGTGGGATGCCCAACAGTCCAACTCTCTCCAATAATTTCCCCTCGAGGCTTGCTAGCTTTCCTTCGACCTTGGCAATTTGAGTATCCCGCTTAGCGATCTCAGCGTCCTTCCTTGCGATCTCCGCATCCTTTCTGGCCAGTTCTCCCTCAGAAACACGGCCAGGAGTGAGCCATCGACGAAGCGAAAATGCCAGCGTGCCCGTTAGAAGAACTCCGATTAAGAAGGAGGCGATGACTTCCGCCTCACTTCGGAGTAAGTTTGTGATGTACGCCGACAGTTCGTGTGGGCTCATGTGCGGCATCTCATCGAATGTCTGTTCGATCTGAGTTGCTTCCCGCCAACAACGCAACCGGAAGCCTCTCGCGGACGATTGGGTCCGATTGTGAGCGATGAGCAGCGCAGTCGCAAGCGAAAAAGTGCGTTGGCGCAGGTGCGTCGGTTGAGTCATTAATAGGATGTCGGGGCGATCGGCGTGTGCTTTGCGTGACCATACGGCCAACTATCCCGCTCCTATGGGTCGGCGCGTCTCTTCAATTGTTGGCGTTGCCGTCTGTAATGGGGAAACGCCTCCGGTCGGCCGGACCGCCGTTACGGAACGGCAAAACGGCCCAGGTCCACTGACAAACTGCGTTTCCTCCTCCCAATCGCAGCGTTTCGCTAAATTCGGTTGACCCACCGCCGAATCTGACGAAGAATACCATAACTCCTCCCCAGTCCGAAACGGCCCGTCCTTCCCAGGGTGAACGTTGGCGCTCATCGTGGCTTGGTTGCAGCATTGATGATCCGAACCGCGGCCCTCCCCATCCATGCCGTGGTCCGGTGCCGTTGGTTCCTCGACCTCCCCGAAGAGAGAGGCAGCGTGGCGCTGCCGGCGTCCGCGGTATGCGTGGATGCGTCCGCATTCCGTTCGTTTCCTCGTGGAGTGTCTTTCATGGGCTTGCTTTCTCGGTGGAGGGGTGCGCAGCGATCATCCAAACCGCCGGTCAAACGGCGATTCTTGCCGATCCTGGAGTCGCTGGAACACCGCCTGGTCTTCGCCGTGAATATCAGCGTGGACGCAGCGGCCGGCCAACATCTCATTGACGCGAACATCTACGGCACCGCGCACGCGGACACGGCTGCCCTGATCGACCTGAATTCCCCCCTCAATCGCGAGGGCGGCAACATGGCCAGCACCTACAACTGGCAACAGAACGCGTCCAACCACGGCAATGACTGGTATTTCGAGAGCATCGCCGACGGACCCGGCGTGCCCAGCCAGTCGGCGGACAGCTTCGTCAGCGCCACCAAGGCCGGCGGCGCCCAGGCGTCGTTGACGATTCCGATGCTCGATTACATCGCCAAGCTCGGGGCCAATCGCTCCATTCTCGGCAGCTACTCGACCACCAAGTACGGCGCGCAGCAAGACACCGATCCGTGGCTGCCCACCGCGGGCAACGGCATACTGACCAACAGCCAGGCCATCACCTGGAACAACCCCAATGACGCTAACACGCCCAACAGCGTGGCACTGCAGCAAGCCTGGGTGCAGCACTTGATTGCCACGTTCGGCAATTCCGGCAGCGGCGGACTTCGCTACTACACGATGGACAACGAGCCGGGCCTCTGGGACGAGACGCATCAGGATGTCCATCCCAACGGCACGACGATGACGGAGCTACGCGACAAGATCATCGCCTATGCCAGCATGGTGAAAGCACTCGATCCGGGCGCCAAGATCCTCGGCCCGGAGGAATGGGGCTGGACGAATTACTTCATCAGCGGCGCCGATGCGGCGGCGGAGAACTGGGGAGCCACCTATAACGGCATGGCGGCCATGCCGTGGCTGCTCGACCAGCTGCGGCAGTACAACGTCACCACGGGACAGCGCCTGCTCGATTACTTCACTCTGCACTACTATCCGCAAGGCAACGAATTCAGCGACGACGTCTCGACGGCCACGCAGCTCTTGCGGAATCAATCGACGCGCAGCCTGTGGGACCCGAACTACGTCGACCAGAGCTGGGTCGGCACGACCGGCATCAACGGCGGTAAGGTTAATCTCATCCCGATGATGCACAGCTGGGTCAACAGCTACTACCCGGGTACGAAAATCGGCATCACCGAGTACAACTGGGGCGCCGAAGGCCACATGAACGGCGCAACCACGCAGGCGGACGTCCTCGGCATCTTTGGCCGCGAGGGGCTCGACCTGGCGAACCGCTGGGAGACGCCTGCCGTCGGCACGCCCACCTATCTTGCCATGAAGATGTACCGCAACTACGACGGCAACGACAGCACCTTCGGCGATACCAGCGTTTCGACCAGCGCACCAAACCCCGACCAGGTGGCTGCCTACAGCGCGGTGCGCTCGAGCGATGGCGCGCTGACGATCATGGTCATCAACAAGAACCTGTACAGTGCAAGCAACCCCGGCGCGACCACGTCAATCACGATCAACGTCAGCAATTTCGAGACCGGCGGCGTCGCGCAGCAATGGCAACTCGCGGCCATCAATCCCAGCAACCAGACCAACGCCGCCATCACGCGCCTGGCCGACGTTCACTTCACCGGCAACAGCTTTACATTCTCGGTGCCGATGCAGAGCATCGAGCTGTTCGTCTTGATGCCGAGCCAGACGGGCGCTCCCGCGGCGCCAAGCACGCTCGCCGCCATGGCGGGCAACGGTCAAGTGTCACTCGGATGGAGCGCGGTCAATGGCGCAACCAGTTATAACGTGTATCGCGCCACCAGCAGCGGCGGCGAGGGCGGCACGCCGGTGGCGACCGGCGTCACCGGCACATCATTTAGCGATACGGGCCTGACCAACGGAATCACTTACTACTACCAGGTCACCGCGGTCAACGGCAGCGGCGAGAGCTTCAAATCGGGCGAAGCCTCCGCGACGCCGTCGCTGCACCCGGCGGACCGGGTTGCCGTCTTCCGCAATGGCACCTGGTTTCTGAGCGCCGTCAACAGCGACTACTCGTCCGCCACAACCCGCGTCGTTCAGTTCGGTGCCGCGGGCGACACTGCGGTCACGGGCGACTGGGTCGGCGATGGCCAGGCACGGGTCGGCGTGTTTCGCGCCGGCACCTGGTTCCTCGACATGAACAACGGCGACTACGCGCCCGCCACCACGGTGCAAATCGCGTTCGGCGCGCCGGGCGACATTCCCGTGGTCGGCCGCTGGGAGGGCGGAAGCGTGGACCTGATCGGCGTGTTTCGGCCCGGCACGGGGCAGTGGTTCCTCAGTTCCGTCAACGCCGGCTACACACCGGACGCCACGCGGCAAATCGACTTCGGCGCCAGAGGCGACACGCCGGTCGTCGGCGACTGGACTGCTGCCGGGTTCAGCAAGATCGGCATTTTCCGGCCCGGCACCGGCCAATGGTTCCTCAGCATGTTCAACACCGATTATGCGTCTTTCAGCACGATCCAGATCGACAACTTCGGCGGCGCCGGAGACGTGGCCGTGGTCGGCGACTGGCTGGACGATGGCCGCACCTACATCGGCATCTATCGGCCCAGCGCCGGCAGCTGGTTCCTGAGCAAGGCGAACGCGAATTACAGGCAGTCGAACACGCTCCAGGTCGACTTCGGTGAAAGCGGCGACGTGCCGCTTGTCGGGGACTGGACCGGAACGGGGACGTCGCGCATTGGCGTGTTCCGCGCGGGGCAGTGGTTGCTGGATATGAGCAGCGACGCCTCGCTTGGAAACGTGATTGTGCTGAGCTTCGGCAGTCCGGGTGACGTGCCACAAATGGGGGCGTGGCGGTGAACCAAGTGCAAGGCCGTGCCTGTGCACAATCTGGAGCGGTGTCACAAAGACGGCACCAGGGCGCCGTCAAGGCTTGGATTTAGGGTCCGGCCGGCACAGCCGGCCCTACATGGAGAGTTTGTCGGTAGGGCCGGCTGTGCCGGCCGAACCATTAGGCTTGACGGAGCACAAGGGCGATCCCAGGCAGTTTTTGGCGATTTCGGGAACGGGAACGGGCAAGAACGGGAGACGTGACGGCGCAATGGATCGAGCCCGGTCCTGACGGACCGGGCTCGTTCGCGAGGTGCGACCCGATGGTTGCTCAGCGCGGCGACTGTGGCTTGCGCTCGGCGGGAGTCGCCTGGAACGCGTTGACCCATTCGGGACGGGCCGGCAGCTTGTTCTTCTGGATCATGTCCTGCCATTGCTGGTCGGTCAGCCGATCGTTGACCGGATGGCGGAACTCGTAGTAGCTGAACAGCGGGCCAACGTAGACCGCCCGGTCCTTCTCATTGTCGATGGCGATCACGCCGAAGTTGACGTCGCCGACGCCGACTTCCAGGCAGCTCTGCGACTTCGGATCGGTGTGAACGTCGGCCACCGTCGGGTCCCACTTGGTGCATTCCAAGCGGTTGTAGAACAGATCGCAGTACCAGCCGCTGTAGGTCGGTGGGCCGCTACCGCCACCGCGGATATCGATGGTCTTCTTCAAAAACGTCTGCTCCTCGGCGGTGAACTTCTCGGCATTCAGCTCCTTCTTGGCGAGCGTGTGCAGGGAGCCGACCGTCTCGGCCATCTTCTTGAAGAAGACTTCTTGGCGATCCTTGATGAACTTGAGCTCGGCAGCGCGGTTCTTGTCAGGGCTGGAGTAGTCGGCGTCCTTGAACAGTCGGCCCGCTTCCTCGGCGAAGAACTTGACGCGAGCGTAGAACTCGGGATACGGCTCGACGTAGCCGGCGGGATACTCGCACGACGGGAAAGCGGTGTACGACTGCTTGGCGTACAGGATCGTGTCGTGGCGCAGCTCGGCCCACGAGCCCAGCTGCGTCTGGAGTTGCTTCATCTGCCAGGCCTTCGTCTTCATGACCTCCGGGAAGTTCTTGTTGGCGCTCAGGTCGTCGTCGAGCGTGCGCAGGCAGTCGAGCCACAAGTTATACAGGTTCGCCTTCCAGAACTCGTCCTTGTGCAGGTCGACGAAATCGCGGCTGGCCAGCAGGTTGGCGCTGTAGTTCCATTTCTTCAGCTCATCGCTGAGGAGCGGGATCGCCTCCTGGTTGCCCAGGGCGGCCATCACGTCCAGGCCGGCGGGCATCATGCGTTCCTGCTTCGCGCCCTTGAAAATGATCGAGTCGAAGACGACCTGCGACAGGACGAACGAGTCGATGATGAAGCGCTGGCCGAACAGCTGGAAGCTGGACGGAGGCGGCACTTTGTAGGTGTCGTTGGGGTTTGAGACGACCAGCTGCGAGCGGATCATCTGCTGGGCATGTTTGCCGCTCTCGATGGCGGTCTTGAGGCGCTTGAGCGCGTCGGCATTGGCCGAGGCCGACAGCGTTTCGGTCTTGGCGTCCTTCATCAGGTCCTGCAGGGCCCAGACGGTCAGGTTGTCGCTCTTGCCGACCATGAAGTTGATGATGTCGTCCATCGCCTTGAGGCGCTTCAGGCTGTCGGTCGCGGTGAGCAACTCGATCATCAGGACGGAATTGCGCAGCTCGCGATCGCTGTCCGACTTGACGCCCGGCGTGGCGCCAGTGTCCAGCACGTTCCAGCCGCAGTCGATGCGGCCCAGCCACATCAGCGTGCGGAAATAGCGTTTGAGCGTGGTGTTCTTGGTGTAGTGGCCGCGCGGCTTGAACTGGGACCAGTCGATGTAGCGCTCGCCGCCGTAAATCGCCAGCGGCTCGCTGTTGTCCGGCGTCTTGATCTTCAATTCCTGGACGTCCTTCAATCGCGCCAGCGCTTCCTTGTCGTTGTCGCGCTTGGAGGCGACGCGGACGTCGCCCTTCCAGAAGTCGTGCCACTTGGGATCGTTGCCGGTCGGATTGTCGTTGTCCTTCTCCTGAGCGCCGGCGCCTGCCAGCAGGTTGCGGGCCACGGTCAGGTAGAGGTCCACGTCCTGGTAGTTGGCGGCGACGGCCGCTTCGTTGCTCTTGGCGGCGCGCTCGGCCAAGGCGGCATGGCAGTCTTCCAGCACCTGGGTGATGGTGTAGGTGAACAGCGTCATTTCCAGCTGCATCAGGATGTCGTCATACGACCGGTGCAGAGCGTGCATGATCGAGTCGGTGCTGACGAAGACCGGCAGGTCCACCGAGTAGATTTGCCAGTAGGCCGACGCGAAGCTGTGGCGGCGCTTGTGGTCGATGGAGACGAAGCCGTTCTTGGCGAAGATGCCCTTCTCTTCGTCCGTCATCTGTAGCTTCTCTGCGATGCGGTCGTAATAGGCCGCCTTCGTCGGATCGAACGAGAGCTTATCGAGATACTTGCGGTCCTTGTATACGTCCGTGTACATCTGTTCGTAGGTCTTGTCTTTGTGCTTCTCGAGTAGTTTCTCGAAGACGGCCAGCTCGAGCGGCTTGTTGACGACCTTCTTGGCCGGCTCGGCGGCGAAGAGCAGCCTGGCCACCGTCGTGTCGCCGATGGCGCCGACGGTCAGGGTCGCGGCGCATCGACCGAGAAAGGTTCTGCGTCCGATCATGGTGACAGTTTCTCCGAACGAGAGCAGATGGATGTGAATTTCGCGAACACCACACCCCTATAGACGATCATCCCGGCCAATTCGATTATCGCCATCGCGGCAAAATGCCCGATTGGACTGCGGACTTTTGATTCAAATCCTTGTGAGCGGGAGATTTCGGCCGTAGAATCGCGTCCTGATTGTCGCGTTCCCGTTCCCCAAGGAGACTCTCCATGCGACGCCTGCTTCCGCTCGGTCTGTTGCCGTTCATTGGCCTGGCATTCCTGTTCGCCGTCGAGTTGCCCGCGGCCGCTCAGGCCAAGAAAGAGGCGCCGATTGTGCCGCCGCGCGAGGGTAAATCGGAGACGATCAAGCTCTTCAACGGCAAGGACCTCGAGGGCTGGGAGGGCTATACAGACTTGTGGTCGGTCAAGGACGGCGTCATCGTCGCCAAGAATACCGATCCGATCAAGTTCAGCACCTACCTTTTGACGAAACGCAAGTTCACGGACTTCCGGCTCAAGCTTGCGGCAAAGCTGGTCACGTCCGAGATGCACTCCGGCGTCGCCTTCTGGGGCGAAGTCCGTCCGAGTGTCAGTAAGGACCCGGAAAAGGACCGGACCAAGTATACCTACGCCGGCCACCTGGTCATGTTCCCGTCGGGCTGGGGCATGTACGACCTTTTCGGCCGCAACGGCCTGCCCGTGGATGGTGGCCCCGCGCGGAAAGTCGGCAAGCAGCATGACTGGAACGAACTCGACATCATTGCGCAGGGCAATCGCGTTCGCCTGATTGCCAACGGCGTGCTAGTCGTGGACTGGCGCGATCCGGAGCCGGACCGCATCAAGGATGGGCCGATCGGCTTGCAGCTTCACTCGAACAACGTGCCCCAGGAGATCCAGTTCAAGGGCCTGGAGCTGACGACGTTTCCCGAGGTGAAGGGAATTCCTGAGAAGATCGGCGAGAAGGTGTCGGAGTGAGCCGTCGCCGCTTGCGGCGTATCCCTGAGGCGCTACGCCGCAAGCGGCGGCCCGATTGTCGCCAACGAATCCCCCGTCCCTTTGTAATACTCGTGGCAGGCCCATCGCTTCCGTGCTTCGAGGAGTCTCGTTCATGTCGATCGTACGTCTGGGGTTGTGGTCCGTTGTCGGCGTTGCTCTGAGCTTTGTTGCCCACGCCGAACCGCCCGTGGCGGCAGAAAAAGCCGCGACCGACCTTGCCGGCGACCCGCTGCCGCGCTTCGCCCGCGCTCGCCTGGGCACCCTGCGGTTTCGTCACGGCAGCACGATCGCGTCGGTGCGGTATCTGTCTGACGGTAAATCCATCGTAACCATCGGGCAGGACCAATCGATCCGCGTGTGGGAAGCGGACACCGGGCGGGAACGCTACTCGTTTGTGCCTCCGCAACCGCAGAACCCCCAGTTCAACGGTCTGGGTGGGCTCGGTGGCTTTGGCGGCGGCCTTCCCTTTGCCGCTGGATCGAATGGACTCGTCGTCTCTCACAACGCGCGGCTTGCAGCGGTGAACGAGCAGCAGGACCAGACCGTGCGTATCCTCGACCTCGCGACGGGCAAGTTGCTGCACAAGCTCGGTCCGGTCCAGACGAACGGCAATGGAATGCTGACCTTCACGCCCGACGACTCGGCGCTGGCCATCATCGCGATCGAGAATTCCGAGGACGATGGCGTCGTCGGCAAGATCCGGCTGGTGGACGTCAAGACCGGCAAGGACATCCGCACGTTCGCTTCTGCCTCGAAGGAGGCCAAGCCCGCGGATCAGCCCAAGCAGCCGGGCTTCGTACCCTCGACGGTTCAGTTCTCGCCCAACGGCAAACTGTTGTTCAGCAATGGAAACGTGAACAACAGTCCGACCCAACGGACGTGGGACACGGAATCCGGCAAGGAATTGCCGACGACGGAGAAGAAGAGCGGTCAAACGGCGAGCGTGCTTTTCTCGCCCGATAGCAAGTTGCTGGCGGAACTGGTGATCGACCCCAAATCACCGGACGAGAACACGTTCATCAAGCTCTGGGACCCGCGCACAGGCGACCTGAAGCAAGAACTAGGCGGTATGCCGCCGATCACGTCTGCATTCTTCTCTCCAGATGGTAAGTTCGTGGCGGTGGTGTGCAACAATGGCGGAGTGATCCAGTGGTGGGACGTCGCCACGGGAAAGAAGAAAGGCGAATTGATTCCGTCGGAGGACACGAGCCTTGCGATTGGAGCCACATTCGCTCGAGACAGCAAGACAATCGCCATTGCCCAGGCCAATCAGAAGATTCGACTCATCGATGTGGCCACTGCCAAGGAAGTCCGCGTTCTGAAGGAGTTTCGACGGGATGAGGATGCATTTGGCGGCCCTCCGTCTCCCGATGGGGGAAATGAATCCGTCTTGTCCGTCTCTCCGGATGGCAAATTCCTCGCCGCAGCCAGCGGCAAGCTGGTCCGGCGCTGGGAACTGAGCACCGGTAAACATTTGCCCGCCGCGGCCTCAGGGGGCGCGGAATCGGATATTACCGGCCTGGCGTTGACCTCGTCGGGCCACCACATCGCCGGCGCCACGCGAGATAACAACGTCATCTTGTGGGACGCCGCCAGTTCCCGCGAACGGAAACGCATTGAAGGCCCGCCGGCTGAAGAGGGACTCGTCTTCGGCGCGATTGGCTCGGACCTCGCCACGTCTCCGGACGGCAAGTCTCTGGCCGTCAGCTGGTTCAACGGCAAAATCCAGTTGCTGGAGATGGCCAGCGGCAAGGAGATCCGAAGCTGGCAGGCGCACGAGTTCTCCTTCGGAAATCTTCGGTTCACGCCGAACGGGAAGATCCTGGTCAGCGGCGGATTTGACGGACGCGTTGCCTGGTGGGACGCCACGAACGCCAAACTCCTCCGCCAGCTGGACGATTTCGTCGCTCTCGATGCGGAAAACGTGCCCGCCATCGGTCTGGGCTTCGTCAACTCCATCGCGACATCGCACGACAGCAAGCTCATTGCAGCCGTCGGCAATCATCCGGCGGACGGCTATCAGATCCGGCTCTGGGAGGTGAGCACGGGCAAGCTCCGTCGCAAGATTTCCATCAAAGTCGACATGCCCAACGGCTTCGGTCCGCCGCCCGCGGCAGGCGTTTTTCCTGTGAACGGTGGGGGGCCAAGCAACCCAGTTACCTCGATGACGTTCATGCCCGACAGCAAGGTGCTGGCGTGGTCGCAGGGGAGCACTGTCTACCTTTACGACCTTGTTCGCGGCCGTCCGCTTCGGCAAATGGGAAACCAGGAAAGCTACCTGGCTCGCATGGCCCTGTCTCCGGACGGCAAAGTCGTTGCCGGGGCAAGCATCAACGGCACCATTCGTCTCTGGGAGGCATCGACGGGCACGGTGCTTCGCGACGTCAGCGGACATCGGGGCGCTGTCACATCCCTGGCCTTCACGTCCGACGGCCGCACCCTGGTCAGCGGCGGCATGGATACCACCATCCTACTCTGGGACCTACCGGCTCTTTTGATGGAAGACGCCGAGGCGAAGCGCTCCGCCGCGGAACTGACGGCTTTGTGGAAGCAGCTGGGGGAAGACGACGCGGAATCGGCCGATGTGGCGATTCGGACGCTATCCACCGCGAAAGATGCGCTGCCATTCCTCAAGGAACGTCTGAAGCCCGTGCAGGCCATTGATGCCGCCGTGATCGCACGCTGGGTGGAGGACCTGAGTTCCAATCACTTCGAGGTCCGTCGTCGTGCCACCGTGGAGTTAGAAAAGCTCGGACCGCTGGCCGAGTCGGCCTTGCGGAAGCGCCTGGGAGCCAACCCGCCGCTCGAGGAGACAACGCGGATTGATCAGCTCCTCGAGAAGCTGACGGGACCGGTGACGGAGCCCGACCTGTTGCGCTCGCTGCGTGCGGTGGAATCGCTGGAACACATGGCAACTCCCGAGGCGAAATCGCTTCTCGAAGCCTTGGCCAGGGGAGCATCCGGAGCGAGACAAACGGAGGAAGCACGCGCAGCCCTGGAAAGACTGGCCAAGTAGCTGCCATTGTCTTGCATCGCACCCAAGCCCACGAGAAGTGCCTCGTGGACTTGGGTCCACCCGCTCACTCATCAAGGACCGCCCGCACTTTTGCGGCGAGCAGCGTCGACGAGAATGGCTTCTGGAGGAAATGGGTGCCCGCGGGAAGCTTGCCCTTTTTCGCCAGGGTCTCGTAGTTGAGGCTGGAGATGCACACGACCTTCATGTCGGGACGCGATATCCGCACCGATTCGGCCAGAGGCTGTCCATCGATTACATTCAGGTGGGCATCGGCAAGTAGGAGATGAATGGGACCGCCATGTTGCGCGCAGCGCGATAGCGCGTCGTCGCCGCTGTGGGCTTCCAGGACCCGGTAGCCATGGACCTGCAAGCCCTGCCGCACGACGTCGCGGATGGCAGCGTCCTCCACCGCGAGTAGGATGATTTCTGATTCTGGTCGCCGGCGCATCTGGGCCGGCTCCTCTTCCGCATGGCTGGCACAGACCATTTCTTGCACGTCCTACTGGGCTGAGGAGAGGGTGGGAGAGTGGCGAGGCAGTCGTGTAGTGCAATTTGAATGCCAAGCGCTTGCGCCCACGAATCGCGATGCCCATCCTTCGCGCAATCGCTTTCTGTCAGAAACGATGGGTCCCGAAAGAGATTGAGGAGCGACGAAGCAAACGGGACGGAGTTATTGCGCGCCGATTGAACACAAGGTCAAAGGATGAGCGACGCAACTCGGTGATGCGCGTTTGCGACTTGTTCGAGGAACCAGGACATTCCGCGTCGGCTACCGCTTGCGCCGCAGGCGGGCGCACAATTCCTCGAGACTCTTGGTGCTGTCGTCAAAGGTGCGGGCCAGGTAATAGCCGCCCAGGATATAAATCAGCGTTTGCAGCGCAAAGAACAGCTGGTCGTCCTTGGCCTTCTTCTCGATTTCGAGGAAGTAATTGGCGACCGTCAAGATCAAGCCGGCGAAGACGAGTCCCCAGAGAAAGAAACGAACCAGTGCCCAAAACGCTCGCATGCCTTCACGCCGCGGTTTAACGCCGGGCTTCTCCCCGCCGCCTTCGATGGCGGGCACCTGCACCATCTGACCGCAGGCGGGACAGGTGCTGAGGCTGCCGCTCTTGTGCTCCGGAGCGCTCAGACTGTTGCCGCAGGTCGGACAGCCAAACTTGATCATTCACACGTCTCCCCACTTCCCGGCGGTGAAGGTACCGCTGCATGGTGCGGGGTGCAACAAAAAAGGCGATCTGGATTCGCGATCCTGAAAGCCGGTTTTTTTCGGTCCAGGTCCGCCAGCTTTTGCAGTTACTGTGTTGGCCAGAGGTAAGACCTCTCCTGAACATCCGTCCGTCCCGCCTGTGGAGAACCCCATGGCGACTGCCGCCGGGAAGCTCTGGATCTGCTGCGTCGTATGCTTGCTCGCTCGGCCGGCGATGGCCGCCGACCGACTGCACACCCGCATCGACGCGCTGATCGCCTCCGCCAACGGCACCAAGCCCACCAGCGCCCGGACCGATGACGCCGAGTTTCTCCGCCGCGTCTATCTCGACCTGGCCGGTCGAATCCCCTCCGGCGCCGAAGCCCGATCGTTCCTGGAGGACCGCACCGCCGACAAACGCGAGAAGCTCATCGACCAACTCCTCTCAAGCCCCGACTATTCGCGCAGGATGCAGGACGCCTTCCACGTCATGCTCATGGAGCGGATGGGCGACAACGCCGACTGGGCTGCGTTTCTCCGCAAGTCTTTCGAGAACAACAAGCCCTGGAACCAGCTGGCGCGCGAGATCCTGGCGGCAGCGCCGAAGGATGAAGCCACGCGCGGCGCTGCCTTCTTCTACGCCAAGCGACTGGAAAACTACGGTCAAAACCCGGTGGACTACCCGGCACTGACTCGCGACGTCGGCCGCCTGTTCCTGGGCATGGACCTCAAGTGCGCCCAGTGCCACGACCATTTGTTCATCAAGACTTACAAGCAACAGGACTTCCAGGGGCTGTCCGCTTTCTTCCAGAACACCTTCCTCCAGGACGCCAAGTTCCCAACGATCGGTGAGAAGCCGTTGACGCAGAAGGTTGCCTACATGTCGGTCATGCGCAAGGACCCCAAGACCGTCGGCCCGCGCATCCCCGGCATGAACGAAATCGACGTGCCGACCTTCAAAAAGGGCGAAGAGTACACCAAGGCTCCCGATCCGAAGGCAATGTTCCCTGGTGTTCTCCGATTCAGTCCGCTGGCACTGCTGGCGGAGCAGTTGCCGACCGCGGACAACGCACTGTTCACGCGCAACATCGTCAATCGGCTCTGGTTCCTGATGATGGGCCGGGGACTGGTGCATCCGCTTGACCTCCACCATCGCGACAACCCGCCCTCGCATCCCGAGTTGCTCGACCTCCTGGCTCGCGAGTTCGTCGCCCACCAGTTCGACGTCAAGTGGCTGCTCCGCGAGCTGGCCCTGAGCGAGACGTATCAACGCTCGAGCATCCTCCCCAAAGGCGAAAAGCCGACGCCGGAGAGCTATCGGACCGCCAACGAGAAGCGGATTTCGGCTGACCAGCTTCTGTGGGCGATACTGGAAGCCACCGGCGAGCGTGCTGGCAAGGAACCGGCAGCGACCGAGGCGTTGCGTCAAAAATTCGTTCGTGCGTTTGCTGGGCCACGGCGCGAGCCGGAGGACGAGATCAGTCCCTCTCTCAAGGCAGCCCTGTTTGTTCTCAATGACGATACGGTCCTCACCTGGCTGACGGCACAACCGGGCAACCTCATCGAACGGCTCTCCAAGCTCGAGGACGACAAGGTTGGCGACGAGTTGTACCTGAGCGTGCTCACGCGCCAACCGACCGTGCAGGAACGCCAGGAAGTCGTCGAGTACCTGAAGAAGAAGTCGGATCGGCGCGCCGTGGCGCTGGGGCACCTGACGTGGGCACTGCTGGCGTCCACCGAGTTCTGCGTGAATCATTGATCGGAGATTCGCCGTGAAGTTCTCCAAACTCTGCACCCCAACCGAGCACCGGATGTCGCGCCGACAGTGGCTCGGCGCCGCCGCAGGGACCACTGCGGGCTTACTCGGGCTTGGCGACCTGGCCCAGCCTGCGTTTGCCGAGGAGCTGAAGAAGAAGCGCAAGCAAGTCCTGTTCGTCTGGATCGACGGCGGCATGAGCCAGCTCGAGACCTGGGATCCCAAGCCGAACACGCAGTTTGGCGGTCCGTTCCGCGCGATTCCGACCTCGGTCAACGGCATCCAGGTCAGCGAACTGCTGCCCAGGACGGCCAAGCAGATGCACCACCTGGCGCTGGTGCGCAGCCTGTGCACCAAGGACAATTCGCACTCCGCCGGCGTGGCACGCATTCAGCGTGGCGATCCGAAGAACCGCGGCGTCACCTATCCCTTCTTTGGCAGTGCCGTCGCGAAACTGCTCGGCCCCGGCGACAGTGGTTTGCCGCCGTACGTCTGGATCAAGCCGGGCAGTGGCGGCTTCATGACGGAGGATGCCGGCTTCCTTGGCCCGAAGTACGGCGCCATCGCGTTTGGCGACGGCAAGCCGCCCGAAAACCTGATGCGCCATAAGTCTCTGAGCGCCGAGGACGATGCTGACCGCAACGAGCTGCGCCGCCTGGCTGACCAGCGCTACGCCAAGGAGCGTCGCACGTCCGCGACCGAGGCGAACAGCTACGTCTACGAGATGGCTGCACAGCTCCAGAAGCGGCAGGAGCTTTTCGACGCCTCGAAGCTGGCCCCGCGCGACGTGGAGCGCTATGGCACCCATGAGCTGGGCCGACACATGCTCCTCGCCCGCCGTATGCTCGAAGCAGGCGTCACTTTTGTGAAGGTCAATTCGTATGGCTGGGACACGCACGGCGACAATTTCAACGGCCACCAGAACATGGTCCCGAAATTCGATCAGGCGTTTTCCAGCCTGATCGAGGACCTGGCGGCGCGCGGCATGCTCGATAACGTGCTGGTGATCGCCATGTCCGAATTCGGACGGACGCCGCGAATCAACGGTCACATCGGCCGCGATCATTGGCCGGAAGCGTGGTCGCTGGTCATGGGCGGTTGCGGCATCAAGCGCGGCATCGCGGTCGGCGCGACCAATGACAAGGGCACCGCCGTGGCGACCGATGAGCACGACATCGGCCATCTGTTCCACACCTGGTTCCGTGCGCTTGGCATCGACCCGTTCGAGACGGAGTACGACAACAGCGGCCAACCGCTGCCCATCGCCCACGAAGGATGCATCGCGATCAAGGAACTGCTGGCGTGACGCGGCCCGGGGGCCTGACGGAGTACAAGCATGAACGCGGATCCCAAGCGCTATTCGGCGAAGCAAGTGGCAGTGCTCAAGCCGGACCGACCGATGTGCGTGCTACGTTACAGCCCGTGCGCCAAGTTCCTGATCGCCGGCGGCACCGATGCATCGATCCGTCGCTGGGACACCACCACGGAGACTCCCACCGAGTTGCCGACCCTGGCCGGCCATGGCGGCTGGGTGCAGGCCCTTGCTTTCGCCAAGGACGGGCAGCGCCTGTTTGCCGGCGATTCCTGGGGCCAGCTGCGATGCTGGCCATTCGCCGACAAGGACGCCAAGCCTCTCTGGGCGGTGGACCAGGCCCACGACGGCTGGATCCGCGGTCTGGCGCTGAGCCCCGACGGCAAGCTCCTGACGACCTGCGGCAGCGATCGCAAGGTGTGTCTCTGGTCGACGGAGAACGGCAAGAAGCTGCGCGAGCTTGTGGGGCACGCCGACGATGTCTTCAGCGTGGCGTTTCACCCCGACGGCAAATC
>JAIEMG010000008.1 GCA_019752375.1 Gemmataceae bacterium | reverse complement strand
ATATTTATTTGGCCCGGGTCCCCCCCCCCCCCCCCCCCCGGGTTGTAATTTTGGCTTTCACCAATTTGTTTCCCGGTCCCCGGTCCCTTTACCGGGGGGGGGGGGGGGGTCTGTCTGCCCCCCCGCCCCCCGCCGCTCGCGGCTAAACACTTGCCCGACAATCTGGTAAGCTCTGGGGAAAGGATCGCCTGCGCTCTCTTTCCCGGAGGTGCCCCATGAATCGGATGCGACGCCTTGGCCTGCTTGTCCTGGCCGCTCTGCTGTTGGTCAGTGCGGTGGAAGCCGAAACTTGCCTGTCGCCGTTCGTCAAGCGCCTGGATCGGCCCGAGAAGTACTTGTACGTCTTCTGCGTCGATGCCGCTGGGAAAAACAACGATCAGTTCATCGTCATCGACGTCGATCCGGATAGCGACAAGTACGGCAAGGTCACCTATCAGCTCGATCTCGGCAGTTCCGGCAACGAGACGCACCACTTCGGCTACACGGACGACCGCTCGCAGATCTGGGGTTGCAGCCTCTTTTCCAATCGGATCTTCATTATTGATGTGAAGACCGACCCGGCGAAGCCGAAGCTGGACAAGACACTTGAAAACGTCGTCGAGAAAGCCGGCCTCACGGGCCCGCACTCGCCCTATGCGCTGCCTGGTCGCATGCTGATTTCGTTCCTAAGCGGCAAGGACGGCGGCCTGCCTGCCGGCCTGGCGGAGTTCAACCTGAAGGGCGAGGTGGTGCGCAAGATCGAATTGCCCAAGGACGCCCCCTACGGCTACGACGTGGCGATCCAGCCAGACCTCAACCGTATGGTGACGTCGAGCTTTACGCCGCAGAACAACTACAAGAAGCCGTTCGCCCAGATGGACCTGAAGAACTTCGGCAACAAGCTGGTCGTCTGGGACTTCCGCAATTACAAGCCGCTGCAAACGCTGACGACTGGCGCCGCACCGCTGGAGTGTCGCTGGTCGCTAAGGAAGGACGCCAACCACGGCTACACGAACTGCGCGCTGGATGCGTCGATCTGGGTATGGGAAGGCGAAGGCGACAAGTACACGACACGCAAGCTGTGCGATACCGGCAAGCTGCCCGCCGACCTGCGTCAATCGCCGGACGATCGCTTCCTCTACGTGAGCTGCTTTGGCTCGAACGAAATTCAGCAGTGGGACGTCAGCGATCTCAAGAAGCCCAAGCTGGCCAGCACGATCGCTCCGGGTGTTCATCCGAACATGATGCACGTGACCGGCGACGGCAAGCGCATGTACATCACGAATTCGCTCCTCAGCACGCTCGACCGGGCCAACACCTTCTGGGTGCGGCTGGCTCACATCGGACCGGACGGCATGAAGGTCGATCCGTTCTTCAATGTCGACCTCACCAAGCTGCCGACGGGGCCGGCCCGCGGGCACGACATGTTGCTTCATTAGAGTCTCGCGCAGAGAACTGAATGGCGACCATCGTCCGTTGCTCCTGTGGCGAAGGCTTCGACGTCCACGACAGCCGCGCGGGCCAGCAGGTGCCCTGTCCGGCATGTGGCCCGAAGCTCGACATTCCCAGCCATCCGGCGGTTTCGCTGAGTTCAGCGAACTACGTGGGGCCGGGCGCTGGTTGGAACCCCTCGCAGGGTGTGCCGACCGGCGATGACTTCGAGAAGCTTCCGCTGTGTCCCAATTGCCGTGGCTCGGGCGTGTGTTCCGCATGCAAGGGGGCGGGCGCCAGAGACTACGAACGGTGGAACTGGCACGCCATCGCCACATTCCTGCTTTTCGGCTTCTGGGCCTGGGCAGCCAAGGGCTGGCAGCAGATGATCGGACTTCAAGAGCATGCTTCCAGCGGACGATGTGTCGGTTGCAATGGCAATGGCAAGTGTTACAAGTGTACCGGCTACGGCCGACTGCTCGGCTGATGGAGAGCGAACATGTTCTCACTGGCACTTCTGAGCCTCACGTTGCTTGCCGACGCCGAGACAAAACCATCCCGTCTGGCGGTGATCCAGAAAGCGCCGGACTTCGCGCTAACGACTCAGGACGAGAAGTCGCTGCGTCTTGCCGATCTCAAGGGCAAGGTGGCGCTGGTCAGCTTCGTTTTCACCACATGCAACGGCACTTGCCCGGCAACCACGGCTCGCATGGCCCAGGTGCAAGCGGAGTTGAAATCGCGAGGCCGCCTGAAGGACAGCAGCGTGCAATTGCTATCGATCACGCTCGACCCCACCCGCGATAGTCCAGACGCTCTGCGACGCTACCTGAAGCTCTACGACGCCGATCCCGCAAGCTGGAGCGCCCTGACCGGATCGGCCGAGGACGTGAACAAGGTGCTGGCCGCCTGGGACATGTGGGCCAAGCCGGCGGCGAACGGGCAACTCGACCATCCATCGCGCATCTATCTGGTGGACCGCAAGGGCCAGGTTCGCGAGATTTATCACCTCGGGTTCATGAAGGCCGCCTGGGTGGTGGAAGACATTGAATCGCTGCTCAATGAAAAACATCGCTGAACCGGACAGCGAAATTGCACTCGCGGTAGGCTATATCCATGAGCGCATCTCCTTCCCTTGCAAGCGACGAAGACCTTCTTTACCCCGATAGCGACGGCCAGCCGATGTCGGACAACACACGGCAATTTCGCTGGATCGTCACCATCCAAGGTAACGTGGATCTGTTATTCGCCGATAATCCCAACGTATTCGTGGCAGGCGACCTGCTCTGGTACCCGGTTCAGGGTGAACCGACCATTCGATCGGCCCCGGACACGATGATTGTCTTCGAGCGCCCCAAAGGCGACCGTGGTTCCTATCGCCAGTGGCGCGAGAACAATGTTGCGCCCCAGGTAGTCTGGGAAGTTCTTTCGCCCGGAAATCGGCGCGCCGAACTGGAAGAAAAGCTCGAGTTCTACCAGCGATATGGCGTCGAGGAGTATTACCAGTACGACCCGGACCGCAACATGTTGCGCGGCTGGCAGCGATCCGGCGACCAGCTTGTCGAAATCGAAGGCATTGCGGACGGCTGGACCAGTCCGCGCCTCGGAGTTCGCATGCGCCTCGGTCCAGACGACCTCGAACTATATTTCCCCGACGGCCAGAAGTTCAGAACATTTGTTGAACTTGGCCAGTTGCGGGAGGCTGCCCAGAAACAGATGGAAGCCGAACGCCGCGAGCGGGAAGCCGCGCAGAAACAGATGGAAGCCGAACGCCGCGAGCGGGAAGCCGCGCAGAAACAGATGGAAGCCGAACGCCGCGAGCGGGAAGCCGCCCAGAAGCAGGCCGAGCGTCTTGCCGAGCGATTGCGGGCCCTGGGCATTGATCCGGACGCGGCGGAATAGGTCGCACCAACTGATCGGCATGCAAACGGGGGCTGCGGTGACCATTTGTCCGTCACGCAGCCCCCATTTGCTCGTAATCGTGGCCGCGAGATACTCACCCCGCCTTCTTCACCTGTGCCTGCTCGACGAGCTTGATCTGCCCGCGCAGGTATTCCAGGCCCAGATCGAGTTGGCGATCGTTGATCGGCTTGATGTCCACACCCTTGCCCTTGTGGCTGAGGATTTCCAGGGAGTCGTGGAGTTGGAGCAACTCGTCGCGCTCCTTGATGGAGAGCTTGAGCAAGTAGCCGGCATCCGGTCGGACACCCCAGTCTTCTTCCTCGGTGCCCTTGGTGCTGGCCTTGTTCAGGTTCTTGCCGTTGGGACGCCAGAACGTCGCGGTGGTCAGTTTGATCTGACCGCCGGTGGCCTTGAAATCCACGATGTTCTGGACGCTGCCCTTGCCGTAGCTGCGCTCGCCGATGATGATCGCCCGCTTATGGTCCTGCAAGCAGCCGCTGACCACCTCGCTGGCGCTGGCGCTGCCGCCGTTGACGAGGCAGACCATCGGGAAGTTCTGGTGACCGCCGGTGAACTCGCCGTAGTACTTCTGTTCCTCGCCGACGCGCGGCTTGATCGTCACCACCAGACCGTCGTCCAGGAACATGCCGGAGATCTCGACGGCGCTCTGGAGCAGGCCGCCCGGATTGAAGCGCAGATCGAGTACCAGGCCCTTGACGCCTTGCTTCTGCAAGTCGGCCAGCGCCTTCTTCAGCTCGCGTGACGTGTTCGTGGCGAACTGGTTCAGGCGGACGTAAGCGATCTTGCTTTGCGGATCGACGAAGAAGTCCCACTCGTCGTTGTCCTTGCGCTTGACGCCAAAGACCGATTCTTCTTCAACTTCTCCCCGGGTGATGTTGACTTCGATCGGCTTCTCAACTCCAGCACGTTCGATAGTCAGCTTCACGTCGGTGCCGGCCTCGCCGCCGACCTTTGACATGGCGTCCGACACGCTCAGTCCCTTGGTCGAGGTGACCTCGGGCTTGTCGAGCTTCTTCCCCTTGCTGTCCACCTCGCGGGTGATGGTGGTGATGACGTCGCCGGCCCGCAGCCCCGCGTTGTACGCGGGGCTGCCCTTGACGGGGGTGACCACCTGGAGCATGTCGCGCTTGGGGTCCTTGCCGATGCGGGCGCCGATACCGGTATAGTTGCCGGTCATCATGCGGCGAAAATCGGCCATGGTCCGTGCATCGATGTAACCGGTGTGCGGGTCGAGATGGCTGGTCACGCCGCGAATGGAGATGTCGACGTCGCGGTTGTCGTCCAGCGCGCCGCGCTTGCCAACGCGTTCGCGTCCATCGGTCAGGATCGCCTGAAAGTCCGCGTCCTTGGCGTTCTTCGCCTTGGCGATGCGCTGAACCAGGTCGGCAGGCATCGGCCGCAGGCCGACGCGCTGGCACAGGCCCTGCAATGCCCAACCCGTCATCTCGCCCTGGTTCAGTTCCTTCACGTAGCTGCCGTGCAACGTACGGATGCCGGCCATCACCTTGGACGCATACGCGACCGAGTCAGCGCGGAGCAATTTCTCCTCTGCCTTCAGCTTCTCGCGTTCCTTCAGGAAGTTTGCCGGCTTCATGGTTCCATCGGCTGCCTTCTGGTAGACACTGCGCAGCTCTTGGGCCATCGGCAGCACCGGCATTTGACTGAGGAAAACCCGGCCTTCTTCGGCAATTTCCGCGGCGAACGCCTCTTCCTTGGCGAGTTCCGCGAACTTCTCCAGCCGCTTCTGCGCTTTCTCCGCAGCGGTGGGATTGCGCGTCAAGGCGAAGTGATTGGTTCGGGCGCCGATGATGTGGCAGACCTGGTCCTTCTCTTCCTTGTTGGCGCCGTGCTGCTTGGCCAACTCGGGCACGCGCCGTTCCAGGTGCGCCACCAACTCCTCAGCCGTGATGACACCGTCGGCCTCGTAACCGTCGCGATCCGCCATGCCCTTCAAGCCTTCCATCAACGCATGCACGAACAAGCCGTTCCGCGGCATGTCGAGCGAGGGACGACGGCCATCACTGGCCAGCACGACCATGCGGCCTACCGGCGGCACCTTGTCGTCCTTGTCCTCGGCACGCAGGAATGTGGGGCTCAGTTCTTTCAGGTACTTCGAGTTCTCCTTGGCGGCACCGATGAAGGAGGCGTCGAGCAGGGCCAGGAACTTCTGGCTCTTGTGGGATTCCATGACCGTCGAGAGGTCTTCGGTCGTCAGGGCGCCGGCGAAGTCCTTCAGCTTTGAATCGGTGGCGAACAAGCAGGTGCCGTTCTTGTAAAGCGCGCCCTGTCCGAAGAAGGCGAAGACGACCACGTCGTCCTTGTCGGCCTTGGCAGCCACATCGGTCAGTATCTTGAGGATATTCTCGCGCGTCGCCAGCTCGGTCGGGCGCTTGTCGTCCTTGGAACTCAGCAGCAACTTGACGTTGGCCTTGTCGGCATCGAGGTATTGCTTGTCGGTAAGCAGGTCGTAGAGCGCCTGGGCGTCGGCCTCCCCATGCCGGCGAGAGGGAATGTCCTTGTCGGCATAGTCGGTAATGCCAACCAGGACAACGTGGGGCGTTGGTGGCCGATCCGCGGCCTGTAGCGGCAAAACGACCACAACCAGCAAGGTTCCCAGCAGACCGGTCAGCAGGGGCTTGTTCATGAGAACATGTCCTTTCGGAAGGGCCACGGACGCAGTGCCGTGGGGCTGGCGGACAATTCTGGAGGCATTCTTGCCCCTCTAGCATTGTGCCCGGTGTGGCCCGCCAGTCAATGGAATTGCCCACCGGGACGGCCTACCCAACTGACGTTCGCTGCTTTAGTTTACGTCGATCCGCGATACGCCGTTCGCGAAACTCTTACCGGAATGGACGGATTCTCTTGTTTCACTCACTTGCCGATGCAAAAGCGACTGAAAATGCGGTCGAGGAGGTCGTCGGTATAGACGGTGCCGACCATTTCGCCGAGTTGATCCAGTACACCGCGCAGTTCCAGGGCCAGCAGTTCAGGTGGTTCCTCAAACAACGCCAGCTCATGGGCGTGACGCAGTCGAGCCAGGCACTCATCGACATGATGCCGGCACCGGCTGACACTCGATGCGAGTGCGGATGCGGTAGAGCGGCGAACCCGTTCCACAAGTGTGCGTCGGAGGTCGTCCAGGCCAGCGCCGGTAAGTGTGCTGGTCGCGAGCCAGGTCATCACGCCACCACCAACACGTTGGCGGAGTGACTCTCCGGGGTGAACCAGGTCGCACTTGGTCAAAATGCCCAGGACGGGCGGCGAATCCTGCTTCAGAAGGCGCTCCTCCACCTTGCTCGACGGCAATCCGCGATCGAGACAGAGCAACACAAGATCGGCACTTTCGGTCTGTTCCCGTCCCAGGAGCTGCGCCTGTTCATCGATTGTCGCGGTTGCCGATTGCCAGCCGGCGGTATCGACCAGTTCTACCGTGATTCCCTCGATTGACAGGTGACGTACCAAGTAATCGCGAGTCGTGCCCGGCCGCGGACTGACCAGCGCGGCCGTATCGCCGACCAGGGCGTTGAATAGGCTGCTCTTGCCGGCATTGGGCCGGCCGGCCAGCACGACCCGAAAGCGGCGGCCGCTCAGTCCGCGTTGGGCAAGCTGCTTTTGAAGCAGCGTCAACTGTGCCAGGCCCTTGCTGATTCGAATCAGGAGGTCGTCCTGGGCAATGAAGTGGATGTCCTCTTCCGTGAAGTCGAGCCCCGCTTCCAGGTCGGCCAGAAGGTTCAACAGGTCTTCGCGGAGGCCATGCAGGGGTTGCGACATGCCGCCGGCCAACTGCCGCAGGGCCTGACGGAGGTCGTCGCGGTTGCCCGCCTCGATCACGCCCAGCACTGCTTCCGCCCGCGTCAGGTCGAGTTTGCCGGCAAGAAAGGCACGCTGCGTGAATTCGCCCGGCAACGCAGCGCGGGCGCCCGCGTGGAGCAGTTCGGCCACTATTGCGTCAAGCAGCGGTGGACACGATAGGACGTGAATCTCGACCACGTCCTGGCCGGTGTAGCTGCGCGGCCCCGGCCAGACGTAGAGGTCGGCAGGCAGCACGAGACTGTCAGGAAGTTTTATGGTGCCTTCATAGCAGCGGCGCTCGCCCGGATGGATCCCGACGATTGATACCCGGGCGGACGATGCGACCAAACGGTCTCCCTTCTCCCCTGTACTCGGGGGAGAAGGGATGGGGGTGAGCGGGGCAGAACCAGCAACACCGGCGTGCCTCCCCCTCACCCCCATCCCCTCTCCCCCGAGTACAGGGGAGAAGGGGGCCGCATGCGTGAATATGCTCTGAGCGATGTCCAGCGATTCCGAACCTGTGAGTCGAACGACGGCACGGGCGCCGGGACCAGGCGCCGTCGAAAGGGCGACGATGGTGTCTTCGAGATGAGGAAGCATCAGGGTGCCGCCGACGAGCCAAACACGCGTCGCATCCCGGCCGGAAGCACCAGCAGGCCGGCGAGGATCACAAGCAAGCCGAGATAGATCATCGGGTGCATCTGCGCCACGACGACGCCGCCCACCTGGTAATCGAAGCTCGTCACGTCGCTAACGCGGACGCCGTTGCGAACCACGCTGATGTCGATGCCGCGCGACGTGCCGTCATGGACGGGTCGGCGGCTGGCGAGGGTCACGGTGTAGGTCGTTTGCAGTTCCTCGGCCAGTTCCTGGTAGTGCAAGCGCAGCTCCGACGCCTTGCGAGCATGATAGAATTTGCCGCCCGTCGCGCTGGCGAGCTGTGTCAGCACTTCGTGATCGAAACCGTCGTCGTGCAGCTGGATCGACAGGTTCTCGAAGATCTGCACCAGGTCGTTCTCGTTGCGGGCGTGGTGATATTCGCCGCCCGTGGCAGTCGCCATGCCGCGCATCACCTTTTCGTCCAGCTCGCCGGGCCGTCCCAGGCCGAGCAAGTGCAGTGGAATTCGGGACTCCTGGGCACGTTCGATCACCTCTTCCACGCGTCGTCGGCTGGAATTGTCGATGCCGTCGGTCAAGGCTACCACGGCACGCTTGCCTTGGGGTTGCGCTGCTTCCAGCGTTTCGACGGCGGAGAAGATGGCGTCGAAGAGCGCGGTTTCTCCATCAGGCTTCAAGCCCTGGATGCGTTTGGTCAACAGGTCCTTATCGGCGGTGAAGCGATCGGGCGTCTGCGCCGTCGTGTTGAATGGCAGCAGCGTTGTGCGGGCGCCGGGACGCATCAACTGCACGAATTGCCCGGCGGCCTGATGCAGCGCCTTGATCTTGGGCACTTTCGATGAATCATCGGCCGGGGCGCTCATGCTGCCCGAATGATCGAGGACAAGGACCGTCGTCACTGCTTCGCGCTTGCCGGGATCGCCGACGCCGAGGGTGTAGACCGGCACGCGCGCCGTGCGCGCCAGCTTCGTGACCTCGTTCAGGGTCGCTTTACTGTTGAGATCGACGCCATCGGTCATGAGCAGGACCGCCTTGCGGCCGGTGACGCTCTTGACCATCTCGATAGCGCGGGCCGTGGCGTCCAGATAGGCGGTGCCGCCGAGCGGTTTGGCGTCGTCGATGTGCTTGCGCAGCACATGACGATGGGCGACGTGGCGCTGCGGATCCCGAATGGGCGGCTCTTCGACGAGGATGCGGTGATCGAACAGAATCAGCCCGCAGTCCGTCTTTTCGTGAAGGGTATCGAGAAAGAGTCGGGCCGCATCTTTCGCTTCGGCCAGCTTGTTGTCCTTGGCCATGCTGCCGCTGACGTCCAGAACGAGAACGACCGTTAATGGATCCGGCGAACGCGGCTGAAAGATCTCGAGATCGGTGACCCGTCGGTGATCTTCCTCAACGATGATCTCGTCCTTGCCGACGTTCGTCACCGCCTTGTCATCCGCAATCTGCACGATCTTGAACTGAACCGTGATGAAGAGCCCCAGCCGGCCATTGCGGTCGCGATCGGAACGCTGAACCCTGTCTTCCTCCTTGACGATCTTGTAGAGGGCGGGAGCCGAAGTCTGCGCAACGGCGGGAAAAGTGGTCAGGAGGAGGGAGAGTAGCGCCAGGCGACAAGGGCTCGTGGACATGGCGTTTATCTCGGAGTTGGTGCGCTCGTTCGTGGTCGTCAGTCAGAACCTGACAAGATTTAGGGGAGACCCCAGTGGCACGGACATTTCTGTCCGTGCCGCTTCACGATCGCACGGACAGAAATGTCCGTGCCACCGGAGTTTTCTCCTGTCGCTTACCTAGACCAGCCGAGCGCCGCATCACCGTTTTCGCTTTTTGCGTTTGTTGTTGTTGTCATCGTCGCCTTCGTCGCGGCGTGGTTCCTTACGCGCCTGTCCTTGCTTGCCGGCTTCCTTTAGCACCTCGTCCCAGCGCCGGCGGATGCGCTGGAGGAATCCGTTTGGCTCCGGAGCGCTGCTGTCGCCTTTGATCCGGCGCGGCTCGGGTTTCCGGTCGTTGGGCGGCGGGGTACCGTTGGGCGGTTCCTCGCCCGGCGTCGCCGGTTTCGACTTGGGCAGCAGCTTCCGCTCGCACACGCCCCAGGCGCTGCTGGCGATGAAGTAGATGCACAGGCCAGCCGCCACCTTATAGAACATCAGCCCGAAGACGATCATCATCCACTTCATCATCTTCTGCTGCATTTCCTGCTGCTCGTCCTGCGGGGGCGGCGTCATCATCTTTTGCTGGACGATCATCAATCCCACCGCGATCACCGGCAGCAAGTTGAAGAACGGTCCCAGGTAGATGAAGCTGCCCAGGTCCTGGGGCCGGCTGATGAAGGGGATCGCTTCCCCCCACCAGATCAGCATGTCCGGCGCTGCCAGGTTCGGGATCCACAGAAAGGGATTCAGACGAAAGTGAATGCTCTCCTGAAGGCAGTAGTACAGGCCCAGGAAAATCGGCATCTGGGCGAACAGCAAGAGGCATCCCCCCAAGGTGCTCAGCGGGTTGATGCCGTGCCGGAGGTACAGCTCGGTGCGTGCCTGGTTGAGTCCCTGGAAATCCTCCTTGTACTTCTCCTGGAGCTTCTTCACTTCCGGACCGAGCTTGGCCATCTTCTCCTGCATGTTCATGGAGTTGGCGGCCTGCTTACGGCTCAATGGAAACAGGCAGCCGCGCACGATCACCGTCAGGGCAATGATGCACAGGCCCCACCACGGGATGACCTGGTGGATGTACCATAGGATGCCGTGCATGATGTTCGTGAAGAAGACGATCGCCCGGGTCAGGCCAATGCTGCCCGCGAAGTTACCGCCCCAGCCGGGAGATTGATAGTCCGTCAGCGTGTTAAGGTGCAGCGAATCGATATAGCGATTGACCAACTCCGGATCGACGGCCTTGTCGCCGGTAAGCTGGGCCAGTTGCCGCACCTTGACCGGGCCATTGTAAAGCAGGTAACGGTGCTCCACGCCCTCCGGCTTGATTTCATTGGGCTCGGTGGTCAGCCGGACCGTGATGTCGTCGAGGAACGCACGATCAGGGGGATTCAGCGGCTCTTCGACCGTGGCCCGAACCCGTTCGATGAAGTTGTCCGACACGCCTTCCGCTTGCTCGTTGTCGATCACGACAACCGATGCGAAGTACTGCACGGCGATTCCAGCGTAGCGGATGATCTTCTTGTCGCTGCGAACGTGGGCGTCGCCGCCCGACCAGAAGCTGATCTGTCGGGAGTCTTCCAGGCTGCGATAGTTGCGATCCGTGCCGCGTTCCACGGAACCGACCAATGCATTGCGATGGGTGTAAGTGTACCAGACCCCCTCGATCGGCAGACCGTGGGCGCCTTGCAGCTGGTAGCGAAACTTCTGATCGGGCCGCGGCTTGCCCTTGGGGCGAATGTTTACCGTCAATCCGATATGGTAGTCGCCTTTGCCCAGCGTGAATGTCTTGGTGACAATCAAGTCCTGTCCCGGAACCTCGGTTTCGAACACAACACGTTGAGAATCCGCATTGGGGGTGGCTGGTTCCTTGACCTTCCAGATGACCTTCCCAAGCGTGTCCACGGGTCGGTCGTCGTCGGGCTTCTCGAAGTGAAAGAGCGTGTAGTGGTAGTAGGGGTACTCGTGGTTATAGAGCAGGTGGTTCTTGCGCATCTGCGCGATGTGAAAAGGCGGCACCAAGCCCAGCGGGGTCGGCTTCTGTTCGTCACCGTTCTCGAACATCGGCAATCCCAGTTCGTCGGCGGCCTGAAACTGATTCAGGACGACGTGTCGAACCGACGCGCCCTGCGTCGAGAGCGTGACCCTGAGCTTGTATGAACTATCGCCGAAAGTGATGATGTCGGGCTTTTCGGCGGGCGGCTTTTCGACGACGGGCGGCTTCTCGACCTCGGGCGGCTTGACGGGCTGCGACGCGCGAATGACGGCAACCTCGGTGACAATCTGGCCAGCGGCGCCATCGAAACCCAGACCGGCAGCACCGGCGGTGGCAATCGCGGCCGCGGAACGCACTTGCTCCACTTGTCGAGGGCTGAGGACCAGTTCGCGGGCCGACGTGGGCAACTTCTGCGGCGGCGGCCACTTCCAGGCGGAAAAGGCCGTCCAGCCGGTGACAATCACCAGGCTCAGCCCGAAGAAGATCAAGAGGTTCTTGGTCGGCATGATCGGCCCCATCCGGATGGCGCAACGCGAACTCGCAACTCTTAATGTATCAGTTCTTCGCGTACCGTCCGAGTCGCATTTAGAGGCTCTCCCAAAAGGGGCCAGGCCTGAATGCGATTAACTTCGGCGAGCGGCAGCATGGAATGTCCCCGTGGCACGGACATTTCTGTCCGCGCAATCGAGCGGGCGCACGGACAGAAATGTCCGTGCCACGGGGAACTCGCTTAATCTGGAACGGCCTAAACGCCGAGCCGCGCGAGAGCGTAATCTCACGCTCCCGCGCGGCTCGAAGTTACACTTGAATGCCGATCAGCGCCCGTCGCGAAGCCGGTCGCCCAGGAAGTTCTCCAGGTCGGGCACCGCGTAGATCTTCTTCACCGTCGAATCGATGTCGTATTCCACCCGGCGATACTGAATGGTATCGCCGTCGATCAGGATGTAGCAAGCGCGCCAGTCGCCGTCGCGCGGCTGGCCGACGGAGCCGACGTTGCACAGCGTCTTGCGGCCATCGAGTCGATACGTGTAGTCGATCTCTTCGGGGCTGTGGAATTGCAGGTTCTCGGTGAAGATGCCGGGGACGTGCGTGTGGCCCTGGAAGCAGTAGCGCTCGACCAGGGCGAAGATGCGTTCCATCTTCCGCTGGTTGTAAATGTCTTCGGGGAAGACGTATTCGTTGAGCGGGTTGCGTGCGGAGCCGTGAACGTAGAGCATGCCATTCTCACGGAACGAGCGCGGCCGTTCCGCCAGAAATTCCCAGCGCTTCTCCTTGGCTTGCCGATTGTCGCCGGGCGCTTCCAGCTGAGATCGCGTCCAGAAGATGGCGCGCTCGGCCGGCGGGTTGAAACCCTCGGGATCGAACATGGCTCCCTGGTCGTGATTGCCCAGAAGGACCATTTTGCACTGCATGACGAGATCGACGCACTCGCGCGGGTTCGGACCGTAGCCCACGATGTCGCCGAGGCAGTAAATCTCGTCGACCTTGTGCTTTTCGATGTCCTTGAGGACTGCCTGAAGTGCCTCCAGGTTGCTGTGGATGTCGCTGATAAGGGCCTTCACGCCAAGATTCTCCCCGGAGGTTGATCCGCCATGCCACGGCGGGACCGCGCAGGCTCCGCGTGGTTTTGGAGCAAGCGGCCCGAACGGCAATGGCGGAGTCTTCCCAAAGTGTACTACCGTAATGGAAAACGTGTCAAGGCGCCAATGCGCCGGAGCGGCGCCGGACTTGACAGTCGTGCCGGCGGTATGCGATGGTCCGGCGCATGTCAGTTAACGCCGGCGGCCAACTCTCGATGGATGGAGCGATCGACCGTTACAGTCGTCGCAACCGGCATCTGTCGTTTTGCGCTCTATTCGCAGTCGCCGCTCTCCTGTTCTTTCTGCACTTTCGGTGCCCGCTCCAGGAACCCCAGGAGCCGCGCTATGCCGAGATTTCTCGCCGGATGCTGACCGAAGGCAGCTTCGTCATCCCCGTCTATCAGGGTCAGCCCTACTACGACAAGCCGCCGTTGCTTTATTGGCTGGTGATTGGCAGTTATCGCGTCTTCGGCATCCACGACTGGGCGGCCCGGCTCGTGCCTTGCCTGGCCGGCTTCCTCTGCGTGCTGGCCGTCCACCAATGGGGACGCCGGACCGTTGGCGAGCGGGCGGCGTTCGCTGGGGCGCTCATGCTCTGCCTGTCGGCGCGGTTCGTGCAGCTGGAGCGGATGCTCACCATGGACGGACTGCTCTGCCTGTGGGTCATTGCGGCGTGGGCAGCCGGACACATCGCCATTCTCAACGGCCAACGGCGCTGGTGGATCGCATCCGCGCTGGCGTGTGGCCTCGGACTGCTGACGAAGGGGCCGGTGGCGCTGGTCTTGGTCGTGGTGCCGATCGCTTTCTTCGCCTGGCAGGCGCGCCGCATCGAGCGCCCCAGCTGGATGCAGTGGTTTCTCTACCTGTCGACGGGCATCGCCGTGGCGGCGCCTTGGTTCATTGCGGTGACGGCCATGGATCCGTCCTTCGTCGATCATTTCTTCTGGCGACATCACGTGCAGCGCTACGTCGAACCGTTCGACCACGCTGAGCCCCTGTGGTTCTTTCTGCCGGACGTCTTCCTCGGCATGTTGCCCTGGACGCTGCTGGTGCCGGGCTTGCTGGCCTTCGCGTTCCGGCGCCGCAATCAGCGGCCCGCAGTGCTGACGTGCTTCCTCCCGGCGTTTGCCTGGTGCCTGTTCTTCTTCTCCCTGAGCGGTTGCAAGCGCTCGGCATATATCCTGCCCGCGATGCCGCCGCTGGCGCTGGCACTGGGGTGCTACGTTGATGCACTGTTATGCGAGAGTGCCGCTGCCACGCGTCGGCGAGTGGCCTGGATCGGCTCTAGTGTCCTGACGTTCGCGGGGCTGTTCTTTGGCGCCTTTCAGCTGATGCCCGATTACGCGCGCAAGTATTCACTGCGTGGTATCGTGCGGCGTCATGCAGCCGAGCCAAATCTATCGGCGGTCGTCAGCTATCCGCGCCATTGGGATTCGGTCAGTTTCTATCTGCAGCGCAACGACGTGCGTAGTTTCAGTCCGGAGCGCCTGCACGAGTTGATGGCGCAACTGCTCGCAAGGCCAGACACGCTCGTTTTCGTCAAGTCCGAGCGCTGGCTGGTGGATTTCTTGAAGCACCTCCCCACGTCCCTCGAATTCGTCCCGCAGGGGCGGCAAGGCTATGTCCGCGTCGGCCTGGTGCGACGCCGCGAAACGTGGTCCGAGTAGGCTGATAACGTGGCACGGGCCATTCTGTCCGTGCAGACAGGCGACGCCGCACGGACAGAAATGTCCGTGCCACAAGAGCACTTTTGCGGCAAGAACATTTCCCGCGGCCGCTTACCTATGCGCTTTCGCTCCGACTCGTCGTCCGTTAGACTTCCCTGACTGAATCGTCTCCTTTCAATTGCGGACGAGTCCCTATTCGGTTTCCCCCATCGGGTGGATGCAACGAGGAATTCCATGTCGTATCAACGCGGTTTGTTTTGTGCGATCTTCCTGGCAGCAATCGGAATGATCGGATTGGAATCGTCCTTCGTCCGTGCACAGGCCAAGTCGAAGCCGGCGATCTGGTGGTGGAGCATCGACGTCAAGGCACGCATGGGCGGCACCAGCGACTGGGACAAGGCCCGCAAGATCGGCATCGAAGTTTACAAGGACGAGAATTCCGGCAACCTCATCTACATCAGCGAGACCGGCCACACCGCGGTCGTCCCTGCCGGCGCCACCGCCAAGCCCGCCGCTCCCAAGGGCGCCAGCTGGCTGTGGGGGCTCAACCTGAAGGCGCGCATGGGCGGCAACGCCGACTTTGACAAGGCCCGCAAGTACGGCATCGAGGTCTTCAAGGACGAGCAGAATGGGCACCTGATCTACCTGTGCGAAACCGGTGCATTCGCCGTCATCGCGGGCGGCAACGTCGCCAAGCCGGACGTGTCCAAGACCCCCACCTGGATGTGGGACACCGACATCAAGGTCCGTCCCGCCGGCATCGCCGACTGGGACAAGTCGCGCAACTTCGGGAACGAGGTCTTCAAGGACGAAAACGCGGGCAACCTGGTCTACATCAACGAGACCGGCGCCATCGCGGTGATTCCCGCCGGCAAGACCACCAAGCCCGAGAAAAGCAAGCCGGCCCTGTGGATGTGGGACCTCGACCTCAAGGCGCGTCCGGGCGGCATCGATGACTGGAACAAGGCCCGCAAGTACGGCACCGAGGTCTACAAGGACGACAATGGCGGGAACCTGATCTATCTCAGCGAAACCGGCTCGCTCGCCGTCCTGTCCGCCGGCGCCGTCACCAAGCCGACTGCGACCAAGAAGCCGAACTGGCTGTTCGACCTCGACCTGAAAGCCCGTCCCGCCGGTGTGGACGACTGGGACAAGTCGCGCAAGTTCGGCAACGAGATCTACAAGGACGAGTATGCCAACAACCTCGTCTTCCTCTGCGAAACCGGCTTCATCGCCGTGATTCCGGCCAAGTAAATCGCGCAAGTACCCCACAACGCCTCGTTCTGCACGGAGAACGAGGCGTTGCTCGTTGACCAACGCATATTGACGGAGAAAGATGAGTGGGAGCAAGAGAAAGAGCAGAAAGGCGTCCTCCACTCTATCCTACTCTTACTCCTCATCCTCCTCTTAATCCTCTTCCTAATCCTACTCTTCATCTTGCTCATTCTCTTCTTCTCTCCCCACCGCAACCATCGCACGACCCTTCGCCCCGGGCTTCGCTTGACACGCGCCTTGCGTTTCCAATAATCAAGGGGTGGCGGCGACCGGAGCACTTCTCCTTTCCCTCAAATCCACAAGGACCATCCATGTCGCAGCGCAGCCTGGTCGGACTGGCGGGTTTCGTGAGCTTCTGTCTTCTCGCGGCGCAAGCGTCCGCGGTCCAGGCACAGGGTGCCAAGGCCAAGCCGCCGACCTGGGTATGGGCGATGGACGTCAAGGTGCGCAGCGGCGGCAACGCCGACTTCAGCAAGGCGCTCAAGTTCGGTATCGAGGTCTGGAAGGACGAGCAGACTGGCACCCTGGTTTACATCTGCGAAAACGGCAACCTGGCCACGATCCCCGGAGCGAACGCATCAGTCGCAGCCAACGCCAAGGCGCCGACGTGGGTCTGGGGCCTCGATCTCAAGGCGCGCCTGGGCGGCGCCGACGGTTTCAACAACTCACGCAAGTACGGCGTCGAGGTCTACAAGGACGAAAACTCCGGCAACCTCGTCTATGTCAGCGAGACCGGCTCGATTGCCGTAATGCCGGGCGGCAACGCCGCCACCGGTAAACCGAAGCCGCCCACGTGGGTCTGGGGCCTGGACCTGAAAGCACGCGTCGGCGGCACGGACGACTTCGACAAGGCGCGCAAGTTCGGCGTCGAGGTGTTCAAGGACGAGAACGCAGGCAATCTCGTGTACATCTGCGAAACCGGTGCATTGGCAGTCATCTCGGGCCCTCAGGCTGCTCCCGTTGCCAAGGTGAAGCCGCCCGTCTGGACCGCGGGACTCGATCTGAAGGCACGCGTCGCCGGCATCGACGCTTTCGAACGTGCCCGCAAGTACGGCATCGAAGTGTACAAGGACGAAAACGGCAGCAACGTCGTTTACATCTGCGAGACGGGCTGCCCGACCGTCATGCCAGCGCGGTGACCGTATGTGGGGCCGGCTTCCAGCCGGCCATCCGCCAAGGCCGGCTGAAAGCCGACCCCACTTTCAATGGCACAGGCATGACTCCTGTGCCATTTTTCGTTATGATCGTGGTGGGCGCCGTGACACGCTGCGATCGGGGCGGACGACATGAAGTGCAGCTTCTGCGAATATCCGCTGCTGTGCAAGGCGTGCGGCCAGCCGTTTGTGGCACGCAGCGCCGAAGCGCACGTCGCCATGTCTCAGCCGGATATGGAAGTCTACTGCCCGGAGTGCCAGGCCGTGCTTGCGTGCAAGGCGTGCGGCTACGTCTACGGTGAAAGCGGCGAAGAAACGGAGTCGAGTTGATGGCAGCGCCGTTTCGCACCACCCGCCGGGTTGAGTTTGCCGACACCGACATGGCCGGCATCGTCCACTTTTCCAATTTCTTCCGTTACATGGAATCGGCGGAAGTCGACTTTCTCGGTTCGCTGGCGCTCTCCGTGTCGATGACGAATGAAGGTGAACACCTCGGCTTCCCGCGTGTGTCGGCGACTTGCGATTATCTGCGGCCCGCGACGTTTCGGGATTTTCTGGAGATCGCCGTCATCGTCGAACGCGTCGGCACCAAGTCGGTGACGTATCGGTTCGAGTTCTTCAAAGACGGAGAATTGATTGCACGCGGCCGGATCAGTGCCGCCTGCTGCCAGATCACGGAAGCGCATGGCTTGAAGTCCATCGAAATCCCCGCGTCGATCCGCGCCAAGCTGGAAGCCGCCATGTCCGCCTGACGGACCATGTATCTCCAATCGCTGACCGAACGCCTGGCTGACGGTCTTGCTCGCCTCCCAGAGGACGCGTGCGAACCCCACGTCCGTTTCTTGCAACAATGCCAGAACGCCGACGGCGGCTTCTCGGGCCGTGAAGGCGATTCCGATCTCTACTACACCGCGTTCGGCCTGAGGAGTCTTTCCGTGCTCGGCGTGCTGACGCCGGAAATCGCGGCGCGTGCGGTGCCGTTCTTGCGCCGCAGCCTGACGCAACAGGCGAGCGTCGTCGATTTCTTCTCGCTGCTTTACGCCTGCCTCTTGGTACAGGCGAGCGGCGGTCCGGATGTGCTGGCCGACAGCGCTGCCGACTGGCCCGACCGTGTTGCCGCCGCCCTGGAAAGCCTGCGCACCAGCGATGGCGGATACGCGAAGTCGGCCGGCAGTGCTTCGGGCAGCACGTATCACACGTTCCTGGTCGGCCTCTGTTACCAGATGCTGGGCCGCCCGTTGCCGGATCCTGAGAACGTGACGCGGTTCATCCTTTCGCGTCGCCGCGAAGATGGCGGGTTCGTGGAAATTGCACCGATGCGGCGCAGCGGCACCAATCCCACCGCCGCCGCGGTCGGCGTCCTCCAACTCCTGGACAGCACCGGCACCGAAGCCGCGAGATTGACATCAGCAATCATCACCGGTGTGACCGATCTGATCGCCGGGATGCCGTCGGATGAAGGCGGCCTGCGTGCCAATGGCCGAGCACCCTTGGCCGACCTCCTCTCGACCTTTACAGGACTGTGGACGCTCGATCAACTGGGCGCCCGTCAGCGGATCAACACGCGCGCAGTTCTAGAATATGCGCGGGCGCTAGCGCTGCCGACCGGCGGTTTCCGCGGCGGCCTGTGGGACGATCGCACCGACGTGGAATACACTTTCTACGGGCTCGGGGTATTGGGCATTCTGTCCTGACGCCGCTGCAATATCAGGAGCATTGCATGGCCACGACCCTGAAAGACTTCCTTCAACAGGAAGCTGAGAAGCAGCGTGCGGAGGCTAGCTCCGCCAAGGCCGTGATCGAGGAGTGGCGAGTCTCTATCGAGCGGTTATTCGCCCAGATGCGCGCATGGCTGAAGGAATCCGATCCCAACGGTGTAATCGAGATCGAGGAAAGCCAGGAGGTGGTCAATGAGCCAGGCCTGGGGCGATATCGCGTACCTCGTCTCGACCTCCATGCGCTAGGAGACTGGATCGCGATTATTCCCAAGGCGCGGAGGACCATCGGAAAAGCTACGCCCCCACAGAAAACGGTTCCCGAGCGCGCAACTGGACGTGTTGATATCACGAATGAGGTTCACCGCTACGTGTTATATCGGTTCCAGGACAACGGCCGCGAACTGTGGATGATCAACGATCTGCAATCGGAGTCAAAACTGCTCGATCAGGCTGCTTTTGAAAACGCGTTGATGAGCTATCTCCGATGAACACGCTCATCGATGCCTGGAACTGGTATGAAGCCACCAGACGCAACCTCGCTCGGATGCAGCGCCTGGGCAGGAAGCATTGGGGCGATCCTTCCCTGGAAACTGCCTCGATCTGGAGAGATGACGAATTTCGCATGCTGGACGCCTCGGAAATCGTCAAGGAGACGACGACAAGTCTGAAGCCGATCGACGATCTCGCAATCGTTGTCCTCTTCTCGGTGTTCGAGTCGCATGTGCGAGACCATCTGGCGGAGCGGATGAAGCCGGAGAAGGAAATGTTGACCGACCCGATATTGATGGAAGCGGCTGTCGACGCCATGCAAGGCGTCGAGGAAGGAAGTTTCTTCCAGCGAGTGCTTCGCCCCCTGAAGGAGCAGGACCGCGTTTCCGCCGACCTCGTGACTCGGGTCGACCAGGTTCGCAGTTACCGGAACTGGGTCGCACATGGCCGCCGCGAGCGAGACGCCCTCATCAATCGAGTTACGCCAAGAATGGCTTACGATCGTCTCAATGAGTTCATCGCCGCCCTCAGCATCACCGTTGCTTCAGAACAGAAACAATCGCAGCGCCCAGAATGAGTAATGTAACAACGGCGCTGTACGCTTGCCCTCCAACCTTACACTTACCGCCTCCCCCCGCGCCATGGCTCTCGAAGTTACTCAACTCTGCAAAGACTACCCCACGCGCAGCGGTCCGCTGGCGATCCTGCGCAACGCGACACTCCAGCTCGAGCACGGCGACGCCTTGGCCGTGATGGGACCGTCCGGTTCGGGCAAGAGCACGCTGTTGCACATCCTGGGCACGCTGGATCGGCCCACGTCAGGCAGCGTGCGTCTGGACGGTAAGGACCCATTTGCGCTGCCCGAGCAGGAGCTGGCGGACTTTCGCAATCGACACATTGGCTTTGTCTTTCAGGACCATCACTTGTTGCCTCAGTGCTCGGTGCTGGAAAACGTGCTGATTCCGACCGTCGTAGCGCACGCAGGTGGCGACACGGAACAATGGGCACGCGAGCTACTCAAGCGCGTTGGCCTGTCGGATCGGCTCGATCATCGACCCGCGGAACTGTCCGGCGGGGAACGGCAGCGCGTGGCGGTGGCCCGGGCCCTGGTGCAGCGTCCCGCCCTGCTCCTGGCGGACGAGCCGACGGGCAACCTCGATCGGCGCACGGCTCAGCACGTGGGCCAGCTTCTGCTCGACCTGCACCTGCAGGAGCAGACGATGCTGGTGGTGGTGACCCACTCGGCGGAGCTGGCAAAGCGGTTCCCGCGGCAGCTGGAAATGGCCGACGGCAGCCTCCAAGCGATGGAGGCGCCATGACGTTTGGCAGGCTGCTGTTGCGAAATCTGGCGTTTCACTGGCGCGGTAATTTCGCCGTGTTCCTCGGCGTCGCGGTCGGCACCGCGGTCCTGACGGGAGCGCTGTTGGTCGGCGATTCACTGCGCGGCAGCCTGCGCGATCGGACGCTGGAGCAACTCGGCTGGGTCGATCGCGTGCTGATTGGCAGCCGCTTCTTCCGGACGCAGCTTGCGGATGAATTACATGCTGAACGCATCGCGCCGGCCCTGATGCTCCAGGGCTCCGCCAGCGTCGGACGCGAACAGACCGGACAGACCGTGCGCCAGGCGGGCCGCGTGCTGATCCTCGGCGTGGATGACCGCTTCTGGCCCGGAACCAAGCCCGGCGGCGATGACTTCTGGCGATCGGAGGACCGTGAGGTTGTCCTCAATCGCACACTCGCTGACGAACTGCAGGTAAAGGCTGGCGACCAAGTCACGATTCATCTGCAGAAGGCCAGTGCCGTGCCGCGTGAGACGCTCTTGGGTCGGCGCGGAGCCAGCGACGTCCTGTCGCGTCTTGTGCTCAAGGTTCGTGCCGTTCTGCCAGCCGACTCTTTTGGCAACCAGTTCAGCCTGATCCCGTCGCCGGCGTCGCCGCGAAATGCTTTTGTGCCATTGCAGCTGCTGCAGGACCAACTCGAGTTGGACGATCGCGTCAATGCCTTGCTGGTCCAGGGCGGGGGCAGCGATTTGCAGAAGGACTTACACGCTCATCTTACCCTCGCCGACTGGGGACTGACGCTTCAGACGCCGCTCGAACGTACCGAAGCCCTGTTCACCAAGCTCGACCGCAACAAGGACCATGACTGGTGGTCGCGCGTGCGGCGGCTGGGCAAGACGCACCTCACCCGCGCCGAGTGGCGCGATCGCATCGGCAAGGCGCTCGCCAGCCGGGCCGATCCCGAGACGGGGGCGCTCAGCCGCAAGACGGTCCGCGACGCGTATCGGCAGCGCGGCTATCTAAGCCTGGAAAGCCGGCAGATGCTTGTCGAAGACACCGTCGCCGATGCGGCCCTGCAAGCAGCCAAGGACACGAATCTCCGAGCGGCGCCGACGTTGGTCTACCTCGCCAACTGGATCAAGGAAGGCAACGCGGCCGCCCCGTATTCGGTGGTGGCTGCCCTCGATCCGGCCCTGGCGGCTCCACTGGGGCCGTTCCTGCCAGCGGGCGTTACCGAACTGAAACCCGGCGAGATCATTCTCGTCGGCTGGCCGCACTCGCCCTTGCCCGGCAAGGTCGGTGACACGATTGAATTGACGTACTTCAATCCGGAACAAGAGGGCAAGCTCGAGGAGAAGACCGCGAAGTTCGTGCTGCGTGGCGTGATGCCACTGGAGGGCGTTGCCGACGACCCGGACATCACGCCCGAGTTTCCCGGCATCACCGACAAGCTGACCCTGCGCGACTGGGACCCGCCTTTCCCCTACGACAGCAAGCGTGTTCAGAAGCGCGACGAGGAATACTGGAACGTCTACCGGACCACGCCGAAGGCTTACATCTCGCTGGCGGACGGCCAGAAACTGTGGGGCAGCCGCTTCGGCAAGGTGACATCGATCCGGCTCGCGCCCGCCAGGGACACTGATCTGGAGAAGGCGGCGGACGATTTCAGCACTCAGCTGCTTCAGAGACTAAAGCCCGAGCAGGGTGGCTTTGTGTTCGACAACGTGCGTCAGCGCGGACTGGAAGCAGGCGCCGGTGGTACGGACTTCGGCGAGTTGTTCCTGTACTTCAGCGGCTTCCTCATCATTGCGGCCCTTCTGCTGGTTGGCTTGCTCTTCCGTTTGAACCTCGATCGCCGTGCGGCCGAGATCGGTTTATTGCTGGCCCTCGGCTATCGACGGGGAACAGTGCGCCGCCTGCTCCTGGGCGAAGCTGGCGTGCTGGCCGCGCTGGGAGCGTTGGTTGGTGTCGGCGGTGCCGTCGGCTACGCCTGGGGGTTGCTGGAACTGCTGCGTTCGTGGTGGCCCGGCACCATGGACAGTTCTCTACTTCGACTGCACGCGGCACCGATGAGTTTTGTCATCGGCTTCGGTTCGGCTGTAATCGTCAGTGTTCTAACCATCGCCTGGTCGGTGCGGGCGCTGGGCAAGGCGTCGCCACGGGCGCTGCTGGCCGGCGAGACGAGTCCCGAAGTCGATCCGCGCGTCCGGCGCCCCCGTTGGAGCCTGTGGATTGCCGGTGGTTCGCTGGTTGTCGGGCCGGCCCTGATTATCGCGGGAAAGTTTGTCCCCGGCCACGAAGCCCAGGCCGGCACCTTCTTTGGCGGCGGCTTCCTGCTGCTGACCGCGGGCCTGGCGACAACCTGGGCGCTCTTGCGTGCACTCGACGGACGGCGTGCGACGACCGGCCGGTTGCGCGTGGTGACGCTGGCGTTGCGCAATGCGGGCCGGCAGCCGGTCCGCAGCCTGCTGACGGCGGGCTTGCTGGCATCCGCCGCGTTCCTCATCGTCGCGGTCGAATCGTTTCGCCGTCAGCCGGATCGCGATTTCTTGAGCAAGCACTCCGGCAGCGGCGGTTTCCCACTGCTCGCGGAATCCGACGTGCCGCTCTACCAGGACCTGAACCGCGGTGCGGGACGCGATGAGCTCAACGAGGCACTCGAACGGGCTCGCGTCTCCCCAAAAGAACTGGAGGGCGTGGCGTTCTATCCGTTCCGCATGCGCAGCGGCGACGACGCGAGCTGTTTGAACTTGTATCAACCGCGCCGGCCGCGCTTGCTTGGCGTTTCGCAAGCACTGATCCAGCGCGGCGGCTTCGAATTCGCCGACTGGTCTCGGTCCAAGGGCAATGCCTGGCACAAGCTGGACGCTCCGGAAGTCGATGGCGCGATTCCCGTGTTTGGCGAGGCGAACACCGTGCAATGGATGCTCAAGAGCAAGCTCGGCGGCATCATCGAAGTGCCGAACGATCGCGGCCAGCCGGTGAAATTGCGCATCGTCGGCCTGCTACAGGACAGCATCTTTCAGGGCGAACTGCTCATGTCCGAAGCAAACTTCCTCAAGCTCTATCCGGGCCACGAAGGCTACAACTTCTTCTTGATCGACGCGCCCCCGGAGCGTGCGGGCAGTCTGAAGCCACTGCTGGAGACGGCACTGGCCGATCGCGGCTTCGAGGTCACGTCGACCGTACAGCGCCTCGCTGCGTATCTTGCGGTGGAGAACACATATCTCTCGACGTTCCAGATGCTCGGCGGCCTCGGCTTGGTCCTGGGAGCGCTCGGCCTTGCCGTCGTGTTGTTGCGTAGTGTGTGGGAAAGGCGCGGGGAAATGGCACTATTGCGAGCGCTTGGCTTTCGCCGCAGCGTGCTGGGACGATTGGTACTGGTCGAGAACATCTTTCTGCTGGCTGCCGGTCTTGGACTGGGGACGGTGGCAGCGCTGATTTCGGTCGCACCGCACGTGGTGGGCGGAGGCGAAGTGCCGTGGATGCGCCTGGTCGTCCTGCTTCTGTTGGTACTGTTTGTCGGACTGGCGGCCGGCGCGGCAGCGATGGCGGCGACGTTGCGTGCCCCACTGCTGCCGGCGTTGCGCAGGGAATGATACTCACTCGAAGGAGACTGCGATGTCGGATAAGTACGTGTGGCTGATGTACGTGGCGCTGGCGGGCCTGGCGTGGGGCACGTATGTGCCGATCATCTTCTTCGGCGGCAGCGAGTTCGGCGGTAAGCCCAATGCACGGCTCATGGCCATCCTCTGTGTCGGGGGCGCCTACTTCGTGATCGGCGTCGTGGTTCCGCTGGTTCTGTTCCTGACCGGGCAGTACGAATGGCCGACCATGAAAAGCACGGGCTTGGTCTTCTCCAGCTTGGCCGGCGTTGCAGGCGCGGTCGGCGCCATCTGCGTTATCTTCGCGACGCAGGCGGCGATGAAAGCCGCGACCGACGCTTCGTTGCCGAAGGAAACATACAAGGTGTTCATCGCGCCGCTCATCTTCGGTCTGGCACCGATCATCAACGTGCTGGTCAGCACGGTCTGGCACCCCACGGCGGAGGACGCGTTCAACCGTGGATTCAAGATGCCGCATCCGCTCCTCTGGGTGGGTATCCTGCTCGTCGGCGTCGGCGCAGCTTTGGTGCTTTACTCGAAGGAACTGTCGGAGGTCAGTCACGCGCCGGCCAAGCCCGCGCCGACCGTCACGGCTGAGGCGCCATCCGCTCCGGAGGCCAGGCCATGAGCGGCGAGGATGCGATGGAGCGCCTCGCTTTCGTCCTGGCGCACCTGTGGATGGTGCGCAATTTCCTCAAACATGCCGAGGAAATCGAGGACGACGAAGAGATGCTCGACGTCCATCGCATGATCTTCGATTTCATCCGCGCAACCGAGCCTGCCGCGCAAGCCAAGGACGCGAAGGAGTACCTGCACCGCATCCGTGGCAAGCTGCCAAAGCTGCGCAAGGCCGCGGAGTACCTGGCGGAGAACTGGCGGCGCGTATCGAGTCACACCAATTTCGAGATGGCGTCGCTGTCGCTGACAGGTGCCGTGCGGCAGATCGACGAGACGCTGGCGACGGTGTGTGACGGTCCGTAGTTACGACTTGGAGCGGTTCGAGCCGTCGTGGTTGGTGCAAATGCGTCACGGCGCATCCCAGGGGAGCCCGCCAAGCCGATGTTTAGCGGCGGAATGCGCGTGTGATGCGGGTATCGCCCTTGTACTGCCAGACTTCCTTGCCGGCGCGATCGAATTCCATGGCGCGGTTCTGGTTCAACGTCGTCACCAGCGTGTTGCCGTTGGGCAGCCGTACCGCAGCGACGGGCTCTTCGATTGCCACTTCCCAGACCGCTCGGCCCTCGGAATCGAACTCGATGACCTTGCCCAGCGACATGACCGGAATCAGCACGCGCCCACTGGGCAATACTTCGATCCGGCCGCCGTTGGTCGAGACCTCGACGGGAAAGCTCATGATGGTGCGGCCAACAGGATTGAGACGCACGAACTGGTTGCCCGTCGTGACGCACGCCAGGTCGCCGTTGCGGAGCTTCATGGCCTTGCGAATGCCCTCGCCATTGGGCCGGCTGTACGTGAAGACTTCCTTGCCCGTCTTGTCCACTTCGATCAGCTGCGTTTCGGTGGTGATGAAGGTATTCCCGTTCGCCAGGCGCTGGGCGGCAAGCGGACCGGCGCCGAGCTTCTTCTCCCACACCACGGTGCCCTTGCGATCGCGCTCGGTAACGCGGGCGCCTTTGTATTCCGCCAGCAGGACGCGATCGTTAGGCAGGACCTGTGCGTCGAGCGGAAAGTCGATCCCGCCGACTTCCCAGAGCTTTTCGCCCTTCTGATCCACCTCCATCACCTTGCCGGCGTCGAGGAAGACCAGCAGCGTGAGTCCCTTTTGGTTCGGCTCGAGCCGGGCCATGTCCACCTTGGCGCCGTGCTTCGTCCACCAGTCCGACCAGGCATCGCGGCACTTCTTGCGGCCCACCTCGTCCACGCCGAGCCAGACGTCCGGACCTCGCTCTTCCGCGAGTGAGTAGAGCATGTCCTCGACGAGCCAGGCCTGGGCCAGCATCAAGTGCGGCAATACGTCAATGAGCACCGGCACCGCGTCCTTGTCCTTGGCGCGCGCCAGGGCCATGCCAATGCGATAGCGCACCATCGGATCGGGATCTTGCAGCAATTTGCGTACGGCAGCCTTGGCGTCGGCTGCTCCCGCACGGTGAAGCGCGAGTGCAGCGCCGGCACGTCGGGGCGCCGACTTGTCGGCAATCGCGGCGAGCAGGGCCTTGTCGGTCTGGCCGTCGCGCACCGCAAGCAGCGCCAGCGTATTCAGCACTTCGTCCGCGACATGATCGGTGCTGGCGTAAGGCAAGAAGTTGAGCATCACCTCGACCGCCCCGGCCGGTTTGCGCGCGGCGACGAGTCGGGCGGCGGCGGCGTCCACGGCAAGACTTGGTCCGCCGCCGATACGACGGATGCAGTCCAGCGCGCGGCGAGAGATTTCGATGTCCGTGTCCTTGGCAGCCGCTTCGAGGAAGGGCAATGCCAGCGTCCGCAGCGCGACCAGCTTGGAGCAGGCGCGTTCGCGAGTGAGAAAGTCTTCGTCGCCCAGCTGGCGAACCAGGTCGCGGATGTTGCCGGCGTCGACTTCGGGGAGGGTGCGCTTGCGGAAGTAGCTGAGCAACGACGCGCCATCCGTGCCGACCTTGGCTTTCTGCACCAGCTGCTCGTCAGCCGTCAATGGCGTTGGATCGGCGCCAAAGCCGGGCATCAGCCACAAAGAGCCGGAAAGCACCACGAGGCCAAGGGGGTTGCAACGCATGGCAAACCTCTTCCGCAAAGCCAGGGCGATTTCTGCCTAACGCCGGCGCGCCTTCCAGGGTCGACCGTCGGGCTTGTGTTCCCACACCGTCTTCCCGTCTTTATCCAGTTCGACGATTTTCTGCTGGTTAAAGCAGGCCGCCAGCGTGTTCCCGTTCTGAAGCCGCACAGCCGACGTCGGATTCGTCGCGGTGGCCGACCAGACGCTTTTGCCGTCGGCGTCGAACTCGACCACCTTGTTGAGGTTGATTTGCGGAACCACGATCCGGCCATTGGGCAGCAGATCGATGCCGCCGAACTGGTGGTTGAAGTTGACCGCAAACATCTTGCCGACCTTGCCGGTCGCGTCGATGTGGACCGCCTGCCCGCCGTTGGCAATCATGATTGTCTGGCCGTTGCGCATGCGCACGGCAGTCATGATGTCATGCTCGGGCCGGGCAAACGTCCAGACCGACTTACCGGTCGAATCGACCACCACCATCTGGTTGTGGCATGCGATGAAGGTGTGTCCATTGGGAAGCCGCTGGCAGGCAACCGGCGACTGGATCCGATATTCCCAGACGACCTTACCGGCGAAATCTCGCTCCGTCACACGCTGGCCGTTGTATTCGGCGATCAGCACGCGATCGTTGCGGAGCACCTGGGCATCGACAGGATAGGCGAGGTTATTGATTTGCCAGCGCGGCTTGGCGTCCTTACCAAGTTCAACGACCTGGCCCTGTCCATTCTGTGGATTGATCTGGACGATGAGCGTGTAGCCCAGCTCGCGCTGCGGATCGGTAATGCGGGCCATGTCGGCGGTGCCTTCGTTCTTGGACCACCATTCGGCCCAGGCATCGCGGCACTTCTTGCGCGAGGCCGCATCATTGCCCACCGAGACATTCGGCGTCTGCTCTCCGGCCAGGCGACACAGCACATCCTCGGCGCGCCAGACGTGTTCGGCTGGCAAACTGGTGAGCAGATCGACGAGCACGGGGATTGATTCTTTGTTCTTGTGCTCCGCCAGGCCCACGGCGACGCGCATGCGCACCACGGGATCGGGGTCTTGCATGAACTTTCGGAGCGCCTGCCGTTGCTCGGCGTTTCCGGCACGGACCAGGGCCTCGGCTGCCAGGCCGCGCTTGAGCGGCATGGTGTCGAGCAGCGCTTGCTCGACCGATTTGTCGAACTTGCCGTCGCGCACCGCCAACGCAACCAGCGCGGCGCCAATGGCGTCCTGGGTCGACTCGTCATCGGCCAAGGGAAGATAGGCGAGCAACACGGTCGAACCGCCGTCGACCTTGCGATGGCCCAGCAAGCGAGCAGCGGCATTTACCGCATCGATCCCCGGCGCCTTGGACGTTTCCAGGCAGCGCTCGGCACGGCGCACCACCTCGATATCCGCGTCACGGCCATTAATTGCCTGGCGCAAGAGCGACACCGCCTGCCCACCCATGCCAACGAGCTCGGCCGTGGCCCGCTCGCGGACCAGGAAGTCCTCGTCCGCCATCCGGGCGATCAGGCCTTTGATCTTGTCTCGCTGGACATCGGTCAGCGTGCGTTCACGAAAAAACTTGAGGAGGGCCGGATTGTCCGCGGCTACTTTGGCTTCCTTGAGCGTTTGTTCATCCGCCTGGATAGGATCCGGCTCAGCTGCAGTGGCGGGAACGAAAAAGGCACCCAAAAGCAGGAGCAGCAGCAGGCGTTGGAAGCGCATGGCGCAGTTTCCTCGCGAGGCACATTCAGGACCGCCTACATCATAGACGATCCGGAAGGGCCCGCAGTATGGAAATTCTGCGTGGAAGTTGCGCGGTTGTTACGACGAAATGACGAATGTCGAAGCCCGAATGACGAATCTAATGACGAATGTCGAAGCCCCAAACGCGGCGCGTTTGGGGCTTCGACATTGGAGCTCGGTCATTGATTCGTCATTCGGGCTTCGGCATTCGTCATTCTTTAAGGCATGATTTCAATCTTGGCGACGCGTCGCTCGCCCGCAACCAGGTTTTGACGCATCTCTTCGACGTAATAGTCGCGCACGTCGTCCTTGATCTTTTCAAAGTCCGACGCTTCGCCGCGTTTGCGGTCCGTCACCTTGATGATGTGATAGCCCAGTTCGGTCTGGACCGGTTCGCTCACGTCGCCGGTCTTCAGAGCGAAGGCGGCCTTGGCGAACGGCTCGGGCAGCATCCACTTGCGCGAGAAGAAGCCCATGTCGCCGCCCTGCGCGGCGGTGGGGCACTGCGATTCCTTCTTCGCGGCGTCTTCGAACGTCAATTTGGCGGCCACGATCTCCGCACGCACGGCCTGGACCTTCTGCAACACCACTTGCTTCTCGCCTTCGGACGCACTGGGCGTCACGCGGAACAGGATGTGACTGGCCCGCACCTGAACCTGGTCAAAGAACTCTTTGTTCTCCTCGTAGTACTTACGGACCTCGGCCTCGGTGAGACGCGACTTCACGTAATTGGACCAGCGCAGCATGTTGGTGATGCTGGCGCGGACTTGGGCTTCGGTCTGCCCCGATTGCTTGAAGAAGTCGGCCATGGTGCGCGGCGGCTTCTCTTCTTGCAGGCTCTTCTCGATGTCCTTGAGCTGCTTCTCCACGTCGGCCGGACTGACCGGCGCGCCGCACTTGGCCAGGAACTGACGCATGAGCAGATCGTCCACGAGCATTTGCATGACTTCCATGCGCAGCTCGCGGCGCTGCTGATCCGTCGGCGGCTGCAGGCGGAAACGATCCTTGACGATCATATCCACCACCTGCTGGATCTCCGCATCGTGGACAACTTCGTCGTTGACCTTGGCTGCGACCTTGCCCGGCGCTGCGGGGGCCGCACTCACCGGCGGCGGGGTCGGCGGCGCTGCCGGGGCTTGCGCCCAGGCCCCGCCGGTTCCGACAGCCAGCAGCGCGGCGCCGGCCAGACTTGCCACGCTTCGCATGTGCGCCCTCATCCGCACCTCCTCCATCTTGCCCGGATTGTGTCGAAGGGAATCGTTCCGCAAGCGCGGCCTTATAGCCGGCAATGCCAGACATGGGTAGGTCAGTTTTTGGGGCAGGCCGCGGGGCTGCACGCCGGCACCAGGAATTGGCGGATCACGTCGGCCAGCGCATCGGGGTGGGAGAACATGGGGTAATGCCCGCAGCCGTCCAGTTCGATGTGGGCGACGCTGGGCAGTGTCCTTCTCAGCTGCTCGGTGCAATCGGATTTCACCAGCGGGTCTTGGTCGCCGGTGATCAGCAGCGTCGGTTGGCGAATGTCGGCGAGGTTCGCGGTCAGATCGAGTCGGTGCAGCAGGAGCGCTCGACGCGCCACGGCAGCAATGGCCGGTGAGCTGCAGCGTTCGATAAAGAATCGCCACACGTCCGGCGGCCGGGTCGCCATCGGCCCGTGATGGCTGAAATGCAGGAGCTTTTCCAGCCACGGCAACCGCTGCATCGGCGCCCGCCAGTGACAAAACAACCGGGCCAACAGGACTTCCGCGGGCGCCAACCGGCGACGCGCGAACCCGCCAAGCAGGATGGCGCGCGGCCAGCGCTCAGGCTGCATGCGCAATGCCGCCAGGGCGACCGTCGAGCCAAAAGAGAAGCCAAGCAAGTAACTCTGTCGTTCGTGAAGATGATCGAGCAGTGCCAGCGCGTCCGCGGCCAGGTCGGCGTGAGAGTAATGAGCGAGTGACGCACCATCGGCCTGGCCCGCGGGATAATCGTACCCGATGCAGCGGAACTGCGTCGCCAGCCGAGCCATCACCGGCGCGAAGGAAAGCGCGTCGTTGGCCATGCCGGGAACAAAAAGCAACGGCGGGCCCTCCCCCCAGGTGAAATAGGGGCAGCGGTAGCGACGGGTATCGCAGGTCCCGCGAGTCGCCTCGCGGCGGAATCGGGAGAGGACTTCGTCGATCGAGAGCGGTGGCGACTGAGGCGGAACGACCTGCGGAGCGAACGCGGATTCGCGGCATGTTTCGCCCGCTTGTGGACTGTCTTGAATTGCGTCATTCATCGATGAAAGGCCACGCGGATCATGGGGGACACTACCATCGAGTTTACAGCCTTTGCCCATCCGCACAAGCCGCTCACGTCGCGCGGTCGATCGTGCCTGTCACAACGCCAATTATTGTGCGTATTGGTAGTAGGAAGTTGCGGCGAGGGACGGAGAGCGAGGAGGAGCAATGGATACCGCGAAGAGGCTGGAGCGGATCGTCGCGGCACACCGCGCTGCGATCCGCTTGGCGCGCCTTGTGAGAAAAGTATACGGGGTGCCGACGAAAGGGCGGCGATGAACATACCGGCTACCGATAAAACGCCACGCTGGCGAAGCTGACGCTCTCGTAACCGCGCGGATGCACGTACTGATCGTAGTGCAGCAACTTGCCGCGACCGGGTTGAAGGGCCGCCAGCGTCGTGTAGGTCGGTGGAAGGCCACAAATCCGGCGCTCGTCGCCCTCCTCGACCAGGACCTGGTAGTAGTTCGCCAGGTCCGCCGCTTCCGCGTGCCGGACCAGCGCTTCGTCCTGCTTGCGGCTGCGCCTCAGTTGTGGCGCATCCACGGGCTGGAAGTCGCCGAACTTCGGGCCGATGTGCGCCAGGTCGCCACTGATGATGTAGCAGATCGGTTCCGTCATTTCTGCTTCAACGCGACGAAGCGCGTCGACCATCCGGCCAATGTCATCCTTGTTCGTCGGCGTCGCACGTTCCTGCACGCAGTCGTGGAACGACCCCACCACCAGCGGCACGATGCGGATCGGACGCCGAGTTTCGTACAGGTACTGCAAGAAGACGACTTCCAGTTCGATGGAATGCTCCGGCAGGTGCGCCACCTCGTCGTCAAAGAGTCCGTCGCCGTAGTATGCGACCAGGCGGTCGATGTAATCCTGATCGGTCGGAATGATGCCCAGCGGCGTCTTGAAGTCCTTCCGGGTGAGGGTGAAGCGATGATAACTGCAATGAGACGTGCCGATGATGACGAAGAGTGAAGCATCCGTACGCTCGAAGACTTCCTTGAAGCCCCACGCAAAGGTAACGCCGCCCCGCTCGTAGTCGATGTGTGGGATCAGAGCGGCACGCAGGGAACCATCCGGCCTCGGGATGCCTGGAAGCCCTGGCCCGGCGGCGAACAAGCCCCGCAGCAGTTGGCGCAGCTTGTCTGGATCGGCCGGATAGCAGCCGATACACGAGGGTTCGCGCACCCGACCGCTCACGCGCTCCCGGAAGCCGGGACCGTCGAGCAGCAGCGCTTCGTCAAGCCGCCGGACCAGGGCTGCGAGCTTTTCCAGGGACACCGGTTCGCCGCTGTGCTGGCGCGCGGCCGTACGCTGAATCTCGGGCAAAGTTCGTTGACCATCGAACAGCTTTACACAGTCGAACTCCGATTGCGTCAGCCTTTGCTCGCCACTGACTTTGAGCTGGTCCCAGAGAACGACGAATGCGGAGTCTTGACTATCGCGATCTCGGGCCAAACCGAGCCGCAGCCGGGGACGGTCCATGTTCGAGTCGCCTCCAGAGTCAGGCCAGGACGATGGGATTTTCCGTGCTTGAAGTATAACCGATGGCCAGGCGGGAGCCACCAGACTTCGCCGTCCGCGTCGCCATCGAAGGAGGTGGGGAGGAAATGATCAGGGCTCGGTCAGCGCGAAGTTGGCCTGATCGGTGCCGCTCCTGGGCACGTCAAAAGTGAGCTTGGTTTCGGTGTTGTAGTGTGCCGCAAGCTTGTTCACGAGCTCATCCGCACTTTCCGAGGTGCGCGGCCGCTTGTCTTTCTCGTAGGCGGCGATGGAAACGCTGTGCGGCCCAATCAGAGCGCCCTTGCGGTCCAGACCGACGACAAGCAGGGTGTAGCGGCCCTGGGCGTCGGTCTTGGCGTAGGACCCAGGACCAGGGTTTGGGTTGTTGGTGCCGCCGCTTGGCTGAAATGTGACGTAAGCATCGGCCAGCGGCGCGCCATTGAGGGTCACTACGCCGGAGACAGGCGCATAATCGCTGCCGCCGACGCAGCCCGCGACGACCACCAGCAAGCTGGAAAGCAGTCGAACACGACCCATGGCGCACTCCTCAGTTCCCCGGCAACTCGCCGCCCTGGATCGTGGCAAGCGCGCACAGCACGTTCAAATCGATGTTCGCGTTCATGAAGCGCACCGAGCCGTCGCCCAGCAGGGCGTTGAAGCCGTTCCCGTGGAAGCTGCTGATACCGCGCTTGCATGGTCCCGGATCGGCGGAGTTGACGTTGGAGCACGCATCGAAGTCATTGAGCAGAATCCGGCTCTGCAATACCGGCGATGAGCTCCAGTAGGAGGCGTGAGCATAGGCCCAGAACGTGTGTCGGTTCGGATGGGTCTTGGTGCTGCGTTCCGTGACGATCATGGTGTTGCTGGTGCCATCCAGCACGTCTTCGACGCGCTCGGTGCTCAGGCCGCCGAAACCCGTCGTATGCATCGCACCCCGCCAGTTGCTGGGCAAGCTGCTGGCATTGGGGTTGAAGTCGAAGAAGTTGTTGTCGTCCTTGCCGCGGCCAACGACGGCGCGATAGTTGCCCGTGCGGTACTTCTGGCCCAGGCCATTGCCGCTCTCCGGGTTCATGAGCTGGTCGAATATCTGGTCCGCCGGACAGGAATACACCTTGACCGACGCGGTGCGCACCTCCGCTTGGCCCGGATTAGTTGTGTCCCAGTTGAGCTTCGTGGGATCGTACTTCTGGAAGAGGGTGTCCTGCTCAATAAACGGCAGCAGCGAAACGGTCCAGACACTGTAGTAGTTGTCGATCTCACCCGCCTTGCTGACGCTGCCAGCGGGATAATGGCCGTTGGCATCGTAGTAGGTGTACACCGCGACACCAATTTGCTTCAGGTTGTTCATGCACGTGGCGCGGGCCGCGGCGTCACGCGCTTTCTGCACTGCGGCCAGAAGCAGACCGATCAGCACGGCAATGATGGCGACGACGACGAGCAATTCGATGAGCGTGAACGCCCAGCGTCGCGGAGAAGTCATGCGTCGTGCGCAAATCATGGCCTGCTCCAGGGGAGTGGAGGTGACGGCAACCAGCAAACGGCAATGGATTTACTGCTTCAGAGCCGAAGTCCGCGGAATTGGACACGGGTGCCACGAAATTTTCTGCCTGATGTGAATTATCCACCGATTCCTCGCCGGGGCGCTTCGGCCCGCGCGGCAGCCAACTTCGCCCCGGTCGAATGGATACCGGCCCAGGCCGTCGACGCCTTGCTCTCGCCGCGCGAGCCCGTTATGTTACGGTTCGGCCGCCGCCCTGAGGGAAAAGGGGTGATCCCATGTCTGCTTCGCCGGTGCCAGCGCCCGCCTTCGTCTCCGTTCTCCACCGCGAGCCGCCCGCGGACATGCCCATCCCCAACCGGCTCAACATCGCCCTGGCCGCCGCCGTCTTCGGTGGCGCCGTCTTCCTGCTCTGGCTCGGCTCCTGGGTCGAAAACGGCTGGGCGACGCTCGGCATCGGGGTCATGTTTTCGTATCTGCTCCTGACAAATTACGCACTCTTCCACGAAGCAGCCCACGGCAACCTGCACGCGAACCCGAGAGTCAATCACATCCTCGGCGTCATCACCGGCATGCTGTTTCCGATGCCGTTCAGCATGATGCGCGTCACGCACCAGGGACATCACCTGCGCAACCGCACCGATCACGAGATGTTCGATCTGTATTACCCGACCGACAATCGCTTCATCCGCTTCGTGCAGTGGTATGGCATCCTGTTCGGCCTGTTCTGGCCCTGGGTGCCGATCGGCGCCGTGCTGTTCGCGCTATGCCCCGGCGTGTTGCGCACTCGCGTCTTCCGCAAGGCGCGCTCGTCGAACTACCTGCTTGGCGATATCCGCGACGTGGAAGTGCGCTCCATCCGGCTGGAGGTGGCGCTGACGGTCGTCCTGTTCGTCTCGCTGTCCTGGTTGCTCGCCCTCCACTGGGTCGCGGTGCTGGTGATGTATGCTTGTTTCTCGGTCAACTGGTCGACCCGGCAATACGTCGGCCACGCCTTCTCGCGCCGCGACGTGATCGACGGTGCGTGGAACCTGGAGCACAACCCGGTGATGTCCTGGGTGCTGCTGCACGGCGAGTGGGACCTGAACCACCATCGCCGGCCCGAAGTGCCGTGGTACTACTTGCCGCGCGTGTCCGCGGCCGATGCCCCGCGCGTCAGCTACATCCGCCAGTACTGGCGGCAGTGGATCGGTCCGCAACCAAGCGCCGAGCCCGCGCCGGAGTCGCTCCGGCAATTGCCGCTCAGCATTCACCGATGATTGGCAGGTGCGAACCGTTCTTCGCCTGGCCCGGCGGGACACTCTTCGGCTACGCGCTGATCCTCGGCGCTGCCCAGTCCCTCTGGTGGACGCTGATCTATGTCGGTGCCAACACGCTGACCGGGCTGCACGGCCGCCGTGTCTCGGTGCATCTCGATTTCGAGCAAGCAATCCCCTTCGTTCCGGTGTTCGTCCTTGCCTACCTATCGATCAACCTCGTTTTCCTGCCCGCGCCCTTCGTACTTCGCTCCCGCAGGGAGCTGGAAGCGCTGACGCTGACGCTGGCAGCCGTCACGGGCGTCGCAGGCGTTGGATTTCTCCTATTTCCCGCCACGGTGGCATTTCCACCGGACGCGGACGCCGGTTCGTGGACAGGGCTGCGCGAGATCGCCCGAAGCCTGGCCCTGACCTACAACCTCGTGCCGTCATTGCACGTCGCCATGAGTTGCGTTGCACTTTCGGCGTACGGCACACGCGGTGGCCGGATTGGCAATTTGCTGCTCGCAGTGTGGGCCGGCGCGATCGCGCTGGCGACGTTGCTGACTCATCAGCATCATCTCATCGATGTCGCCACAGGACTCGTTCTGGCATGGCTGGGTCGGCGCTTCATCTACGAACGCTGGTCGAGGCAAGCGTGTACGGCTCAAACACCGCCGGCCAATCCGTCCGGCGATCGAGCGCCAACGGCTTGATCGCCCCACACTTCTGACCGCGTGCCACGCATTCGCGTTCGTAGAGCGACCAGCCTGGAACCGCTTCCGAATCGAGGACGGAGACTTCAACCGCGCCGAGCTGGCCGATGGCGACCGCATGTCGGTAGTACAGGTTCTCTTCCAGCGCTGCCTGCAATTCTGCCTGCAGCGAAAGATGCAGTGACGAACCGCCTATGATGCCGACCCCTTGCACGTACAACCGATAGTGTGGGGGTGATTCGACAATCGGGACCATCAGTGCGAACCGCGGCGCCAGTTCGCGCATGCTCGGCAGCCGGTCGAGGACCGCTCGCACGTGTGGTTCCGCCAGTTTCTCGCCGACCAGGTCGCTGGTTTGATCCGCCTTGCCCAGGAATCGCAGCAGCGGGCACTGATGATGGAAGCCGACGACTTCGATTTCGTCACGAAGCTGGTAGCGATAGAGGCCCCCTGCGGTCGTCAACAGGACGCGATAGCGCCCGCCGCTTGCTAACTCGTGGGCCAGACGGACTTCTTTGGCGTCCGCCTCCTCGAATTCAAAGAAATGGCTGCGCAGTGCCAGCGCCGCGCCGGGGTGGGCGATGAGCGGAAAGGAGACGAAGCCCTCGGTAGCAAGCAGGCCCTTGGGCTGGATTTCGACATGTGGAAAGAGTTGCCGCAGTTCGGGAACGTATCGGGCGGCACCAGCATCGGTCCAGCAACTGATGAGTGCGAGTCGCGGCCAGGTCCGATGGAGCTTTTCCGCCAGGGAGGCATTCGATTGCCAGATGGTCGTCAGATGACGAGCACGCTTCGGGTCGGGTTGCAGACGCCGGTCCAGGTCGGCGATGGCGCATTCGTGAGAGCGGTCTCTACCATTGAATGCAGTGTCGTAGGGTCCGCTGTGCGGACCGGGCGGCCGGAGTTTGCCGTCGCACACGTCATCGCACAGCCGATCGCACCATTCCGGCAATGGAGCAAGCAGCGCCGTCAAGAAGGTCGGGCTCCAGACGGAGATCAGCGTCAGGTCGTCGGCTGCTAACAGGTAGCGCAGCGTGCAGTAGCGAAGGGAAGTGAGGTCGGAAAGCCGCGCAATCGCCGCCGGCACCGCAAGGAGCTTTCCAAGCGCGAACTGCTCGACGCGTCCGAGGTACGCCGCGTCATCTGCGAAGCCGATCGGGATGCCGCCCGCGCTGCGGCGTGGCGGACCGAGCGCCGGTGAGATCGACCAGTACGCCCGGCCGCGTCGCAGTTCGGGGCGGTGATAGTACAGATCGGCGATCCACGCAGCCACGCCCCGCTGGAACTGGCGACGCAGGCCGGCCGTGTACGGAATCAGCTTCTCGCCGCCCGTGGTGCCACTGGTCGGCTCCAGCAACGTCACTGGCTCGCGCGTGAGGACATTGGGTTCGCCCTCGGCAACACGGCGAATGGGCTCGGCGAAATCCTCGTACACTGCCGGCGGCACGCGCTTCTGATAGGTTCGCGCGTTCGTAATGCCGTCGAAGTGATGCGTCATGCCGAAGACGGTGTCGCGATTGGCACGCAGGATGTCGGTAAGGATACGCTCCTGCGTCTGTTCCACGTGGCGACAGGCCCACTCAAAGACGACGCGCTCGGGCGCGCATTTCAACATCCAGGCGGAATTGAGCCAGCCCGCCGCACTCATGAAACCACCAGTGCCGCGGGCTCCGGGCCGATGACACGGTAGGCGGCGCGCGTGAAGTTTGTACGCGTCAGCGGTGTCAGGCAGCACAACTCGTCGCCGCGGACGTGGCCGGGGTTGCGCGCATTGAAGTAATGGACGTGCGGGTCGCGCAGGCGTTCGGGAGTGACGTCGGCCACGTCGGGACGCAGGCGGTACTGCGACGGCCCAGTGCGGATGACGCCTGCCGAGGAATCGTATTCATCGGGATAGATCGACACACTCAGTGCATCAAGGACTGGCCTCATCCCGTCGGGTGTTGGCGCGTCGTGGCGCGGATAGAACTCGCGAAAAAAGACGGGCAGGAAGCGATACGTCTTGTAACCCTTGGAAATCAGGAACCAGTAGAACTCAGCATCGGGATGCGCGTCGATCAGCGACAGCGCCAGCCGGCCCCAGACGTGTGCCAGCGCTTGATCGCCCCAGTGCTCACGACCGATGATCGTGTCTCCGGAGAAGAGCGCCTTGATGGGCCGTCCCAATGCCTCCACCTCGAGAATGGTCTGCGTCGAGAAACCGCACAGTCTGCCCGTGACGGGGTCGCTGACCTCGATCACCCAGCGTTTTTCCATCAGGTCGGCTTCAAAGGTGGAACGCTGCACGTTGACATAGTGCCGGTCCATGAGCGCGAACATCTCGTCACGCCGGTCCGGCGGAATGTCCGTCGCCGTCACAAGCTGTGCGAACAGTCTCATCTCGAGCTCCTCGCGTTCACAAGCTTCCCAGTTCCAGGTAGGGCACGCGTCCGTCCAGTGCCGCGACAGCGTCCCGGCCGTCGTCCCAGTTCGCCAGGTACAGGTGCGTCGTGTAGCGCGGAGCTCGGTAGCGTCGTAACACCGGCAGCAGTGGGTCGGCTTCGTGCAGGCCGACCAGCAGGTGCGACCACGGCCCACCACCGGCACGCCACCATGCCGCATCGACCAAAGCCGCAAACACATCGCGGTCATCGTTCGCGACGACCGGAAGCGCTGCCGTGAGGTAGCGCAACGCTTCCCCCGGGGCCGGCAGCTCCGCTCGGCCGCGCAAACGTGACCACACGTTGTACACCGGCCGGAATACGTGCAGCCAGTCGCTGTAGCCGTGTACCACGCTCTGGCGAAAGCCGTGCTGGTCCCACGCCGCCAGAGTACCGACAAGCTGTCCACCACACTGGGCGAGCAAGATGTCTTCGAGCTTCAACCCGCGCAGCAGCCCCGCAACGCCGCGGAAGTCGTTTTCCTCGTACTTCGGAAAGAACTGGCGACGCGGCCCGACACGGTTCAGAAACGCGACCAACGCCGGCAAATCCTCGTCCCGGGCCGGCCGAATGGTGTGGCCCGTGGCAGGCGCCGCCCGGCGTTGACCCAGCGGCAAGGCCACGGTGTGATAGCTACCCGTTGGCTGATACGTCGGCAGTCCGGCGCGGCCGGACGTCAGCACCTGCAACGCGACGGTGTTGTCCTCCGCAATCGTCGTCAAATAGAACGGCACTCGCCTATCCTGGTGGAGCTGCTTCATGAAGGCGTAACCGCGGGCGACCAGGCCGATGTTGCGATATTCTGGCAGCACGCGCAGGCTGCTCAGGTAGCCGACATCCTGGACCTTCCCATTCACGCACCGTTCGCCAATCGATCGGCATCCGAAGCCGAACACACGCCCCGTTTCCAGGTCGCGACACGCAATCACCTGGCGCCAACGGCCGTCGACGACCGCGGCGTCGAACCAGCTCGGTTCGCGGCGAAAGCCAATGCGAATCCGGCCCTCCATCGGCGTGGCGGCCATGACCTGACGCAGGTCGGCGTCGTCGGCCGGGGTCGCCAGTTCAAACCGGTACCGGCTCATCCACGGGTTTCCATTCGGCCAGGCCCGCGCCAAGAAGCAAGCCCTGCCGGCGGTCGATGTCGAAGTGGGCTTCCAGATTCAGGCCCAGGTAGACGCCGAGCATCAGCAGGTTGCGGACGTTCGCCTTGCGATCGCAGATGCGCTCGAAGATCGAGCTCCAGTTGTAGAACTGCCGGCGCGCGTCCAGGCACAACGCTTCCAGCTCCGCGGGGTCCAATTTCTTCGGACGAAAGCTGACGTCGCCGACGCGACTGGTTGGATCGAGCCACCACCTGGGCTTCAGGAGGCGACCTTCTTGCTGCAAGCGGCGATAGAGCGGTGTGCCGGGGAAGGGCACCAGATGATTGAATGCGGCCAGGAATAGTTTGTGTTCGCGGGCGAAATCGATGCTGCGCTGAATCACCGCGCGATCGTCGTTGTCGTAGCCAAAGACAAAGGTGCCATAGACGGCCAGGCCGTGGTCGCGGAAGCGGCGCAGGCTCTCCGCATAGCCGCCGCCGGCCAGGTTCCAGCTCTTGCCCATGTCGCGCAGGTTGGCCGGGTCGAGCGATTCCATGCCGATCAGCACGCCACGGCAACCGCTCTTCACCATCAGGTCGAGTAGGCCGCCGTCCTGGGCAATGTGGATGCTTGCCTGCCCGACCCAGCCCAGGCCGAGCGGCACCAATTCCTGGCACAACTCGCGCACCTTCGCCGGCTGGCTGACGACATTGTCGTCCACGATGAAGAAGCGCCGGCTGCCGGTCGCCACCATCTCGGCAGCCACTTCGTGGGCCGGGCGATGGTTCTGGTTCGCCTCGTGAAACGCGGTGATCGAGCAGAAATCGCACTTGAAGTTGCAGCCGCGTGCGAACTCGACCAGCGTGATGTTCTGATACGGCTTGCCCGTAAAGATCTCGCGACGGGGCCGGATGCCGTCGAGCGTGCGCTTGCCTCGGCCATCGTAGATCGGCTGCAGCCGATGGTGTCGAGCGTCGTCGAGCACTTGATTCCAGACGGGTTCCGCATCGCCGATGATGATTGCGTCCGCTTCCTGCCGCGGTTCGTCGGGCACGAGCGTGACGTGATAACCGCCCATGACGACCGGCACCCCGCGAGCGCGGAACTGGCGAGCGATCTTGTAGGCACGCAGGGCCGTGAAGGTCTCGACGCTGATGGCGACCAGGTCGGTCGGCTCGTCGAAGGGGATGTCCTCCATGCGGTCGTCGTAGAAACGCACGTCAACGTCCGAAGGCATCAAGCTGGCGAGCAGGGCCATCGACAGCGGCTGCATCTGCCAGGCGCGCACATAGGGCGTGTGCTCCTTGCGGCCGACCGAGGGGTAGATCAAAGTGACACGCATATTCGTCTTTTGTAGGGTGCGTCAAGCGTACTCGCGCGGACGCACCGGAATATGGACGCGTCGGAACATCGTCCAGAAACCGTGCGATTCGGTGCGTCCGCGCGAGTACGCTTGACGCACCCTACAAAATCCCCAACTCCACGAAATTCGCCGATTCACTGGCCGAACCGCACGTGCGCGTCAGCGTGATGCTGTCTGCCTCGTCGCGGACTCGCTGACGGACGTCCGCCATGTATGCGGCATCGCGATACACCCGCGGTCCCGTCTTTTCGTGCAGGTGGTGCGCATAGTGGCGATAGCCGAGGTTGAGCGAGATCGACAACGGCAGCACGCAGCGGGAGCCGAGCACGCGCGTGAACATGGATCGCCACGAATAACTCTGCTTCCACGCCCATTCGAGCCCTTCCTGCAAGCGTTCGGGGCTCATCTGCTTGGGCTGGAAGACGACGTGCTCCACATCGTAGAGCGCCCAGTTCTTGTGCAACAGCCGGCCGTCGGCTTCCATGCGCCGATAGTAGCCGGTGCCGGGAAACGGCGTCATCACCGCGAAGCGAGGCAAGTCCATCTTGACCTTGTCCACGAATTCCACCGTGCGCTCGAAGACGCTCTGGTCGTCGGCATCGAAGCCAAAGACGAAGCAGCCTTGCACGCCGATGCCGTGGTCGTGCAATCGCTTCATGACTTCGCCGTAGTTGCGCGCCTTGTGGAAGCCCTTGCGCGTCTCCTCCAGGGTCGACTGGCTCACCGACTCGAAGCCGATGAGGAGGCCTTTGCACCCGCTCTGGGCCGCCAGGCTCAACAGCTCCATGTCCTCGGCAATGCGGGTCGTCGCCAGGCCGACCCAGCGCATGCGCAGCGGAATCATCGCGCGATAGAGCGCCTTGGCATACTGCACGTCCTCGACCGGGCTCAGGTCGATGAACAACGCGTGACGGCCTTCGAAAGTCTGGAGCTCGGCGATCACCTCTTCAATGGGCCGGTGCGCATAGATGTTGTTCCACGCGGCGGGCACGGCACAGAAGTCGCACTTGTGCGGACAGCCGCGCGTCGCCTCGATGCTGTTGACCGTGGCATAGCGGTCCTTTTTGAGCAGGTCGCGCCGGGCGATGGGCACCCCTTCCAGCCGCTTGCCGGTTGGAGCGAAGTAGCGGCGTTGAAGCGTGCCGGCCGCGTGGTCGCGCAGGAGCTGCGGCCACGATTTCTCGGCATAGCTGGTGACGATGGCATCGGCGTGCGGCGCGGCCTCGTCAGGCAACAAGGTGGCATGGACGCCGCCGATGACCACTGTGTGTCCCTTGGCGCGCAGCTGGTCGGCGATCGCATAGGCTCGTGGCGCCGTCCCCGTGATGGCCGTGATGCCGACCAGACTCTGGGGAAAGTCCAGGTCGAGCGGCTGCACGCCTTCGTCCTGGATGGTGATTTCGGCATTCAGCTCCGGAGGCACCAGGGCGGCGAGAGTGCTCAGCGTCAACGGCGCATAGCGCAGCGCGGTCTTGAAGATGCCGGTACCGTTGCGATGGATCTCGCCGGCGGGGGATAACAATTGGATCTTCATGTCTGCTCCTTGCTTCCGACCAGCGCGGGCCGTCGCGCCGGTTCTTCGCCCAGGAATCTGAAGAGCCGACGGATCAGGATGCTGACGTCCCATGCCGGCTGCATATAGTGGTCCGCGCCCCAGACAGGATAGATCAGGCCCGGCAATTTCGTCATGTCCGCCAGCAGGTTGGAACCGCCGTCGTTGGGTCCCAGTGGTGCGATTCGCCGATACCCGCGTTGCGCCAGCGGTCGGCTCATGTGAGTCGCCAGGGGAAAGCCAAGCAGGTGAACGACCGTCACATGTTCCGGGATCCGGAGCTCGCCATCGAGAAGGCCGGCCGGCCCGCGGTCCAGTTCCTGCAGCCCCGCATACGAGTAGCCGCGCAGCCAGAACAGCAGGCGTATCAGCATTGCCCGCGGACGCCGCTCGAACAGCCAGCGGACCAGCGGCGTGCCGTATACGAGCCCGCTGATATTCACCCAGGCGGCGACGTTGCGGAAAAGCAACGCCGCGTCCGGTTCGTCCAGCGCGAGCCGCACCTCCGCGCTGCCCTTGCTCAGCGACACCAGAATCATGCGCTCGTCCGGCCGCCGTCGCAGCCAGTCGCAGAGACGTCTGGCGTTCTCGCGCAAACTCGGAAAGCTCCCGAGCGGAACTACAGCTGTTTGGAGGCCCAGCGCTTTTGCCTGCTCCAGCAAGAAACGGCCATCCGCCCCGGAATCGGGATGCTCGACGTGAAACCCACCAGGGACGATAGCGACTGTGAGGTCTCGCGGCACCAAGCCTTCGCTCTCCGGCATCGATTCGATGCGTTCGATGAACGACCCATGCTCCGGCGCCCGCCGCACTCGGTCGTAGAGCAGAGCGGTGGCAAACGCGATGCCCTCGCTTGCAGCGAGCTGTTGCACGCGCTCGGGCGTCAGTTCCGCCCAGGCGCATCCCGGCCAACGGGCGGCGCGGTCGAACAGCGCCCGTTCCTCGGCAGTCAACGGCAGGTCCGGAAATGTCATGAGTCGTCTCACGCCGTGCGTCCGCCGAATAGCCGTGCAAGGAGGAAACCGACCAGGAAGCCGATAACCACCCCACCGCCACCCGCCATCCACATCGTCTTCTTGACCGCCATGTCCAGGATGGGGTTGTCGAACATGTTCGTGGAAATGTGGACGCTCGCCACCTTCCACTTGCCGCCCCTCTTGACGACCGAGGCCGACCAGCGCGTGTTCTGGACAAACTCCGTCCCGTCGGTGAGGACGTACTGATCCTTGGAGCTCCCGTAGGCGACGCCCGTGTCGCCGTAGAGGTGTGTCAGGTCGTCCACGGTCGGATCGATCTTTGCGCTCTTCACGACGGCGTTCGGGCCCTTCATCATTTTGTCGAAGTATTCTTTGACGCCCGCCGGCTTCTTGCTGACGTCCGCATTTTGCCAGATGACCACCACGTCGTCATCGAGGTAAGTGATGAGTCGGTCGTAGTCAGCCTTGTTGTAAGCGTCGAGGACCTCCTTGAAGAGCGCTCGCAGCTCGTCGTGAGCGGGATCTTCCTTGGGCGTCTGCGCTGGTGCGGGAGCAAGTATGCCAAGCAGGCAAAGGGCAGCCACGGCGAGGACGGGGCATTTCATGACAGGGTTTCCTCACAGAGGGGACGAGGTTCGACAGACCGCGCCTGCGCAACCGGTGCCTGCGGCAACTGTGCAATCCAGCGGTAGAAGTCGATCATCAGGCGGTCGCTGTCCAGCAGTCCGCCGGGGTTGTAGCGGATGCCGGCCAGCGTCGCGAACTCGGGCGCCATGAATCCGCGCGTGAAGAGCCGTCGCAGCCAAAGCCGGCTTGCATTGACGAACGGGAGCCGGCTCCGACGCGCGAAAACGAGGACGTTCTGAACACAGTGCTCGGCGTCCAGCGGCTCAATGAATGTCATCAGCGTGCTGCGGGTACGCGGGAAATCGCCGGTCACCACGACAATGGACCCGCCCCAGTTTGTCATGGTCACATCCACACGCCCGCCGACGAAGCGACGCAGCAGACGATCGAAGACCGAGTCGCCGGTCACTTCGAATGTGACGCGGATGCGCCGCGCGAACGGGTGCGGGCAGTCCACCACGGGTTCGCCGACGGGCCGTCGATCGTGACCGGCCTGGAAGTGCTGCGCGTCGAAACTGTTGGCGTTGACCAGGTGCCACGGACAATCGGCCACGAGGTGCAGCGGCTTGGATGCGACATAGTCAGCCGGCTCGGCGTCGGCGAAGAATGGTAATGGAAAGAGCGGCTGAGCGCCGTTGAAAAAGAAGACTTGGCCATGACGCTCGACGGCAGGGTAGGCGCGTTGTCGGACCGAGGGTGCGGCTTGCGGCTTCGCGGGCACCAGCGTGCAACGCCCATCGGGCCCGTATTTCCAGTGATGAAACGCGCACTGAATGTCGTCGCCGACCACGCAGCCTTCGCCCAGGTCTGCGCCGAGATGAGCGCACCGCGCATCCAGAACGACCGGCTTGCCCGAAGCGGTGACGTAAGCGACGAGGCGTTTTCCGAGAAGATCGCGTGAGACGGGACCATGGGACAGCGAACGCGTGGCACCGAACAGGTACCACGACGCCGGGAAGACAGGCAGCCGCTCCACCGCCGGTGCTGGGGCCATGATCCAGAGGCCCTCGGACGAAGATTCAAGAAGACTGAGGGTAGAGTAAGTTTGTATCCACTAACCCGCAAGCTTTTTTTCGGGGTGTGACGCCGCAAGCGGCGGAGGGGAGGGACGCCAGCCAGTCGAAATAGCGGATCAACTCGCCGTCGCAATCGAAGAGGCCGGCGGGGTTGTAGGTCAGGCCCTTCGTTCCCAGTCGCGCGTCGGAATGCAGGAATGCCTTGATGAAGTAACGACGAACCTTGGCGTGCATGGGATCGAACAAGGTTTGGCCCATGCGGCTCCGCGAACGTGGAACGAACACGATGCCGTGGACGTGAACGCGGTTCGGTCCCAGCGGTTCGGTGATGAGCATGCCGTAACTGGCGGTACGGCGGAAGGTCGGTGTGGCGAAGATAATGTTTCCGCACCAGTCGGTGAATGTCATCCGCACGCGCTCGCCGGCAAACCGACGCACGAGCCGGTCGCGAAGCGTATCGCCCAGCACGGTGAAGTTGGCGGTGATTCGCCGCGCGTAGGGCGACGGACAATCGACGGCCGGCGTGTCGATCAGCTTGCGATCGTGGGCGGCGCGAAAGTGCTGCACGTCAAAGACGTTGGCGCCGACCATCCACCAGGGACACAGAAGCACCTCGTCGAACGGCTCCGAGGCGATGAACTCCCCGGGATCTGCGTCCGGAAAGAACGGCAACGGAAACAGCGCCTCGGGACCGTTGAAGACGAAGACAAAACCGTGGCGTTCCACGACGGGATAGGCGCTCAGTTGAAACCGCGCCGCCGCTTGCGGCTTTGCGGGGACCAAGACACAACGGCCATCGGTCCCATACTCCCAATGGTGAAACGCGCACTGGATCGCTTCACCATGCACACAGCCAGCGCCCAGGTCGGCGCCGAGATGTGCACAGCGCCCGTCAATGATGGCGATCTTCCCGGACGCGGTCCGAAACGCCACCAGGCGCCGTCCCAGCAGGTTGCGCGACAGCGGCCGCCGACCCAGATCGCGCGAACGGCAATACAGGTACCAGGAGGTGGGACATTCCGGAAAGCGATCAGCGTCTGGGGCATTCATGACAGTCCTTAGTTCTACTACGCTACGTTGGAGTTCAAGTGGCCGGGAAATGACGAATGACGAAGCCCGAATGACGAATCAAGGACCAAACTCCAATGACCAAAGGTCGAGGCGTCGTGCTTCTCATTGGAGCTTGGGCTTTGGTCATTGATTCGTCATTCGGGTTTCGTCATTCGTCATTGCTCCCAACGGGGAGAGTGAAGTAGCGTTGTAGAAGTAGTAGCGTTGTAGAATTAGTCAGCCCGCGGTCCATGCGGCACCGGCGCCCGCGCCGACTGCGTTTGCAGACGCTTTCGCCAGCCAGGCGAAGTAGCGGGCCATCTCCTCGTCGCAGGCGAGCAGGCTTTCCGGCCGATAGAGAAGCCCCCGCGTCGCCAACTCGGCGTCCGGCCGCAGGAATTCCTTGATGAAAAAGCGGCGGACACGCAGATGAATGGGATCAATCAGTTGTCGGCCGATGGCGTTACGGCTGCGCCGGACAAACACAATGCCGCGCACGAACACCCGGTCGCGCCCCAGCGGTAGGGAAGTCAGCATGCCGTAACTGCATGTTCGGCGAAAGCGCGCGGTGACGAACATCAGCGTTCCGCACCAGTCGGCGATCGACAGCGTCACCACGTTTCCGCCGAACCAGCGCGTGAAGTCATCGCGCAGCGAATGCCCGACCACCGCGAACGGCGCGCTGGCATGCCGCGCGTACGGCGAGGGGGTCTCCACATGCGCCGGCCCGCACAGCTTGCGGTCGTGTGCGCCTAGAAAGTGCTGCAGATCGCATGCGTTGGCGCCGACCATCCACCAGGGACAGTCGAGCACCAAGCCGAAAGGGCGGGCCCGCACGAATTCAGCCGGCTCGGCGTCGGCGAAGAACGGCAGTGGAAAAAGCGGCTCCGGGCCGTTGAAAAAGAAGACCAGCCCATGCCGCTCCACGACGGGATACGACCTCTGCCGGGCGAAGGCCGGGACCTCCTCCACGTGCGGTATGTGCACGCAACGCCCGGTGACGCCATAGCGCCAGTGGTGATAGGGACACTGGATCGTCTCGCCGATGACGCAGCCGTTACCCAGGTTGGCACGCAAGTGGCTGCACCGCGCGTCCATCACGCCGAGTCGGCCGGTGGCGGTACGAAATCCGACGATTGACCGACCCAGCAGTTCCTTCGTCACCGGTCCGTTGCGCAGCTCCCGTGCATCGCCGAACAGGTACCAGGACACCGGATAGGTAGGAAACGCCTCGGCGGGCGGGGCCTGGGTCACAGCGGAATCCGATACGACATGCGTCATGAATCGGCACGCTCATAGACTGGAAACAGCGGAGCCGGAGTCCCAACGTCGAGCCGTCACCCACATGCTATCTTCCTCGCCGCCCGTCGAACAGCCATCGACCGCCACGTTGCTGCGCGGTACGGCGGTCGATGTCGCCGCGGCGCTGGTGCTTGGAGCGGCGGTCTGGCTGCCCTTGCTTGTCGCGCTGCGGTCGTGGGCGGGGTCTGATATGCGTCACTCGCTGCTCATCATTATTGTCGGCAATCAGGTCGGCTTCGTGCTGGTCGGCCGGCATCGAAGTTCGCCGCCGAAGCAAGGGGCGTCGAGAACCCGAAACGCAATCGGCATGGGCCTGCTCGTTGCGGTCGCATTGATCCTGCTGGGCGTGATCTACGACATGATCTTGCGCCTGGCATTCGGAGCAGGCACGCCGACCATCGGGCCCTGGGGAGCGATCCGGTCGCTGGACCGTGTTCCCGCGATCCTGATGTTGGTGGTCGGAACGGTGGCGGCTCCCGCGGCCGAGGAGTGGTTCTTCCGCGGCGTTCTGTTCCGGCGCTGGGCCGATGCGGGCCAGTCGGCTGCTGGCGCAGTGCTGTCCGCGCTGCTCTATGCCGCCGCGGCACTCGACGCCTGGAATGCGCCGGCTTACCTGGCAATGGGCCTGATCCTGACGAGCGTCTACGCACGGACCGGAACGCTGCTGGCGCCGTGGACGGCGCATGCGTTCGTCAATTCCGCGATGCTCGCCTTGCTGTTCAGCGGCTATGAGTAGGAATGTCCGGATGACGCAAACACCGGTACCGCTGCCTTACTTCGATCGTATCCTGGAATCGCTCCGCGACGGCGACGCTGAGGTTACCGTCGCATTTGGCCGTCATGTCCACTGGGGCTACTGGGACCGGCCGGCACAGGCCGATGGTTCCGTTCAGGATTATGCCGTGGCCGCGGAACGGTTGGCACGTCGAGTGGCGACGGCGGCCGGTGTTCGCGACGGACAGCGCGTGCTGGACGTGGGCTGTGGCTTTGGCGGCACGCTCGCGGACTTGAATCACCGCTTCGCCGGCATGGATCTGCACGGGGTCAACATCGACGGCCGACAACTGGTCCGTGCCCGTGAACAGGTACCGGCCCGCACAGGAAACCAGGTCCATTTCGTGGCCGCGGACGCCTGTCGCCTGCCCTACGCGGATGCGTCGTTCGACGTGGTGCTGGCGGTCGAGGCGATCTTCCATTTTCCCGGTCGCGATCGCTTCTTCGCCGAAGCGCGCCGCGTCTTGCGCCCTGGCGGGCGGCTGGCCCTGAGCGATTTCGTGCCGCGCGTGATGATCCCGATCCTGTGGGACTACTTCGACCGTCGGTTCAAGCCCATCGTGACACGCCTCTACGGCCCCAGTGACATGCGCTGCACGTTTACCGCATACCGGCGCCTGGCCCACGCCGCCGGATTAAGGCTGTTGCGCAAGGAGGACATCACGGCAGGCACGATGCCGAGCTATCGCGTCCTGCGCCCGCTGGTTCGTCGCGTTGCACCGCATCCGGATGAAGCAGAGGAGGTGATTCGGCGCGTGGAGTTCAGCACACGCATCGGATTGCTGCGGTACCTGATTTTGAGCTTCATGCCAGCATGAAGAGGAAAAATCCGGGTGGCATTGCGCCGAAGAAAACCGCGCGTTGAGATACGGTTGCGGCCGGCACAGCCGGCCCTACAAGTAGGGCCGGCTGTGCCGGCCGCAACAGTCGTCAAATCAGGGTTGTCTATAGAGCATGGCACCCAGCCGGTTGAGTCTGCGGACTCGCTGCGAGCCAACTACGGCGCCGCCAGCACCGTTACGCGCGAGGGCATCTCGCGGGTGCGATACACGCGCTGCGTCGCCTTCTTGAAATCCGTGTCCTTGGCGCTGTAGATGTCCACGAACGTCTGCGGATTGCGGTCCACCAGCGGGAACCAGGTGCTCTGGACCTGCACCATGATCCGATGGCCGCCGCGGAATGTGTGGTAGCTGTCGGGGACCGTGAACTTCACCGCAGTCGGCTTGTTCGGGACAAACGGCTCCGGCTTCTCGAAGCTGTTGCGGAACTTGCCGCGCATCACATCCCCACGCACCAGCTGCTGGAAGCCTCCCATGCGCACGCCGGCCGGGTTCGGGTTGGGATCGGGAAAATCGTCCGGATAGACGTCGATTAGCTTGACGATCCAGTCCGAATCGGTGCCGGACGTGGAAACATGCAGTTCGACCTGCAGCGGGCCGGCGATCGTCAGGTCTTCCTGCAACACGTCGCTTTCGTAGACCAGTACGTCGGGACGGCGGCCGGCGAAGCGTTGATCGCCCACCATGTACTCGGCCGCCATGCCGATCGCAATCTTGTCCATGAACGGCACTGGCTTGGCTGGATCGCTGACATATTCGTCGTGGTTGCCGTCAGCGTCGGACTCGGCTGGTGCCTCCATCGCCAGCTTGCCGTTGGCTCGGAGATACAGAGACTTCGCGGCGACCTTCTTCGGCGGCCAGGAATCGTGCCGGCGCCATTGATTCGTGCCCGTCTCAAAGACCCACGCCTTGGGGAGGGACTGCTCGCCCTTGCCCTTCAGGTGGAACTCGAAGAACGGCAATTCGATCTTCTCGCGGTAGAACTCGGAGGTCTTGGCGTTGAACTTGACGTGGCCGAGCGAATCGCCGTCGCCTCGGCCGCCCTCCCAGCCGCCGTGCAGCCACGGGCCCATGATGAGGTGGTTGGTATTGCTCGGGCTGGTCGCTTCCACACGCTTGAACGTCTCCAGGGCGCCGAAGAGGTTTTCCGCATCGAACCAGCCGCCGACGGTCATCACCGCGGGCTTGATCTTGTTGATGTGCGGCCGCAGGTTGCGCGCCTGCCAGAACTCGTCGTAAGTGCCGTGCTTCATCGCCTCGTTCCAGAACGCGATGTTCTCCTTGAAGTAGCGCGCATTGGCGTTCGGCAGCGGTCCGAGCTCGAGGAAGAACTTGTAGCCGTCCACCATGTCGTGCTCGAAGGGCGGTTTCGACTTCTTGGTCGGCTCCGGCCGGGGATGGCCAAAGTTGGCCATGAAGTTGAAAATGTGCGGCAAGAACAGGGCGCCGTTGTGATGCCAGTCGTCGCCCATGAACCAGTCGATCACCGGAGCTTGCGGCGACGACGCCTTGAGCGCGGGATGGGCGTCGATCATGCCAGCCGCGGTGTAGAAGCCGGGATAGGAGATGCCATACTGGCCGACCCTGCCGTTGTGGTTCGGTAAGTGCTTGATGAGCCACTCGATGGTGTCATACGTGTCGGTGCTTTCGTCGACGTCCTTGCTGCCGTTCTTCTTGGCGATCTGCGGCCGCATGTTGACGAATTCGCCTTCCGACATCCATCGGCCGCGAACGTCCTGGATGGCGAAGATGTACCCCGCCTTGCTGAACAAAGGCGACGGTCCGACGCTATTGGGATACTGGTCGGCGCCATAAGGCTTGCAACTGTACGGCGTGCGTTTTAGCAAGATCGGAAACTTCTGCGTATCATCCTTGGGCACGTAGACGGCGGTGAAGAGCTTTTTGCCGTCGCGCATGGGGATGCGATACTCGTACTTGGTGTACTGCTCCTTGATCTGGTCCCTGGCGGCATCCTTGGCCTGTTCCGGGCTTTGGGCGATGGATGGAACCGGCAACAGGGCCATCGCGAAGAGGGACAGTAAGACGGAGCGGAGGGAGGCGGTTTTCATCGTGGCGCACTCGCTTGGGGTGGGGCAGGGACCTTGCCCCACCATAGTGCCAGCCGGCGAGGCTGCACGCAATCTCGTTCCGACGCTTCCAGTACACGGCTCGAAACCGCGTCCCCACGTGAGCTTGTGCGCCCACCCGCGACATTGTGCCGTAGGTTTCACATGCCTCGATGAATACAATTCTTCTGGATCGCCCCCAGGAGGAATTCCCATGCGAGACGCCGTCGTCATTGAAGCCGTGCGGACGCCGATTGCGCGAGCGCACGCCGAGAAGGGCTATTTCCGCGACGTGCGAGCCGATGATCTCTCGGCTGACTTGATGAAAGCAATCCTGGAGCGCGTCCAGCTGCCCGCTTCGGAAATCGAGGACATTCACTGGGGCTGCGTCAACCAGCAGGGGGAACAAGGGTATGACGTGGCGCGGATGGCGGCCCTCATTGCCGGCATGCCGATTGAAGTCGGCGGCGTGACGGTCAATCGCAACTGCGGGTCCAGCTTGCAGGCGATCAACCAGGCGGCCCAGAGCATCGCGGCGCGCTGCGAGGACGTGCAGCTGGCGGGCGGCGTCGAGCACATGCAGCACATTCCGATGGAAGCAGGCTTCAATCCCAATCCGCACTTCTTCTACCGCCACTCGCCGGCCGTGCTCAACATGGGCCTGACCGCGGAGAACCTGGCCCGCAAGTACCGCATCAGCCGCCGCGAGCAGGACGAATTCGCCTTCCGCAGCCATCGCCTGGCCGCCGAGGCGACCGATCAGGGACGGTTCACCGCGGAGGTCATTCCCACCTGGGGGCGCGACGAAGAGGGCCGGCGCCGCTTGCTGACACAGGACCAGTGCATCCGCCGCGACACGACCGTCGAAGCGCTGAGCGCGCTCAAGCCGGCGTTCATGCCCGACGGCGGCACGGTGACCGCCGGCAACGCCAGCCCGTTGAACGTCGGCGCCGCCACCCTGCTTATCATGTCGGACGAGCGGGCCAAGGAGCTGGGATTGAAGCCGAAGGCACGCATCCGGTCGATGGCGGTGGCCGGCGTCGATCCCTCGGTCATGGGCATTGGCCCGGTGCCGGCGACCCACAAGGCCCTGCAACGCGCCGGCCTGGCGCTCAAGGACATCGAGCTGGTCGAGATCAACGAGGCGTTCGCGGCCCAGGCGCTGGCGGTCATCAAGCTGCTCGAAATTGATCCGGACAAAGTGAATGTCCATGGCGGCGCCCTGGCCATCGGCCATCCGCTCGGCGCCAGCGGAGCGCGCATCGCAACGACGCTGATTCACGCGATGGGCCAGCGCGGCGCCAAGTTCGGCCTGGCGACCATGTGCATCGGGGCCGGACAGGGGATTGCGACGATCTTTGAAGCGATGTGAGCGAAGAATGGCATGCGGAGCTGGCGCCACGCGGATTGCATGCGCGGATTCTCGCGGATAAAAACCAGGGGGAAGAAATGAACCATGGATAACACGGATAGGGACTCTTGTCCGTGTAATCCGTGGTTCATTTCTTCCCCTGCCTTTGAGAAGTGACAGGTGTCTGTTTGATCCGCGGAAATCCGCGCACGCAGTCCGCGTGGCGCCAGCTCCGCGTGCCATTGTGGCGTGGAGTACCTGTGCATGCGTTATCGTCCCACCTTTGACGAATTCGCCGCCCTGGCCCGGAACGCCAGCGTCGTGCCGGTCTATCGGCAGCTCATTGGCGACACTCTGACGCCGGTGTCCGCGTTCTGCAAGATCCAGGAAGGCGAGTGGTCGTTTCTCTTCGAGAGCGTCGTCGGTGGCGAGCGCGTGGGGCGCTACAGCTTCCTTGGCGCCGGGCCGTTTTTGCGCTTCGAGGCCTTCGACCACCGCGTGCGGCTGGGGAACGAGGAGTTCGAACATCCCGATCCGCTGCGGCTCCTGGAAGAAACGCTGGCGAAGTATCGCGCTCCGCACGTCCAGGGCCTGCCGCGCTTCTGCGGCGGTGCAGTCGGGTACGCGGGCTACGATGCGGTGCGCTACGTGGAGCACTTGCCCAAGGCGCCGCCGGACGACCGCCGGCTGCCCGACCTCTGCTTCGCGTTCTATGACCGCATGGTGATCTTCGACCACATCAACAAGACCGTGGCCGCCGTCGCCCATGCACATGTCGATCCCAAGGACTTGAAGCGCTGCTACGAAGAGGCGTGCGGCCGGGTTGATCGGCTGGTCGAACGGCTGCAGCAAGGCGTCGCCGACTTGCAGCTGACTGACGTCGCCCCCGCGGGCGACGCCCACATGGCCTATCGCTCCAACTTCGCGCCGGCCGCGTACGAGGCCGCGGTCGAAAAGTGCAAGGAGTACATCCGGGCCGGCGACATTTTCCAGGTGGTCCTCAGCCAGCGCTTTCAGACCGAGACGCGGGCGCGGCCGTTCGATATCTATCGCACGCTGCGCGTCATCAATCCCAGCCCGTTCATGTTTTACCTGAAGATGGGGCCGCTCTGCCTGGTGGGCGCTTCGCCGGAGATCATGGTGCGTGTGGAGGGCGACCGCGTCACCATCCGTCCACTGGCCGGCACTCGACGCCGGGGCAAGACCGAGGAGGAAGACATCCGCCTGGCCGCGGAGCTGATTGCCGACCCGAAGGAACGGGCGGAACACATCATGCTGGTGGACCTGGGCCGCAACGACGTGGGCCGCGTGGCCCGCTACGGCACCGTGGAGCTGAGCGACGTGATGGCCGTCGAGCGCTACAGCCACGTCATGCACATCTGCAGCAACGTGGAAGGCCAGCTCCAGCCCGGCAAGACCTCGTTCGACGCCCTGCGCGCCTGTCTGCCGGCCGGCACGCTGTCCGGCGCCCCCAAGGTGCGGGCGATGGAGATCATCGACGAGCTGGAACCGCACCGACGCGGGCCGTATGGCGGCGCCGTCGGCTACATCGATTTCAGCGGCAACATGGACACCTGCATCGCGCTGCGAACGATGGTCCTGATGGGCCAGACCGCCTACCTGCAAGCTGGTGCCGGCATCGTCGCCGACAGCGTGCCTCAGCGCGAGCGCGAAGAGACGGAACACAAGGCGATGGGCCTGTTGCGGGCGGTGGAGATGGCGGAGACACAGCTGTGAGGTTTTGTCGACGCCCGCTGCCTTACCGGGACCACTCGCTACTTTCGCCGACTCAGTTCGCCAACGCACGGGTGGTGGCGTGATGCCGCCGACGCCTGGCAAGTTAATTCCTGCAAGTCCATATAGTGCAATAAATTGCGATTTTATTCCGATTTGGCATTTGTCCGCCCCCCGAACTGCACTACATGGTTGAATCACCCGCCACCTACGCGTCCCACCTGCCCGCGGAGACCGGACATGCTCACTTTCCTCGAATCCAGCCATCGGCCCTGTGACGGCGTCTCGCGCCGCGAGTTCTTCAAGGTCGGCGCTCTTGGTCTGGGCGCTCTCACCCTCAGCGACCTGCTTCGGCTCAAGGCAGTCGGCGCCACCGAGGAGAAGGCGACGCCCAAGTCAATCATCATGGTCTACCTGCCGGGTGGACCCAGCCATATCGACATGTACGACCTCAAGCCGGACGCGCCGGTCGAGTTCCGCGGCGAGTTCAAGCCGATCCAGACCAATGTCGCCGGGATGGACATTTGCGAGCTGATGCCGCTGCAGGCCAAGATCGCGGACAAGTTTTCCATCGTCCGCGGCTTGCAGAGCGTGGATACCCACAGCGCCGAGATGCTGATGCGCGGCTCCTTGGGCGGCCCGACCAAGCGGCCGGTCTTTGGCTCCGTGGTCAGCCGGATGCGGGGCGGCGCGGGCGCCAATGGCATGCCGCACTATGTCTCCCTCGGCGGCGAGAACGGCAGCGATCCGGGCGATCCGGCGTACCTGGGAGCCGCCCACAAGCCGTTCAGCGGCGGGCAGGCGATGAGCAATCTCAGCTTGCACAAGGACGTCAACGCCACGCAGCTGGCCGATCGGAAGCAGCTCCTGAAGGCGTTCGACAACCTCAACCGGGAAATCGATACCCGCGCCGGCGACATCGGCGGCATGGACACGTTCAACCAGCGGGCACTGGAGATCATCAGCTCGACGAAGGTGCGCGACGCGTTCGACATCAACAAGGAATCGCAGCAGGTCCGCGACCACTACGGCAAGAATGCGACCCGCTTCCTGCAAGCCCGGCGCCTGGTGGAAGCCGGCGTCAGCGTGGTGACTTGCTCCGCGGCCGGTACGATGTTCCCCGGCGGCGATTGGGACACTCACGCGGGCGGCGATCAGAAGAGCGAGACGAACTTCAGCAACCTGCGCCGCAAGCTTCCCGAGTACGACAAGGCGGTCCATGCACTGGTGACCGACATTTATGAGCGAGGTCTCGACAAAGACGTGGCCGTGGTGGTCTGGGGAGAATTTGGCCGCACCCCGAAGATCAACAAGACCGGCGGCCGGGACCACTGGGCGCCGGCAGGCAACGTCTTCATCGCCGGCGGTGGCTTGAAGATGGGCCAGGTCGTCGGCGACACCGGACTGCGGGCCGAGCGTTCCAAGGGCACGGTCTACACGCCGTCGAATGTGCTTTCGACCCTGTATCGCGTGCTCGGCATCGATCCCGAGACGACGTTGCCGGACTTCATGGGCCGACCGATGTACCTGCTCGACGAGCGCGAGCCGATTGCGGAGCTGGTTTGAGTTACCACAGTCTATTCGGTGGGACAGACACTCTTGTCTGGCCGGCCAGACAAGAGTGTCTGGCCCACCGTGCTAAGCGTAACCCGCACGCCGACCTGCCTCTCTGACAAGGGGAAGACCGATGCTGGACCTGATCGACCCACGCCCGCAACGCCGCAAGTGCGACGGCAGCACGCGCCGCGACTTCCTCAAGATCGGCACCCTGGGCCTCTTTGGCGGCATCACGCTGCCGCAGGTGCTGCGCATTCGCGCCAACGCCAGCGAACCGAGCAAGCCGGCGAAGAAGACTCCGTCGGTCGTGCTGCTGTTCCTCGACGGCGGCGCGTCGCAGTTCGAGACGTTTGACCCCAAGATGGATGCGCCCAAGGAATACCGCTGTCTGTTCGGCTCGACCAAGACGCCGATGGCCGGCATCGACTTCTGCAGCCTGCTGCCGAAGATGGCGAAGCTGGCCGACCAGATGGCGATTGTCAAGTCGTTCACCCACAAGGACGGCGACCACGGCGGCGCCACGCACTGGGTGAAAACCGGCTATCCCTGGCCGCCCGAGTTCCTCGGCAAGGCGCCGGTGATCCCGCAGCAGAGCCCCTCCATCGGCTCCGTCGTCGCCCGCTGCAAGGGACCGATCAATCAAACCACGGGCGTGCCGACCAACGTCCGTATCCTGAGCAACCACGGCGGCTACCCTGGCGACGACGCGGTCTGGCTTGGCCAGGCCTACGCACCCTTCCGCGTTGGCCTCAAGGGCTCGAACAATCAGATGCTCAATAACATGGGCCTGAAGATCGCTCCCGAGCGGCTCGGCGACCGCCGCACCTTGCTCAGCGCCTTCGACACCCTCGACCGCGAGCTCGATCAAAGCGGCGTCATGAAGGGGATGGACGGCTTCACGCAGCAGGCCGTCAACGTGCTGGTGGGCAAGGCCAAGGAAGCATTTGACCTGTCAAGGGAAGACGAAAAGACCAAGGAACGCTATGGCGAAGGCCTCGGTCAGGAACTATTGTTGGCCCGGCGGCTGTGCGAGGCGGGTTCCACGTTTGTCACGCTGAACAACGGCTACTGGGACCATCACGACGGAATTATTCCCGGCTGCAAGAAGCTCTGCCCGCCGTTGGACCATGCCGTCGATGCCTTTATTCAAGACGTGAAAGAACGCGGGCTGACCAACGACATCCTGCTCGTCATCACCTGCGAGTTCGGCCGCACGCCACGCATCGGCAACTACAACAACGCCAAGGAAAGCTCGACCGGCCGCGACCACTGGGCCGGCCTGAATCCGCTGGCGTTCATGGGCGGCGGCTTGAAGATGGGGCAGATCATTGGCGAATCGGACGACCGCGGCGGCTATCCCAAGTCCAAGGCAATCTCGCCCCAGGACTTCATGGCCACGATCTTGCAAGTCCTCGACATCGACCAAAAGGTGCAGTTCAACCACCCCAGCGGCCGGCCGATCTCGATGATCGAAGACGGCAAGGCGATCGATGAGTTGTTCTAGCGTGTGGTTTGTAGGGTGCGTCAAGCGTACTCGCGCGGACGCACCGGACCTTGCGAAGACGTCATGTGGTTGCAAGGTCCGGTGCGTCCGCGCGAGTACGCTTGACGCACCCTACGATTCTCTCGGCCTTGGCGGACGCGTCAAAGCCAGCGCTCACGCACTTTGCTTCTCTTCCGCGCCAGCCGTCGTCCGCTCTTCCTCCGCGCGCCGTTGTGGGTTGATCACCCCGTTCATGAACGGAAACCAGTCGCACAGCCAAGTTTCGTCCACGTCGGCAAGGGCCGGGATGACCGAACGGGCACGTCGCTCGCGCAGTCGCTTGACTTCTTCTTTTTCTTTCCAGAAGCAAGCGAGTGCGATCTGGCCGCAGCGCTCCTGGAACTGGGCCGGCGTCTCCTGCAAGTCGGGATAGCGCTCGACGAACTCCAGCATTGCCTCGTGCTCCGCGGGGTAGGTGCCGAGGATGCGTTGGGCCATTCGCTTCTTGTCTTCGACTTCCATGTAGGTCAGCTCGATGGCCTTGTCGATGCGGCCGGGGCGCGTCGAGATGAATTCCATGGTGCCGTCCGGTAGGCGACGCGGCTGGCCCAGGGCCGAGTCGATCTTGTCGATGGCGTTGGTGGTGATGATCGTGAAGACGCCGTCCGAGCGTTCCACGCCGTCCAGGCAGTTCAGCAGGCAATCGAAGGTCAACGGCGTCATCGGGGCCTTGTCGCCGTCGTCGTCCTTCTTCGGCGGCATGAACATGCTCATCATGCCGTGGCGGCGCGAGACGTTTTCCCGGCCGTGGAAGACATTGTCGATGTCTTCCATCAGGGCGATGCACGGCACGTTCACCTGCATGCTGCTCCAGGCGTGCATGAGGCCGTGGTTGCTGATCTCGGCCAGGTTCAGGACGTAGATCGGCAGGTTCAAGTCTTCGGCAAAGGCGCGGGCTAGGGCGGTCTTGCCCGTGCCTGGAGGGCCATACAGAAGCCAGCCGCGCTTCCAGGGGATGCCGCGCTCCAGGTACCAGCTCTTATTGTTGCGCCACAGCTCGATTTCCTTGATCAGGTCCTTGATGCGGCGCGGGAAGATCAGGGTCTCGACGGCACTCCCGGTTCGGCTGCGGGCCTTGCCCAGGTCCTCGGCGCGATGAGCCAGCAAGCGATAGTGCCCCTGCTGATACCACGCCAGTCCGCTGTTGGCATTTTCCTCGGAGTGGTTGGCGTCGCCGATCTTGGGGACGTAGTGGATAAAGAAGCGATTCTTGGCTTTTTCATCGTCTTCCGACACGGTCCAGGTCGATTGGTTGCGCTCGGCGCAGGCGTCGCGAACGATGGCTTCCACATTGACCGTCCCGCGCAGAAACGTAATCGTGGAGTAGATTTTGAGGGCGCTCGATTCCTCACCGTAGCCCCAGGGATTGCTCGGCGTCGTATTCGGCTTCTTGTTTTCCTGTTGATTGGTGAAGACAAAGGGTCGCCACCCATTCCAGAAGACGACGCTGCGACTGCCGAAGAGTTCGTACGCAACCAGTCCATAGCGACCGTCGCGTTGGTGCTCATAGGTCGCGCCGTACATGCGATCGTAGAAACGCGAGCGTTTGTAGTGCTTGACGAGGTAGGCAACCAGGGCGTGGTGGGCTGCTTCAGAGGGGATCTCGACTTGCTGGATGAACAGACTGATGAGTTTCCAGCTCACGGCCTTGACCTTGTCCCAACACCCGGCCAACACACCGAGCAACGCACCGCCGGCAAGCAGATTCATTGGATTCATGGAAACCTCCGGAGTGAGGGATCAGAAGACAACGATCGGGAGGGAGGGAATCAGGGGCAAAAGACAAGTGTCAGCGATCAGGAGGCAGGAGTAATGATGGATTTTGAATTCCACTGTGCCTGATTCCTGCCACCTGATTCCTGACTCCTGCCCTCTGACTCCTGGCGCAGGCCGCTCCAATTCTATTCGTCAGTGGCGCACAGATATTACGAGGTTCGCGGATTGTGCGGAATTGTTGCTACTCAGGCAGGTGATAGAACGCCAGCGCGACGATGGCATAGACGCCAAGCAGCATGACGCCCTCCATCCAGTGGCTTTCGCCGTCCTGGCAGACCAGCGCCAGCACGCCGACGGTGAGGACGACCGTGATCGTCTCCAGCAGGGTGAAGTGAAGGTCAAGAGGGACCGCGTGTCCCATGCCCATGCTGGCAAACACCAGGACCGGGGCGACGAACAGGGCAATTTGCAGGCTGCTGCCGACCGCGATGTTGACGGCCAAGTCCATCTTGTTTTTCAGCGCCATGAGCACCGCGGTCGAGTGCTCGGCGGCATTGCCGATGACCGCGACCACGATTACGCCCAGGAAAACGCGGGTCATGCCCAGCGCTTCTCCGGCATGCTCGACGGAGCCGACGAGCATCTCGCTCATCCATGCGACTCCGGCCGTCGCCACCAGCAGAACGAGGATGGACGTGCGCCGGCTCCATTCTGGACCGTGGCTTCCGGTGGTCGCTTCCGGCCCTCCGGGTGGATCGAAGAGATGGCGGTGTGTTACCAGCGAAAAGACCAGGCTGAGCACATAGATTGCCGCCAGGATGCCGGCAATCTCTTCGGACAGGAACTCGATGTTCTTCGATTGTTCGGGGGTGAGTGTCCCACCAGCTTGATGCAGATAGAAGAACAGCGTCGGCATGATGAGGCCGATGGCGGCCAGGGCCAGGAGGGTCGAACCCATGCCCGCCGCGGTTCGGTTGAATGTCTGCCGTGGGAAGCGCAGGCCCCCGGCCAGGAATGAAGCCCCAAGCACGAGCAAGACGTTGCCGATAATTGACCCGGTGATCGATGCCTTCACCAGCGGATACATCGTTGGGCCGTTCGCGAGCGCCATCAGGGCGATGATGAGCTCAGCCGCATTGCCGAAGGTCGCATTCAGCAAGCCCCCAATGCCGGGGCCCAGGGATTCGGACAGGTTCTCCGTGGCGCGACCCATCAAGCCGGCCAGCGGAATGATCGCCACGCCGGATGCGATGAAGACCCACAAGTCCGCGGCGTGCATCCGCTCCAGGATCACGGCCACGGGCAACGCCACAAGCAGCCAGTAGAGAGGGGAGCGAGTCAGGCGGGCCAGCAGCGAGGCCTTCGGGGGAGGGCTGGTTTGTCCCTGGGGTACGTCCATCGCCATGCCCCTCTGCCACTACCAAATCATTCTCGTACCCAAGCTCCGGCTTGGGTACGCACGACCGAGAAGCTCCAGCTTCTCGGAACGTGACACTACACAGGCAGCGTCGAGTCACGCAAGCCATTCACGGCAAGAAGCTAGAGCTTCTCGGTCGTGCGTACCCAAGCCGGAGCTTGGGTACGAGAGTGTTAATTCAGTCAGAATCATGATATAGGCATCCCTTGCCGCCACAGGATTTTTACGGTGCGAGCGGCTTTCCTGCTTGGCCCTCGGCGGGCCGGCGGATATGTTCTCCTCCATCATCCCACTGAAGTAACGCCGCCCCGAGAAAGGAGCCCCGAGTGGCCACGTCCCCCACGCTCAACGAACGAGCCTCCCGCCTGGCCGATCACATGGCCGCCAATGCAGAGGCCCTGCGCATCAAGGTCGAGCCGGCCGCGAATGGCGCCCGCATCCTGAACTGCGGCATCAACACCGAAGGCGGCTTGCAGGCCGGCCTGGCGCTGGCCCGCGTATGCCTTGCGAACCTGGCCGAGGTCTCGCTCATTCCTGGCGACGTGGGCGGCTTGCCCTGCGCGCACGTCCAGGTGTCGAGCGATGCACCGGTGCTGGCGTGCATGGCATCGCAATACGCGGGATGGCAGGTGAGCGTCGGCGACTTCTTCGCGATGGGCTCGGGGCCCATGCGGGCGGCGTACGGCAAGGAAGAGCTGTTCAACCACATTCCAGGTAAGGAGCAACCGCCGGTCGCCGTCGGCGTGCTGGAGTCGGGCCAGGTGCCGGACGCCAAGGTCGTCGCGCACATTGCGGAAAGCCTGAAGCTGCCGCCCGCGAAGCTCACGCTCCTGGTCGCGCCGGCGTCCAGCCAGGCGGGCAACGTCCAGGTGGTGGCCCGGTCGCTGGAGACGACCCTTCACAAGCTGCATGAGCTCAAGTTCAATCTGTCCCAGGTGGTATCCGGCTTCGGTACTGCTCCTCTGCCGCCAGTAGCGACCAAGGGCTTGCAGGCGATTGGCCGCACGAATGATGCGATCCTTTACGGCGGCCGCGTCATTCTCTGGGTCCGCGCCGACGACGATCAGATCGCCGAGTTGGGGCCGAAAGTACCGTCCAGCGGTTCGAAGGACCACGGCGCCCCGTTCGCCGAGATCTTTGCCCGGTACGGCCAGGACTTCTACAAGATTGACCCCTTGCTTTTCTCTCCCGCTGAAGTGGTCTTTCACAACCTGAAAACGGGCAGGATTCATGCATTTGGCCGCGTCGATCCGAACGTGCTGCTCCTCTCATTCATGAGTTGAACATGCGCTGGGCAATCCTGGCGGGTGGCGATGGCTGGCACGTCCGCGACCTGCAGCGGGCCGCGGCGCTGCTCGGCCATGAGGCCGTTGCCGTTGATTTCCGGCGCGTCACCGCGGGCGCCGGGATTCCAGGCGATTCGCTTACCGGATTCGACGGCGTTGTGGTGCGCACCATGCCGCCGGGCTCGCTGGAGCAGGTCGTCTTTCGCATGGACGTACTGCACCGGCTGCAGGCGCGCGGCATCCGTGTCCTGAATCCGCCCGCGGCCGTCGAAGCCTGCGTCGACAAGTACCTCGCCAGCGCCCGACTGGAAGGCGCCGGCCTACTGGTGCCGCCGACGATCGTCTGCCAGCATGCCGACGCCGCGCTGGAAGCGTATGAAACGCTCGGCGGCGATGTCGTCGTCAAACCGCTCTTCGGCTCCGAGGGCCGCGGCATGGTGCGCGTCAGCGATCCGGACATGGCCTGGCGCACGTTTCGCACCCTGGAGCGGACGCAGTGCGTCCTGTACCTCCAGAAGTACATCGCGCATCCCGGCTGGGACCTGCGTGTCTTTGTGCTGGGCGGCCGCGTGCTTACCGCCATGCGCCGAACGGCACGCGGCGACTGGCGCACCAACGTCGCCCAGGGCGGATCCGCTGAGAAAGTCGATGTGACGCACGAGGAAGAGGCGCTCGCCTTGCGCGCGGCAGAGGCAGTCGGTGCCGTGGCCGCCGGCGTCGATTTGTTGCCTGGTCCCTGCGGCGAGTGGTATGTCCTGGAGGTCAATGCGGTGCCCGGCTGGCGCGCCCTGGCGCCCGTGACCGGGATCGACGTTGCCGCCGCAATGCTCCGCTTCTTTGCCGGCGAGGATCGGGGGAAGTGACATGCCCTCGATCGGCGACTGGGCTTACACGGCCTGCTTGTGGGAAGTGACGGCTCCCAAGGCCGGCGACGCAACGCCTAACCACGACCTGGGCACCCTCCGCTGCGAACATTTCCTGGCCAGTGCCGCTGCCTTCGCGCCAATCCTGAACGATGCCCCGCGGAATTCCGTGGGCCAAACGGTGCTGGAAGCCGTACGCGCCATGCGCCGGGTGGTGGCCGGCAACCCGCATCTTGGCACGATCCTGCTGCTGGCGCCCTTGGCGGCGGTGCCTGCCGACGCTGAGTTGCGCTCCGGCCTGCCCGCATTGCTCGCTGGCCTCTCCATCGATGATGCGCGGATTGTCTATGAGGCGATCCGCCTGGCGCAGCCCTCGGGCCTGGGTCAGGCGGCCGAACAGGACGTGGCGAGCGTGCCGACGCAAACGCTGCGTGAGGTGATGACCTTGGCCGCTGATCGCGACCTGGTCGCCCGGCAGTACGCCAACAACTTCCAAGAGGTGTTCAACGTCGGTGTTCCTGCACTCGCTTCGGAAATGGATCGAACGGGAAGGCTTGAAGCGGCAATCTGCTTCTGCCAGCTCCGCATGCTGGATGCGAACCCCGACAGCCTGATCGCACGCAAGCTGGGCATGGACGAAGCCGTGGATGCCAGCCGCCGAGCGCGTGCGGTTCTGGACCACGGTTGGCCGCACACCGACGCCGCGCGGACGGCTTGGCAGGAGCTGGACGGCTGGATGCGTGCAAAACCGGGCCGCAATCCGGGCACGACGGCCGACCTGGTCTGCGCTTCGCTGTTCGTCGCGCTGCGGACTGGATTTTTGTCTTTGCCGTCGCCATTCCCACCGGAGTCCATGTTCGGCCGCTGACGCGGCAGGGTGGTATCGCGATTCGGTCTGCTTTGTAGAAAGCCTGGCGAGCGGGGCGTGTGAACGCCCCGGTTAAGGTGGCAAAACCGGGGCATTCACACGCCCCGCTCGCCGGAATAGTACATTTTCTACAGAGTCTTCATGCCGGCGCGGCACCCTGAGTTCGTGAAAATGGGCTGCATTCGGTGGACGGAAGCTTAGAGGTGTCGCCTATTTTCATAGCAGCAGATTCGGTCCCCTTTTTATGTCGCAAGGAAGAGTCTCACAGCAACCCGATAAAATCCTTCACCACGGGCTCACGGCTGCCAGGTGCGCAGGTTGACGGCGAGTACGTCGAGTTTCCTGCCGGACACGAGCCGCCCGAAGAATCGGTCCACAAAGCCGCGCTCGCTCGCCTCGCACCAGTCCACATCACCAGGGACGTCGACCGATTTGAGCAAGATCAATCGGACCGCGCCGAGGACGAGCGCCGTCCGCGCGGCAATGGCGTCGCTCGTCACTTCCCAACAGTGCGGCAAGCAATCCGGTTTGCCTTCGTCGGCGCGAGCGAAGGCGTAGGCGTCAAGTATCGTGAGACCTTCGGCAGCCTTCACGTCAACTTTGGCTTCGGGGAGCAGCTCCGTCAGGAACCGCGCGTTCATCGTCATGGCGTGCAGGGCGAGCCAGTGGGCTGCTTCTTCACCCAGTCGGTGGCAGCGGTCCCAGTCGCGGACGACATTCGCCGTACCGCCGCCGCCGGGCACCACCAGCACTCGCGCGGCCTTCAAGTGGCCGATCCAGGAACGGAGCCGGGTTCCCAGGTCCGGCAGGTCGAAGAGACTGCCGCCGACTTTGACGACCACCAAGTCTTGGCTGCCGTCACGCAACGCTCATCTCCGCTGCAAGCACGGCCAGTGCGTGGGCGCAGGCCGCCGTGGAGGCATCCGGCCCCAGCATGTCGGCAAGAGACACCAGCCGCGCCGAAGGAAACCAACGCATGCCGCTTGCCACGTCCCGGGCCAGGAACTCGCCACTGCCGGCGACGATCACGGTGTGTGGGCTGTGGCCCATACGATGCACGACGGCATCGATGCTCTTGCAAATCAGCGATTTCTGCGCGATGGCAGCATGGCGTGCCAGCGCCAGGCGTTCGGCTTCCGAACAGGTCTCGACGTCCGCGCAAAGCATCCGGGCGAGGCGTCCGTGGGCAGCCAGGCGGGTCGCCGGTCGCCCGTCCGCGGTGTGCGTATCCCCAGGCGCTTCCGGAAGCTGACCGAGGAGGAGGTATGCATCGAGTGTCGTGGCGAAGAGTTCGGCCGCGGTCCGATCGGGCAGCAGGACACACAGCGGCGTCCGCCTGACGCCGGTGTAGACCAGTTCGCCCGAATTCAATCGCTCGGGATCGGTCCGGCCGCTGGGCGCTGGCTCGCCGTTCATCAATGGAATAATATCGGTCGTCGTCGAGCCGATGTCGAGCAGCAAAGCCGGGCCGTGCGGCGCCCATCGCCCGGCGAAGGTTGCCAGGGCCAGCCAATTGGCTGCGGCAACAAGCAGTGGTGCGTCCCGTGCGGTTGCCAGATCAACCAAGCGGCCGTCGGTCCGCCACACGCTCACGCGAGCCGAGCCGGCGACGGCCCGGACAGCGTCGAGGATGACGTGCACTCCTTCACGCTTCGTACTGAAACAATCGCACAGCTCACCGGTCATGGTGACGGCAAGATGATCGTGCGCCGGCATCTCGCGCAAGAGGGACCGCAATGCGTCGGGGAGGTCGCTTGGGGCACGCCAGAGATGGAAGGGCTGCGTCCGCGTGACGCCCGCGGCATGCACCGCCTTGAGATTGGCGCCGCCAATGTCCAACCCGAGAACTTGACACGACACAAGGTTACTCATTCGCAAGGGCGGCGAAGCACGCCGAGGATCCGATGTGTGTGCCCCATCGTAGGCGTCCCCGCAATCTCGATACGCGTGACAAACCCGCAATCTCGATACGCGTGACAAACCCGCAATCTCGATACGCGTGACAAACGACGGGGGAGAATCAACGCACCGCCGGCTGCTTGCGGCGTTCGTCGGCTTCCTCCAGGCGCAGGGAGACCATCCCCATGTGAGCTTTCATCGCCTTTTCAGCGGCCTCGGCGTCGCCGGAGCGGATGGCGTCGAGGATGGCGCCGTGGAGGGCCTTGCTGTTGCGGCGATTGCGCGGATTCGGCGTGGTGTGGATCATGCCGGCCATCACGAACTCGTGGATGACGTGCATGATGTTCTCCATCATCTCGTTGCCGGTGATGGCGACGATCTTGCGATGGAACCGGAAGTCGAACTCGATGGCTTCGAGATGGTCCACGTCTTCGCGATCCATCTGTCGGCACAGTTCCTCCAGCTCGACCACCTCTTCCGGCGTCGCGCGCTCGGCCGCCAGCCGGGCCGCGTGGACTTCAATCGCTGTGCGCAGCTCCGTGAGCCGCAGCACTTCCTTGGGCGCAATGCTCATCGCCGTACGCACCAGCTTGACGCAACTGGACAGGCTGCCCCGGTCGCCGACGTAGATGCCGCGCCCGCGTCGCACGGTGACCAGACCAACGCTTTCGAGCCGGCTAATCGCCTCACGCAGCACCGGGCGGCTGACCTGGAGTTGTTCCACCAAGTCGAGCTCGCCAGGGAGGCGGTCGCCGGGTTCCATGTGGCCTCGGTCGATCAACCCGCGGATGCGCTCGGCGACGACGTCGACCAGCGACTGCCGGGCAATCGGTTCCAGCTTCATTCGGTATCCTTCCGGGCTAAACGGGTTTGACAGCAGATGTCAGACATCTTAATGGAAGGAGTGGACGTGTCAAAGAAAATGTGTGAGCCATTACGGTAGAGTTTGTTCGCCCGCTGCTCAAGCGACCGATCGGCCATCCGGCGCTCGAACGTCGCGCTATATGTGGGTGCGTGACAAAGGCTCTCACCCTTGTGCTATCCTTCCCGTCATGCTTCGCATCTTCGTCTACGAATACACCTGTGCCCACGATATCGGCAATGCCTCCCTGGCAACCGAGGGCTGGGCCATGCTCGATGCGGTGATGCGCGATTTCGCTGCGCTGACACGCGTCGAAGTCACAACCCTTCTGGCGACGATGGCTGCCGAGCCCGCAGCTTGGCCGTGTCGGCGCGTCAGCAAGGATCAGGAAGAGCATGCCTTTCGCCGGGAAGCGGCGGCAGCCGACTACACGCTGGTCGTCGCCCCGGAGTTGGATGGCATCCTGTACGAACGCTGCCGCTGGGTCGAGGAAGCGGGTGGACGACTGCTCGGTCCTTCCTCGTCGGCGGTGCGTTTGACCGCGGACAAGCTGGCCCTGAGCCAGTACCTTCGCAAACATGGCGTGGCGACTCCGGAATGTCATTTGCTCGGCATGGGGACGATGCCAGCGACGTTCTCGTTGCCCGCAGTGCTCAAGCCGCGCGACGGCGCGGGCTCGCAGGCCACGTTTCTGCTGCACGAATCGCGCGAGATTGCCGACTGCGTCGCAGCGAGCCGACAGGAGGGATGGACCGGAGAGTTGCTGCTGCAGCCGTGGGTCCGGGGACTCGCAGCCAGTGTTGCTTTTCTGATCGGTGCGGGCGGCTTTCTGCCGCTGCCGGCGACGGCGCAGGAATTGTCCAACGACGGACGATTTCACTACCAGGGTGGCTGGACGCCGCTGCCGGCCGGGTTGGCGGAGCGCGCGACTCGGTTAGCGCGGAGCGCGGTCGAGACCGTTCCGGGGCTTCGAGGATACGTTGGCGTCGACCTGGTGCTGGGGGAATCTGCCGATGGTCGGGGCGACCGCGTCATCGAGGTGAATCCCCGGCTGACAACGTCGTATGTCGGCCTCCGCGCCCTGGCGCGGGAGAACCTTGCCGAGGCGATGTTGTGCCTCGTAGAGGGCCGGGAGCCGCCGCCGCTGCGCTGGCGGTCCGGGACCGTTCATTTTCAGGCGGACGGGAGCGTTTGCACACGGTGAGTGAGACAGGCCGCTCAGCCTGTTTCGTCATCGGCTGCGATGGCGCGTTCGATGGTGATTCCCAGCGCGCGGATCTTGAAGCGCAGGCTGCTGCGCGTGATGCCGAGAATGCGTGCCGCCTGGAGTTGGTTGCCCTGGGTGTGTTCCAGAATGCGCACGATCAACTGTCGCTCCATCAAGGCCAGCGATTCCGCGTAGAGGTTTTCGGCACCTGCTTGCAAGCGTTCGACAATGAAAGCGTCCGAGAAAGACTTGCCGGACGTCGCCGGCAGCGGTGGATCGGAAGCACGCAGCGCGTCGGGCAGAAAATCGGGCAGAAGCACCGGGCCCGTGGTGGCCAGGATGGCGCGTTTCAGCACGCTTTGCAGCTCGCGCAGGTTGCCTGGCCATGGGTGCCGGCGCAGGAGCTCGAGCGCGTCCGGCGCGATCTGCTTGACGTCCTTGTGCAGCTCGTAACTGAATCGACGCAGGAAGTGATCGACCAGCAACGGCAGGTCCTCAAGGCGTTCGCGGAGGGGCGGCAAGTCGATGGTAAAGACGCCGATGCGGTAAAAGAGATCATTGCGGAACTGGCCGGCGATGAGGTCCTGCAACGTGCCTTCCAGCTCGCCGGCCACCCGGCGGCTGCCGACGTTTTCGCTAAGGATATCGGCACTGACCGCATGCTGATGATAGAGGTAGACCGCTGCCGCCGTGCCCAGTGCAAAGAGCAGCAGGCTCAGCAGAAAGGTGAGACCAATGATGCCGGTCGGATGTCGGGCGGGAAGCATGAATGAATCTTAACACACCCGGTGCGGCGCTTCGACGGTTGGGAACCCATCGCGATCAATGCCGTTTGAAATTCAAGTCGGTGCGTTGTGTCCAAGCTGGAAATGGGGTTAGTAGAAGTGCGGCCGGCACAGCCGGCCCTACAATGTGAGCCCCATGGAGGGCCGGCTGTGCCGGCCGAATCCTCGTCGATCATCCCGCCTTGGCCGCGGGGCGGCCAGCGCCCGGCACCGCATCTGGAAAACGCATCTGCGAGCTGGCCACGTAGTCCGCGTTCATCTCGATGCTGATCCACTTGCGCCCCATCTCTTCCGCGACCTGGCCGGTCATATTGCTGCCCGCGAACGGGTCCACCACGAGCTGGTCGGTTTCCGTCAGGAAGCGGACGAAGAACGCGGGAACCTCCGCCACGAAGCGGGCGGGATGAATGGTCAGCCCGGCCGCCTTGCAGCGGTGGATGTAGGGATCATTGGAGCGCGTGTTGGGGATCGACAGCAGGTTCGGCGGAATGGCGCCGCCGTTGTCGCGCTGGAAGTGCGGGCCAATGTCGTGCTGCGAAGGCCGCATCGCCCGATCATAGCCGTTCTTCAGCAGCCGTTTCATGGACGGGCTGTAGGGCTTGAGCACGCGGCGATTGTCGGCCTGTGGGTTTTCGGTCTTCGACAGCCACCACAGCGTCGTCACCGCATCCTTGACGCGCGTGCGTCGGATGGTCACCCATTCCGCCGGCGTCGGCAACTTCGACGGGTTGTACCAGTAGAACTCCTGGGCCAGGTGGAACAGCTTGGCCAGACGGATCACGAGTTCATACTGGAACAGCGACCGCGTCCCCATGCCGGGGTTCCACGTGCCGCCAATGTCCAGCACCAGACTGCCGTCAGGGCGCAGGATGCGATGGATTTCCTGTGCGAAAGGCCAGAACCACTCGACGTACTCGTCGGCCGGGACGTTGCCGTAAGCTTTCTGGCGGCGGAGGGGAAACGGCGGTGAGGTCATCACCAGCGAGACCGAGTCGTCGGGAACCTGGCGCAGGAACTCCCGGGAGTCGGCGTGATACGCTCGCCCGAGGCGTGTCGTGTAGCTGGGTACGAACTTTGGCTGTTTCGGCACGCCGACCCTCCTCGTCCTTGAGTCCGGCGGCAGTATACGCTTGCGGCTGACAAAGCAACAAGGTGACAAGGTGGCAAGGTGGCAAGGTGGCAAGGTGACAAGGTGACAAGGTGACAAGGTGACGGTGAAATGCGCACTCTTGAGTGATGGAGGGAAATGCAGGAACCTCGTTCCCACGCGCACTCAGAGAGCGTGGGAACGAGGAGGATTTCGCTGGAGTTCACTCTTTCGGCGTGTCTTCGCCGGTCGCATCCTTGGCGGCGCTGCCCGCGCTCAGGGCCTTGTGGACGCTTTCCAGAAGGCGTTCCATCGCAAAGGGCTTGCGCAAGTAATCGACCACGCCCAGGTATTCAGCATAAGCCTTGTGGCGGCTGCCTTCGTTGGCGGTGATCATGATGACGGGCGGCGCGTCGGGCTTGCCGCGGAAGTGTTCGAGCACCGGGTAGCCGCCCATGCGCGGCATCATCATGTCGAGAATCATCAGGTCGGGACGGTGGTGATACACCATCTGCTTGCCTTGTTGACCATCGCGCGCTTGAATGACGTGAAACCCCTGTCTTTCCAGGACGACGCGCAGGCCGTCGCTCAACTCCAGGTCGTCATCCACGATGAGGATGGTCTTGCGGGTGGCCATATCAGAAAACCCCTCGAATCCAGATACCGGACGGAGCGACTTCCCCTCAGAGTAGCAGCGCCGCCGCAATGCCACAAGAAAGTGGTGCGTTTTTAACGGTGCTTCGCCGCGAGCGGTGATCACGGCATGGTGGCCACGGACAGGGCCATTCGGCAGCCGGTCAGGAACTCGGGCACGTCGACGTACTCATCGACCGTATGAATGGCATTCTGGCCGGCGCCAAACGTGATGGTGGGAATGCCGTGACGCACCATCCAGTTGGCATCGAGGCCGCCATTGCTGATCCGCAGGGCCGGGGTGAGGCCGATTCGCTCGGCCGCAGCCTGGGCATGGCGCACCACCGGAGCCGTTGGCTTGATGCGAAACGCATAGTAGTCGCGGCGAGCGCTGAACTTCACCTTGGCGGCGCGGCCCTTGTCGTCGCGCACGCGCTTCGCGGCATCCTGCAGGCAGCGCTTGTATTCCGCGGTCACCTGCTGCACCACTTTCGCGTCGTGACTGCGGACTTCGCCGCGCAGGTACGCATAATCGGTGACGACATTGGTGGCGTCGCCGGCGCTCTTGCCGTCCTTGCCGCCGAAGATCCCGACGTTGGACGTACCTGGCTTACCATCCTTCTTGAACTTGCCCCAGACGCGGCTGCGATGAATGCTGGCCAGCGCCAGCGACGCGACCATCGTCGCCGAGATACCCTTCTCGGGATGCGCTCCGGCATGCGCCGCTTTGCCCAGGACCTCCGCCTCCCAGCGTGCGGCGCCGACGGCGCCGATGGTCAGGTCCGAGGCAAGGCGCCCGTCGATATTGAAGCCTTCCACCGGGCCACCGAGCTCGTCGAGCTTGACGTGCCGCGCTCCCCAAAGTCCACTTTCCTCGCGGACGGTGAACAACAACGTCACCGGCGGGTGCGGCAGGCTCTGGCGGATCAGTTCGGCGGCGACCGTCACCAGGCAGGCGACGCCGGTGCGGTTGTCACCGCCCAGGGCCGTACCGGTTGCGGACACGATCCGGTTACCGCGCTTGTCTGGTTTCACGCCGGCGCAGAGGGGCACGGTATCGAGATGCGTCATCAGCAGGCGTCGGGGCCCATCCAGGGTGCCCGGCAAGGTGACGATCAGATTACCGGTTTGCGTCGGCAAGGGAATGCGGGCGTTCGCATCGTCGAAGCGGATGGACTTGCGTGGCACGCCGACTTCGGCCAGGGCGGATGCCACGTCGCGGCCGATCGCCTGTTCCTGTCCCGTGATGCCCTCGATCGCCAGGAACCGCATGAGGCGCGCCACGGCGTCGTCCGCGTTGAAATCCAGCGATGCCATGGCATTCTCTCCCTCGTGTAACGTGTGCTGCCTATTCTTACGATCGAAAGGCCGCCCGGGCCACCGGCAACTTGTCAAACCCGGCTAGGCCTTTATAATCGCTGGTCATACCACCCCCTTGCCGTGGCGACCCGCACGGCGACCTTTGAGACTGCTTCCATGTCCACTGCCGACGGCGCTGCTGGCGCACCGCGCAAGACCAACGCCTTGTTGCGGCCGGCCCAGGTGATCATCGTCGGCAGCGTGATGTTCACGTTCATTTCGTACTGGCGCACTGCCGCCGTGGTGCTGTGCGATCTGGCGAGCACGTCGTACTACATCGGCGGCATCGTGGAGCAGGCCATCGGGCCGGCGGCGCCATGGTTCATCCTGGCCGTCATGCTCTTCAGTTACTTCGTGCGCAACGTCTACATCGAGAGCTGCAGCTTGTTCGTCCGCGGCGGCGTCTACCGCGTGGTGCGCGAGGCGCTGGGGCCGTTCATGGCCAAGCTGGCCGTCTCCGCGCTCATGTTCGATTACATCCTCACTGGCCCCATCAGCAGCGTGTCGGCGGGGCAGTACATCGTTGGACTGGGGCTGGACTCTCTGACGCTCCTCGACGCATCCTTGCGCATCGACGCCGCCAACCGCGACCTGGTCAAACGCTGGGGCTCCGTCGCGATCGCTTGCGGGATCACACTGTACTTCTACCGGCAAAACCTGCGCGGCATCCACGAGTCCAGCACGCGCGCCCTGCAAATCGTCGTGGTGACGATGATCATGGCAGTGGTCATGTTCAGCTGGTGCGGACTGACTCTGGCCATTCAGGGAGCCGCCACCAAGCACATCCCCTGGCAGCCAGACCTGGGCAAGAAGTGGGAAGAGCACGGTGACGAGGCCAGGCCGAAGGTCAACCCGATCCTTCAAGAACAGGAAGACCCGCTCGGATTTCTACCTCACCTGCTGCCGGCGGAATGGGAGCAGAGCATCCGGCATCCGGCCAACTGGCTGAGCTTCATTGGCTTCATCGGCATCATGATCGCCTTCGGGCATTCGGTCCTGTCCATGAGCGGCTACGAAACGCTTGCCCAGGTCTATCGCGAGGTAGAGTCGCCCAAGCTGCCGAATTTCAAGAAGGCAGCGCTGATCGTGTTCGCGTTCAGCTTGCTGCTGACCGGCGTCATCAGCTTCATGGCAGTCCTCCTCATCCCCGGCGACATCCGGATGAAGGAATACTCCGATAACCTGATCGGCGGCCTGGCGATGAACGTCATCGGGCCGCTGTGGGCTCGATTGCTACTCAATGCGTTCGTCACGGTCGTCGGCTTCCTGATCCTGGCCGGGGCCGTCAACACATCGATCATCGGTTCCAACGGCGTGCTGAATCGTGTGGCCGAGGACGGCGTCTTGTCGGATTGGTTCCTCAAGCCCCACGTTCGCTTCGGCACGACCTACCGGCTGCTCAACCTCATCGTCGGCATGCAGTTGTTCACCATCATCCTCAGTCAGGGTAACGTCTACCTGCTGGGCGAGGCCTATGCGTTCGGCGTGGTCTGGAGCTTCGTTTTCCAGGCGTTCTCCATGGTCGTGCTGCGCTTCAAGGACCCCCGTCCGCGCGAGTACAAGTTCCCCGGCAACCTGCGTGTCGGCGGCGTCGAGTTGCCGATTGGGCTGGCACTGGTATTCATCGTGCTCCTGATCACCGCAGTGCTGAACCTGGTGACCAAGGAAGTGGCCACGATTGGCGGCCTGACGTTTGGCGCGCTGTTCTTCACGATCTTCACCGTCTCGGAACGCTACTTCGAACGGCAGCGGAAAGGTACCCAGCACGAGCACCTGGAGCAGTTCAGTCCCGCCACAGCCGAGGAAGTGACATCGCAGGCGCTGGGGCTGACCCGGCCCTACCGTAAGCTGGTAGCCATCCGTTCGCCGCAGAACCTCTACATGCTGGAAAAGACGCTGAGCGAGACTGACCCGGAAACAACCGACGTGGTGGTGATGACCGCGAAGTCCATCGTCGCCAACGAGTCCTCCGCGGTGGGAGACGAGCTGGACCGCTACGATCAGCAGCTGATGACCGCCGTCGTGCAGCGGGCCGAAAAGGCGGGGAAGCAGGTCCATCCGTTGATCGTACCTACCAATAATCCCCTGCACGCCGTCCTGAAGACCGCGAAGGAACTGCAAGCCCAGGAATTGATCATCGGCGCATCCAATAAGTACACCGCCGACGAGCAGCTGGAACAGTTCGCCTTTTACTGGATCAACCTGCACAACGGTCAGCCGGCGCCGATCACCCTGCGCATCCTGACCCGCGACCGCGACATGTACCTCGACCTGGCCGGCGGCAATCGCATCCCCAAGATCAGCGAGCGCAAGGCGCGATCCGTCGCGGAACTGCGGGCGGCGGGAGTCGGCGTCGACCGTGTCCTGCTGGTCTACGACGGCAGTCCAGCCGGCAGCGACCTGTTCCAGAGCGTGTTGACCATGCTCGACCCACAGGTGCAGCTGGGCCTGTTGCCGCTCATTCCGCCCGGTTCCGAGCCGCACAATGGACATCACCTGGTCAAGCAGGACCAGGAACGTGCGCGGAACCTTGGCCGCGAACTGAAGCTCCACGAAGTGAAATCCGAGCCAGCCGCGGCCATCGTCACTCTGGCCCAGGACGAGCAATACGACGTCATCGTCATCTCGCTGCCCGAAGCGATCTCCGTGGGCAAGACACTTTCTCTCCCCGACTGGATCGCCCAGGTGGTGCGCCAGGCCCACTGCCGGGTGTTCCTGACGACGCCGCCATCCATTCCGCAGGAAGTGGTCGACAAGGGCACGCCGCCGGCGTAGCGATGTCGTCCTGCATGGCCTTTGTCTTGGGATCGGTGCTTTCGCCCAGCAGGCGCACCACGACCTGGGAAGGCGCCGCGCCTTGGGGTGTACTCAGGCACAGCAGTGTGTCGATGGCACCGGCCGGTATCTTGTTGCCCGTCACCATCCGCTCCTCCAGTCCGGGCAACGTCAGCTTGATCGGACCGGCGTACCGCGTGCGGGTTGCGCGGACACGCAGCACGATCGACCCGTCGCGCGGCACCTGCAGGCGATCCTCCGCAATCGACAGGCTGAAGTCAGGCTGATCCGAGGGCACAATTGCCAGCCGATTAGCGGTGACGGACCGCTCTGCCAGGAGCCCACGGATAGGATGCTTCTGCCATTTGCTTCAAAGTCCCGAGCGTGGCACACCAATTGCATGGGCATCTGATGGCGGTATCGCCTGGCACGACTCGCTCGAAAGGAATGGCAAATGCAATCGGATCGAGAACGGAAAGCTCTCATGCAAGAGGCCAGAGGCAAAAGGCGTCGTCGAGCAGCGCGCAAGGAAAAACTTCCGAACGACGAGGCTCCAGCGAGTAAGGATGAGAGCTTGCCCGAAAAAATGATGGAAGTCGCGGAAGGGGCTGTCGAGAAACTTGGGGACTTCGCAAGCGCTATGGTTCATAAGATCAAGGATGCGGTCAGCGAAACCGCTGCAGAGCCAACCGTCACACCTGCCGTCGTTATTCCCGCGAAGAAGCGAACCGTTCGGACACGGCCGTGAACTGCTGATGAGCAGGCGCGAGAGCATCTCACCGAACCGCCGACAGGCCTTGCTCCGCGGAATTCAGATTTCATACAATTATTCAGCGCGGCAGAGGCAGGTCGCAGCAGGATGTGCCTCACGGCTATGGCAGCCGTCAATTCAACCGTCATCAAGAAGTGTTTCACTAATGAAATAGCGGCCGACAGAGGCGTTCCTTCCGCGCCCTCTTGGCGGTGTCCCCGCGCTCAGGCCAATCATTGCATCAGCCGGCTCGTGCGCGTCCGACGCGTGGATCTGAGATCGCCGCGCGAGACACCTTTAACACCTGGGTGGGTTGCGCAATCGGCAGAGAATTGACCGACCGGACGATGTTCTGTCGGTCATTGACAGTGTCAGGCCGCGGATCGTACGCTCATGGGGATGATGTCGGACCGGACCGAAGAATGAAGAACATCCTCGTCGTGGATGATTCGGCGACCATGCGCCGCATGGTCATGGCGTCGCTGCGCACATTGACTGAAGTCGCCTTTCACGAGGCCGCCAACGGACTTGAGGCAATCGAACGCCTGGCGCTGGCGCCGATCGATCTCATGACGCTCGATCTCAATATGCCGGACATGCATGGCCTGGAGGTCGTGAAGTTCGTCCGCCGCCATCCCATGTACGAGCGCATCCCGGTCATCGTACTGACAACGCGGAGCGACGAGGACAGCCGTGGCACCGCACTGACCGGCGGGGCATCTCTGTACCTGACCAAGCCGTTCGATCCCGCGGTATTGGCTTCCCGAGTGCGCGAATTCATGAACTTGCCCTGACAGGTGGACGCGGCGTGGCGCTCGACGAACCAATTCATGGACCTTTCGCGGAATTCCTCGACGACTACTTTGTCGAGTGCGAGGAGCATCTCGGGGTCGCGCGCCGAAGCTTGCTTGCACTGGAGCCATCCGTCGGCCAGCCGAATCCGGACCGGCTGCTGCTGGACGAATTGTTCCGCTGCTTCCATTCGATCAAAGGTCTGTCGGCGATGGTCGATGTGCGCGCGGCAGAGCAGCTGGCGCATCAGATGGAGAGTTATCTCAGCGCCCTGCGCAAACGCCAGATCCTCACGACGTCCGGTTTGGAGAGTCTGATTGCTGGCGTTATCATGATGGAGCAAGTGATCGCCGCGCGCCGTGCAGGTGCGTCCCCACCCGACATTGCGTCGTTGCTCCATCGGTTTAGTGCTCTCGCGTCTCTCGAAGAGGGGTCGCCGAGCTGTGCTCCCGTCGACGAACCGACGCTGCCCGAACCCGAAATTGGTCCTCTGCGCCCTGGCGAAAGCGTGTGGCAGTTTACCTTCGCGCCGACGCCCGAATTGGCTGCACGTGGCGTCAACGTCAACACCGTTCGAGAGCGATTGCAAGCAGTTGGCGAAGTGGTCCAGGCCATTCCTCTGCTGCACGTTGCGGGTCGGATCGCATTCCGGTTCGTGGTTCGCTCGAATGCCGCCGAAAGCAGCTTCGCTGTTTGGGAGCGCGACAGCATTCACTACGAGCCCTATGCGTCCACCTCGAAAGCCGGCGACGCGTTGGTCGAGTCCGCACTGCCCAGCGACACGGAGCAACGGCCGGCCGCGCCGGTGCCCGTCTCGCCACTCGGTGGCTCCAACCTGGTGCGCGTCGACCTGTCCCGGCTGGACGAACTGATGCGCATGGTCGGTGAGCTGGTCATCAGTCGCGCTCACCTGGACGACACCCTCAAACGCGCCAGCTCGGCGATGCAGCCGGCGGATTGGCGTACCCTACAGGACACGAATCTGGCACTGGAGCGTCAGCTTCGGGACTTGCGCGAGGGAGTGATGCGCGTGCGCATGGTGCCGGTGCGCGAAGTCTTTGCCCGGATGCAGTTCGTCGTCAGGGACCTGACACGCGAATCCGGCAAGAAGGTGGCCCTGGAATTGAGCGGACAGGATACGGAGATCGACAAGTTCGTGGTGGAACGCATGATGGACCCGCTTTTGCACCTGGTCCGCAATGCGGTCAGTCACGGACTGGAGACGTCCTCCGACCGTGCGGCCAGCGGCAAATCGCCGGAGGGCCACCTCTCGCTTCGCGCCAGTACAACAGGCGAGACGATCCTCATCGAAGTCGAGGATGATGGCCGGGGCATTGATGCTGAGCGCGTCTTCGCCCGCGCCCGCACGTTGGGCCTCGTCGCGGCCGAAACGGCGCCGACTGCAAGCTTGCTCGACGTCCTGTGCGCTGCGGGCTTTTCCACCCGGGACGTGGCGGACCGAGCCAGCGGCCGGGGCGTCGGCATGGCGGTCGTGCGTACCGCGGTCGAGGAATTGGGCGGCTCGTTGGCGCTCGATACCACGGTCGGGCGTGGCACCCGGTTCACCATTCAGCTGCCTCTGACCCTCGCCATCGCCGACGCGCTCATCGTGGAAATTGCGGGGCAGCGATACGCGGTACCGCAGGTGTCGATTCGCGAAGTCATCCGGATCGAGGACGCCGAGTTGACCGTGCTCGAGAACAATGAGGTCCTGTACTATCGCGGGGGCGTGTTGCCCCTGATGCGGCTGAGCGAGTACTTCGGATTGGACAGCGCGGCCCAACAGGTCCGGTACGCCCTGGTTACCGGCGAAGGCCTGCGGGCCGTCGGCCTGGCGGTGGACCGGGTGCTGGGACTGCGCGAGGTCGTGGTGCGGCCCCTGACCGATCCGCTGGTGCGCGTGTCGGGCATTGCGGGGGCCACGGAATTGGGCGACGGCCACGCGGTCCTCATCCTCGACGCGTCCGGCCTGGCACGCTCCAGTCGACAATCAGGAAAACGCGACAACCTACGGCTCAACGCTTTGGCGAGCCCTGCCCTCGCGACGGCGCGTTAAGGAGTGGCATCGTGGTTCAGAGCGGCACCGCGAGCGCGACAGAGACCTTCATCCTGTTTGAACTAGCCGGCACGAGCTACGGCCTGCGCAGCGCCGTCGTGCGGCAGATGGAGATGGTCGAACAGATCACGCCGGTACCTAATGCCCCACCCGCCGTGGAGGGTGTGGTCTTTTCGCGAGGAGAGGTCGTGCCCGCCGTCAACCTGCGCCGGCGATTCGGCTTTCCGGTGGTGCCGCACGACCTGCGCACACGCCTGGTCGTCGTCGGTCATGCGGGACGCACCGTCGGTCTGCTCGTGGACGCCGCCCGGGAATTCGTATCCATCCCTGCTGATGCGATTCAGCCTCCCCCGGAGGGGATGGCGGGCATGAACGGCAAATATCTGCACAGCATCGCCAAGATTGGCGAACGCTTGGTGCTCATCCTCGATGTCGATGAGCTGCTGAATTTTACGCAACCGGACGTACAGGCGCCTGCGGGCGCTTCGGTCCCGAGGACAAGTCATGGCCAAGCGCCCCCACGATGACACCAACCTGAACGGCGACGTCACCCGCCTTCGCGAGCAGACCGGTCAGGTAACCAGCTCTGCCGGCGACCTGGCAAGGACCGCGGAACAGGTCGCCGACGGCGCCCGCACCCAGGTTCGCTCGCTGGACGAGACCCTTGGCCGAACCAACGAAATGGCGAGCTCCATCAAGGAGACCGCTACTCAGGCGGCGGCCGTCGCCAGCGCTGCCGAGGGGCTTGCCTCTTCCTCCAATGAGATGGCTGCATCGATCGAGCAAGTCAATGCGAGTGCCAAGAAGTACGTCGGCAACCTGGAGGAGACGGCGGCGTCGATCCAGGAAACCGCGGCGTCGATCCAGGCGGTCACCGGAACCGCGCAAGAGATAGCTACTGCCGCCGTCCAGATCAAGACCGCCCTGACCCAGACCGCCGCGTCGGTCAAGAGCATCGGCAATGACACCGAAACATTGAACGGCTCGGTCAATCAAACCGCTGCCGCACTCGAACAGATCACCCGCTCCATTCAGGGCGTCGCCAAGAACGCGGAGGAGTTGACTGGCGCGGCCGACAAGACCGCGATTTCGATTAACGAAATGGCCGCGTCCATCGAGGAGGTCGGCGCCACGACCGAAACGCTGACGGTATCCGTCGAGGGCTCCGCCACGTCGATCGAGGAGATGGCCCGCTCGATTGCCGGAGTGGCCCAGAACGCCGAGCGCATCACGGAGGCTGCCACGGGTGCCGCCTCCAGTGCGACCGAATTGGACCGCTCGATCCGCTCCGTTGCCGACCTGGCCAAGCAGGCGGACGAAAGTACGCGCCGCATGACGCGCGACGCCGAGGAAGGCGGCGTTGCCGTCCAGAAATCGATTCAAGGTCTATCGCGCGTTCGCGAGGCCATGGGACAGTCGACAACGGTCATCCGCGACATGGGGAAACGGACGAGCGAGATCGGTACCATCGTCAACACGATCAATTTGATCGCGGAGCGCACGAACCTGCTCTCGCTCAATGCGTCGATCGAAGCCGCCCGCGCTGGAGATGCGGGCCGAGGGTTCGCCGTCGTCGCCGAGGAAATCCGCAACCTGGCGGATCGCGCCGCGCGAGCTACGGCGGACATCGCGGCGATCGTGAAGTCGTTGCAAGAGGTTGCCCAGGAGGCCGTCGCCACGAGCAACGAGGGACTCAAGGTCGCGGAGGAGAGCGGTCAGCTCGCCGAGGGGGGCATGGGCGGATTGAAGAAAATCCTGGCCGGTGTGCAGGAAACCTCGCAGGCTGTCACGCAGATCAGCCGTGCCGTCGGCGAACAGCTGACTGCGGGACAGCATGTGGTGTCGGCGGTGAACACGACGGTGACGCAGGCCCGGCAGGTCGCCCAGGCAACCGCCGAGCAATCCAAGACGGCACAGAGCATCGTGCAGTCCACGGCGCAAATGCGCAAAATCGCTCAGCAAGTCGGCCAGGCCATCAATGAGCAAGGACGCGCGGCGCGGGATATCATCAAGGCAGGTCAAACGACCCGGACCATGGCCGACCAGGTACGTAAGGCAGCGGCCGAGCAGGCGGTCGGCGCCAATGAGATTACGCAAGCCGTGACATCGATGCGCCGGGGCGCCGCGTCGGTGGCGCGGGCCCTCGCCGAACAAACGAAGGCCGGCGAGGAGGTTTCCCGTGAAATGGAGCGGCTGAGCCGGCTTACCGGCGACGTGAGCAAGGCCATGACCGAACAATCAACCGCCGCGACTCAGATCAGCCGCGCGGTCGAGGGGATGCGACGCGAGTCGGGTCAAATGGCGCAGGCGATTGCCGAGCAGACACGGGCGACCAAGGAAGTGAACACAGCCGCACAAGCAATCTCCAAGCAGATCGTTTCCATCACGCGGGCGAACCGCGAGCACTCCGCCGCCGCCGCGACCGTGGTCGCCGGCTTGAGCGAAATCCGCGCCGTGACGGATCGGAACGCGCAAGGCGCCGTCGAATCGCGCCGCGCCGCGGCCAGTCTCCAGGAACGCACGCAAGCCCTATTGGAGATTTCCGAACGACTCAGTCGCAACGGCCGACGCCCCGGACGAGACAAGTGATGAGTGAACCGCATGGAGTCGTCAATGACGAACGGGCTCGTCTGCGTACCGTCGCGGCACTGGCGGCCGAGCGTACCACCGCAGCGATCGCTTCACTCGTAGTCTCGCTCGGGGACGATAGCTGGCAGGTCCGGCGCGCTGCCGCGGAAAGCCTTGTTAGCCACGCCAACTCCGACACCGTTCGCGCCGCGCTCAATGCCATGGCCGTCGGCCACCGCAATCTGGGTGTGCTCAACGGGGCAATGCAGGTACTCGCTCAACTCGGGTCGGATGCGATCGCGACGGCACTTCTGGAGTTCCTGTCCGGCCATGACGTCGAGTTGCGCATCTACGCGGCGCTGACGCTCGGCGCGCGTGGCGACCCGCGTGCGGTGCCTTCTCTGGTGCGAGCGCTGAGCGACCCTGACCTCAACGTGCGCTTCCACGCGATCGAAGCGCTCAAACAACTCCGCGCGGGCGCTGCAGTCGAGGCCCTGACCGAAATGGCCGAAGCCCGGGACTTCGCCCTGTCGTTTCCCGCGCTCGACGCGCTCGCCGCCATCGGCGATTCCCGGATCAGCTATCGCCTGGTGCCACTCCTGGAGGACGCTCTGCTGCAAGTTGCCGCGGCGGAGGCTCTGGGACAACTCGGCGACGAAGAAGCAGTCGGTCCTCTGGCGGCGCAGTTGAACCATTCGGCCATCTCCTCCGAAGTGATCGCGCAAGCGCTTGCCGCGATCCATCTGCGGTATGAAGACTCGTTTGGAAACGGCCCCTATGTCGTCGGCCTGGCCCGACAGTCGATCGACGCTTCCGGCCTGGCGAACCTGCTTGATGCCCTATCGCATTCCGACGGCGCAAAGCTACGCGCGCTGGCCGTCGTGCTCGGCTGGCTGGACGGGGACACGGTGGACCACGGGTTGGTTCAGCTTCTATCACGGGTGGCCGCCCGCGACCTGGCGGCCGATGCCTTGGCGCGGCGCGGCTCTTCCATCACAACCTTGTTGATCCAGGAGCTTGGCGCCGAGGACTCGACGACCCGGAAGATGGTGGTCCAGACCCTGGGCCGGATCGGCGACGCTCGCGCGGTGCAGGCCTTGATCGACGCGCTCGAAGTGGACGATGGCCTGCTCGCCGAAGTCGTCAGCAGCCTGGCCTTGGTCGGCGACGCGTCCGCCTATGTGCCGCTAAGAACCTTGCTGGGGCATCCCGATGCGAGCGTTCGGCGGGCCGTCGTCTCCGCGCTCAATTCGCTGGGACACCCGGAAACGGCAACAGACATGACCCGCCTTCTCTCGGATCCCAATCCGCGGGTGCGCGAGTCGGCGGTACGGGTCATCGGCTACGTGGGCGCACCCGATGGCGTCACCGCGCTGCTTCAGTGCTGCGCGGACCCTGACGTGAGTGTCCGCCGCGCTGCGGTTGAGCACTTGCCCTACCTGGACGACTCCCGCACCCTGACGGCCCTGCAGTCGAAAATGGGCGACGTGCATGCAGGCGTTCGCGTTGCTGCCGCGCGCGCCCTGGGAAAGTCGGACGACCCAACCGTCACAGCCCTGCTTCGAATCGCCCTGGACGACCCCGACCCCTGGGTTCGCTACTTTGCAGCGCAGTCGCTGGGGCGGCATGGTGACGATAGTGCGGTCCAGGCACTGACGCGGCTCACCCGTGAAGACCTGGCGCCGCAGGTACGGGTTGCCGCAGTAGAGGCGATCGTTCGTCTCGCCGGCGCCGCCCACATAGCCGTCCTCGCCGAACTGGCTGCGGATGCCAATCTTGACGTGGCACGGTCGGCCATTGCTGCTCTGGGTCTGCGCGGCAGCGCCGAGGCGCTGCCAGCGTTGTTCGCTGCCGCGAATCTGTCCGGATCCCCGCTACGGGAAGCCGCGATTCTGGCGCTGGGCGAGAGCGGCCAGCATGGGGCGATTGTCGCTCTCCGGCCGGCGCTCCTTAATCCCGATGGGCATGTCGTCCGAGCCGCTATTACCGCTCTCGCGCGCCTGGCGCTGCCCGAGGCTGTCGACATCCTCCTGAACCAGGCAGCGTTACCCATATGGCGCGCCAATTGCATGGAGGAATTGGTTCGGCTCGGCAGGAATCACGCGCCGCTCATTGCCCGTGGGCTGCAGCATGAAAACCCAGACGTGCGACGTGCCATCGTTGGAGCATTGGTCCGAACAAAGGTTGTGGATCTTCGGCCGCTCCTTGCGTCCGCACTGGAGGACGCGGATGCAGGTGTTCGTCACGCTGCCATTGCCGCGTTCGCCCATGGCATGCCGCCGAGCACAGCGGACAGCGGGGGTCGCCGTTGATGGGGACTCGTTTCGATGGGATCAGCTTGCCACCCAGCGTGTTCGCGATCCTGCGCGACTTGATTCGTGAGAGGCTGGGTTTACAGTATGAGGACGAAAAGCGCGAACTGCTGGCGGACAAGCTATCATCACGGGTGCAGGAACGAGGATTTGAGTCCTTCCTCGATTACTACTATCTCCTCAAGTACGGCCCCGGAGCGGAGGACGAATGGTTCCAGGTCATGGACGCGCTGTCGGTGCCGGAAACATTCTTCTGGCGAGAGATGGAAGCGGTGCGGGCGCTGGTTGACGTCATCGTTGCGCAACACTTTGCCGTTTCGCGCGCGATGCCGTTGCGCATTTGGTGTGCGGCATGTGCGTCGGGCGAAGAGCCCCTGTCGATCGTGATGGCCTTGAATGAAGCCGGTTGGCTGGACCGGGTGCCGATTGAGATTCGCGCCAGCGACGGCAGTTCCGCGGCCCTCGCGCGGGCACGGCAAGGGGTCTACCGGGAACGAGCGTTTCGCAACTTGCCGGTCAGTCTCCGTCGGAAGTATTTCACCGAAGAGAGTGATGGCAAGTGGCGGGTGGTCGCTACGATACATCGGCAAGTGACGTGGGAACGAGCCAACCTCCTGGCAGAGGACGAAGTCGCGTCCCTGGCTCGGGCATCGGTCATTTTTTGTCGAAATGTATTTATTTACTTTTCCGCTGCCGCGATTGCCCGAACAGTCGCACGATTCGCGGCGAGCATGGCCATTCCCGGCCATCTCTTTATCGGTGTTTCCGAGTCGCTGGTGCGGCTCACCACCGACTTCGAATTGCAGGAGATTGGCGGCGCGTTCGTGTACGTCAAGCGCTGAGGAGTCGATTGGAACGCGTGCCTGACGAAAGGATCGCTTCGTGGATGGCGTGGTGCGAGTGCTGATTGTGGATGACTCCGCGTACGTCCGCAAGGTCGTCAAGCAGATGCTGTCGCGCAGTCCGTTCATCGAGGTGGTCGGAGCAGCCCGAGATGGCGAAGAGGCGCTCGAATTAGTTCGCGAACTGAGCCCGGATGTGGTGACGCTGGACCTTGTCATGCCGCGCATGGACGGCGTGGCGTTCTTGCGCGAGCAAATGTCGCGACGGCCTTTGCCGGTCCTCGTGCTGAGCATCGCGAGTGAAACCAGCGAAATGATGCTCCGCGCCCTCGAGGCCGGTGCCGTCGATCTGGTGCAGAAACCGACCGCCCTGGCGACGGAACGCATCTTCGAGATCAGCGACGAGCTAGTGGAGAAGGTCAAGGCCGTCGCCCGCGCCCGGCCGCGAGCCGCTGCTGCGTCGATTCCGCTACGGCCGTCGACTCCGCGACGCAAGGGCCGCGGCACGGCGGTCGACGTGGTCGTTCTCGGCATTTCCACGGGCGGCCCGCAGGCACTCAAGTACCTGATTCCTCAGTTCGCGGCCGACTTCCCCGTCCCGGTCGCCATAGTCCTGCACATGCCGGTTGGCTACACTGAACTCTATGCTCGCAGCCTGGCGGAATTAACCTCGCTTGCGGTTGCCGAGGCGTCAGAAAACGACGTCCTTCTTCCGGGAGCGATTCTGCTGGCCCCGGGCGGACGCCACATGACGTTGGTTCGCCGCTCCGACGGAACCGTGGCCGTCCACCTGGATTTGCGGCCGCTCGACACGCCACACCGACCTTCGGTGGACGTTTTATTTCGTTCGGCCGCGGATGTGTTCGGCAGCCGCGTTCTTGGCGTGGTGATGACTGGCATGGGCAGCGACGGCGTGCAGGGCGGCGCGTGGGTCAAGGCACAGGGTGGCCGGATCCTGACGGAGGCGGAAGAAACGTGCGTGGTGTACGGCATGCCGCGTGCGGTGGTCGAGGCGGGCCTCAGCGATCGTAGTGTTCCCCTCAGCGCGATGGCGGAAGCCATTCTGGAGAACTTGTAATGCCGAAGATTCTCGTCGTAGACGATTCGGCGTTGTCGCGGCGCATCTCCCGCCGGGTGCTGGAGTCGGGCGGTCACGAGGTCGTTGAGGCGCACGACGGCATGGCGGCCCTGGAACAGTATTTCCTCGTCAAGCCAGACCTCGTCGTGCTCGACATCACGATGAAAGGGATGAGTGGCATTGATGTGCTAACGCAGTTGCGCGAGCTCGATCCACGGGCTTCCGTGGTCATCGCCACCGCCGACATTCAGACGTCCACGCGTACTCTCACACAGGATGCCGGGGCGCGTGGATTCATCACGAAGCCGCTGGTGCCCGAGCAGTTGCTTCAGGCTGTCAGTGCGGCACTGCAGGAGGTTCATTGATGGAGTTGAATGACCTCCAGAAAGATGCGCTGACTGAGCTGATCAACATCGCTTTCTCGCGCACGGCAGCGTCCCTATCGGAGCTGACGGGCAATCGTGTCGAACTCGAGGTGCCGGAAGTCTCGGTTCATCCAATCGCGGAGTTGACTGCGGCCCTGGCCCGCTTCGTCAATGGCGAAGTGGCGACCGTCCACCAGGTCTTCTCCGGGCCCGTTGCCGGTGATGCGTTACTGTTGCTCAACCACGCGGGGGCGGTGGAACTCGTGGCACTCCTGACAGGCGAAGATGCGCCTCCTCGTCGCCTCGAAGCGTCGGCGAAGGAAGTGCTCACTGAAATCGGCAATATCCTGCTCAATTCGTGCATGGGTGTTTTCGGCAACGTATTGCAAGTGAATTTCTCTTTCACCGTGCCTCGACTGCACATGGAAGCGCTCAATGGTTTGCTCAAGTCTCTCGTCATTGGCAAGGATGAGTTGCGCCACGCTCTGCTGGTTGGAGCCAAGTTTCGTTTACGCGGCAGCGTGGTGACTGGATGCCTCGTGCTGATCTTGGGCGTAGCATCGCTGGACATCCTCTTCCAGGCGATTGAGACCTGGGCGGAAGGAGCGGTGCCACCGCTCGCGAGCCCGAAGCTGCCCGACGCGTAATCACGGATGTCATTTGCGCCCACAGTTTGCGGGGTACCCATGGGCCAATCGATCGAGGGTGAACCGCTGGCACTGACCGAGGCGATCCTGCGCGGACTGCACCAGGTCACCGACTGGGGCATTCTGACGACGGACGCGCGGATGACCATTACTGGCTGGAGCCGCTGGTTGGAAATCAACAGCGGTCTCCGTGCCGAACAGGTCATTGGCCGCAACCTCCTGGAATTGTTCCCGGAATTGGTCACTGGACGTTTGGAGCAATGCTATCGGCAGGCGCTGACAGGCCAAACCATTGTGCTTTCCCAGCGCTTGCACGGGCATCTGATCGCGTTGCCGTCGAGCAGCGGCGACGCGCCAACGATGCACCAGAGCGTGCGGATCGTACCGATCACAAGCGAGGAGGGCGTCGCCGGCACCATCACGTTGATCGAGGATGTGACGGAGCGGGTAGGCGCCGAGACCGAATTAAGGACACGCGCCCGACAGCAGACCGCGGTCGCCGACCTGAGTCAGATGGCACTGGGCGGTGCTGAATTCTCCGTCTTGGCGAACGAAGCCGTGAAGCTCGCCGTAAAGGCGCTTGGCGCGGACTACGGCGAACTGCGGGAACTGCTTGCTCGCGGCCGACTCGCCCTCCAGGCGCAAGCCGGGATGTCAGGCTTCGTGACCGTGACAGACATCGCCGTCGATCCAGGTTCCCAGGCAGAGTATGTGCTGCGCGCCTCCGAACCTGTCGTCATTCTGGACTTCATCAGCGAAGCGCGCTTTGAGCCGCAGACCAATCTCAAGACTGTCGGCATTCGCAGCGGAGTCGTGGCCAAGGTGTCGGACAGCGGTAATTCGCTGGGCGTATTCGGTGTCTATTCGGTTGAGGGACGCGAGTTCACCTCCGACGACGTTCAATTTCTTCAGGCTTTTGCCAATGTGCTGGGCATGGCGGCCGAACGCAAGCGCCTGGAGCGCGAATTGCGCAGCCGTGCCGAGTCGCTGGCCGTCGCGGACAAACGCAAGGACGAATTCCTGGCGATGCTGGCGCATGAGTTGCGGAACCCACTCGCCCCAATCCGCAATGCGATGGCCGTCCTGCATTTTGCCGGGGCCACGGAGCCAGAACACCGATGGGCACGTGAGGTGATTGTGCGGCAGGTCGCGCAGCTGACACGGCTGGTGGACGATCTTCTCGACGTGTCGCGGATCACGCGAGGCAAGATCAACTTCCACAAGGAACGCGTTGAATTGGCGTCCGTAATCGCCCGTGCCGTCGAGACCAGTCGGCCCCTGATCGACGCGCGCAAACATGAGCTTCGTCTTGCATTGCCCGCGGATCCGCTGTGGCTCGAAGCGGACTCCACACGGCTCGGCCAAGTACTTGGAAACCTCCTCAACAACGCCGCCAAGTATACCCCTGAAAGCGGGACAATTTGGCTGAGTTGTTGTCGTGAGGCGGGCGAAATCGTTATTCGTGTTCGAGACACCGGGGTCGGAATCCCGGCGGACATGCTCCCCTATGTCTTCGACCTGTTCATGCAGGCGGACCGCTCCTTGGACCGCTCCGAGGGTGGCTTGGGCATCGGTTTGACGCTGGTCCGTAGCCTGGTCAGTCTTCACGGCGGCTCGGTCGAGGCGCTCAGTGCCGGTCCTGGCCACGGCAGCGAGTTTGTCGTTCGACTGCCCGCATTGCCGGTCGAGCAGCCGGAAACAAGCCGGCTCATGCCGAATGGTGCACCTCTATCATGGAAATCCAACCGTCGAGTCCTCGTGGTGGACGACAACGAAGATTCCGCGGAAACGCTCGCCATGGTGCTAAAACTATCCGGGCACGATGTGCGGATGGCGCACGACGGCAATTCGGCCATACGGCTCGCCCAGGCTTTTCAGCCGGAGGTGGTCCTGCTGGATATTGGCTTGCCGGGCATGAGCGGCATCGAGGTCGCGCGCCAGCTTCGTCAAGACCCCGGTCTCAAGCACGCGCTTATTGCAGCGATCACTGGCTACGGCCAAGACAGCGACCGACAGCGATCGGAGGAAGCCGGATTCGATGCTCATTTGGTCAAGCCAATTGATCTGGATGAATTGCGCTCCCTCTTGTCGACGCTCACCAAGAGTCCTGCGGTCCACTAACTCCGTGCACTTCGTTCCGAACGAACTCTTCCAGCGATTCGTTGCCAGCGCCCTTGGGAATTCTGTCGGCACATCTATTGCAATTCGCGGCCCGTGCGGGTTCCCAACGACATCGAATTCTGCAATGCGACCATCACCGTGGGCGTCCCGAGGGGAAGGACCTCGTCCCCTCACTCCAGATTCACGTGGCTGTGATGGCAGAACGGCCGTTGTCCGGGTAATTAATTGAAACGAGCGAAGCAGAAGTGCCGGGACGGCGGCACACTCGTTGTACTGCCTCATCGACAAACGCGGCCAATGTGAGACAGAATCGTGCCGGCCGTCGCCGGGCGGATGGCTGGAACGGAAAAACCGAACGGTGCGGCGTTTCAAACTTCCAGATCGAAAATGGCGCCCTAACAGATCCCGACGTGCTCTGTAGAAAACCAGGCTTTGAGGCACCGTACGGTTGTGGCCGGCACAGCCGGCCCTACAAAAACGTAGGCCTGTAGGGCCGGCCGTGCCGGCCGCAACCTCCGCGAAATCGGGGTTTTCTACAGAGCAATCCCGACGCCGTCCATGGTCCCTCGGTCTCGGCAATCGCGGAGGGCGGGCAAGCAGTCCAGGTTGCAGACTGGGGCGATGCCGGGATGCTCCAAGTTCAAGCAGCCCCAGTCCTATGGAAGCATTTCACCCTCCTCCGACTCCTGGGATACGTCCTTGCGCCAGTAATTCAGAATCACGAGCAAGAATAGAATGCCACCGCCGATACTCATGAAGGAGAGCTTATACTCCTCCCAGAGACCATCGTACTTGATCCGCGCTTGTTCCGGATTTTCCGGACGATAGAGAACCGCAAGTCGATCACCAGGGCTGTGTGAAGTATAGACATGGTCCGTAAACTCGATGGACCTATTGTTCGCCACGAACCGGACAGTTACCTGATGGAGCGAGCGTCGCGTCGGTTGGAAGCTGTGCACGACGACGCCATCCGCTCGGCTTGCCTGAGCCGCGAATGACACGTGGTTGGTCGTCATCCAAATACCGACGGCGATCCCAACGAGGGGCAGAATGATAAAGAAGAGCCATAATATGTTTCTGCCCCTCCCCTTCCCAGTCTTGGCGGATGACACGGGACTCGAGAGTGATGGGCGATAGTGGACGGTTCCGAGTTTCTTTCCGCATTCGTCGCAATAGCCAGCGCATTCATTTGGATCGTTTTCGGAGCCGCAATGGACGCACCTGATCTTCGACATCGGCGGCATCTCCACCGGGCCATTTTTTGGGCAGAGGCGGTTTCCAGCCAGGGGATCCTTTGAGAAAGGGCAGGCACGGGCGAACTCCCTGGTAAATGGGATGGCTCTGTCTGAAAGAGGGGACGCGATGAGAAATTCTCCTCGAGCAGGAAGACCCTGTCAAGAAGCACGAATTGACCATGGATCCGATCCTGCGCCTGCTCCGCCCACGGCGACGTGCAATAGGCCTGGCAAGCCATCACGACCACTCTCCGAATCCAACCGTGGTTTTTTGCGATGGTGCGGACACTACGAGCTGGTGAGTCTTCACGGACCGATCTGCTGTCCCTAAATAACGGCCAAAATAGCGCGCATCGAAAGCGCGGAATCCGTCAAGTTAGCGGCGACCAGATGGCTTCGCTTTTTCAATTTTGGTGTCCGCTTGGCCGCGCCAATCCGTTAACTCCCTTGGATGGTGGCAATTCTATCGCAGGGCGCCGTCCACCTGCGTCATGCTCCGTCGGTTTGTGTTGCTCTGGTAATCGGGCATTGCCAGCGCACACTGCCGGCGGAGCTTTTCATTTGGCGGGCAGGCGGGGACGACGCCCAACACTCAATGATGGCGATACGGGGGCCTTTCATTGTCACACCGCAATCCCAATGCTGTAATGAGTTGCACTGGGAAGCATGGGGAACTGAACACTTGCGGAGCGCCTAGCTAGAAACGTGCCCCGCCATCGAACCGCTCGGGCGCGCCGATCGAAGACGGCCATGACGCGGCGCGTTGCTGCACCTCGAAGCAGACCAGCGCCCACGCCAGACCCGCCACCCAGCCGGCAATGACGTCCGAAGGGTAACACACGCCAATGAACAGTCGGCTCAGCCCCACCAAGCCGGCGAGCACCAGCGCCGCCCCAAAAGCGACGATGCGCCATCGGCCCGGAAGCATCGTTCCCATCACCAAGGCCAGTGCCAGGAAGGTTGCGGTGGCGGCGAGCGTCTCCGGGCTGGGGAAACTTGAGTTCCCCGCGACGTGTTCCAAGGGATAGACAACATTTTCCGGCGGTTCGCGCGGGATCAGCGCTGCCATTGCCGCCGTCAGAAGCACGGCCCCGACGAAACTCCCGAACACCAGTCCAGCAGGGAAGAAGCGACGTTTCAGACAGAGCCAAAACGCGGCCAGCAGGACGATGCCCAGGAGGACCGGCCACCAGCCGATGCGGCTCACGGTCAACGATGCGGCATCGATCCACGGCGTTCGTCGCGCCTGAATCCCGTTCCAGACACCCTGATCGATCGATTCCAGGGACCGCATGCCGTTTCCGAAACCCCTGTCCCGACGAGACAAAAGCCGAGAGTGCAGGACCCAATCTGCGATTTCGTGACGCCTACGCAGCTTGCCGATGCTTCCTGGCCGTGTGGCGGCGGAACGTGGCACCGGGGCGGTTCTCGATGTGGGCGGCCAGGCGGTCGTCGTCGTTCAACAGGGCCGCGCGCACTTGCAGGATTGCCTCCGCGCCTTCGGGATTGTCCCAGAACTTCTCCGTCCCTTTCACGCGATGGTTGATTTCCTTGATCAGCGACTCCCCCATACTCGACGAGTCCGGCAGGCCCCGCCGGGACAGCGGTAGTCGGCCTTCGGCCGGAATGGGTTCCAGCCGTTGCAGGCGGGTCTCCATGTCCGCGATCACTTCGCCGACCCGGCCCTGCCACACCAGCATCATCCACGGGACGTACCATTGCCAGCGCTCGGCCACGCTGGTTGCCAGCAGGGTCGCCGTCACGTACAGATACGTCAACGCATGGACGAAATCCACAATCGGCGTCCAGTCCCGAAACGGCGTGCGACTTCACCTGCCCCGCGGCTTGCACAATCTTCTTCAACGCCGACGGCGTGCATCCGTGCGTCCCCAGTTTCAGGAGCGGACGCTGAGGGAAAAAAATCCCGGCGGCAAACCGTTATTCCGCCGCTCTTTACCAGCGCCGAACTCGAAACTGTCCGCGCTTCGCTCGGTCCCTGAGAAAGTCCCCGAAATTCTATCCGAATCACGTCCTCTTTCTACCTACAGCTGCAAAGTAGGTCCTGCACTCGATTGTGTTTTGGCAAAGCCGCAGCGATTGATTCGAGCAGCCCGACTCGCTCTAATAGGGAAGGCCGCATTCAATTCCTGGAGGATCATCTCTCATGTCGAAAATTACCCTCGACGCAGTCCTGCGAAGCAAATTGCCCGACCTGAGCCAGCCATTGGAACTGTGCGACGAAGCCGGAAAGGTGGTGGCTCGGATCACTCCGGTCCTCGACCCCGCCGAGTGGGACCTTACCGAACCGCCCTACACCGAGGAGGAGTTGCAGCAAAGTGAGCGGTCCGATAAGTGGTATACGACCGCCGAGGTGCTGGCTCACTTGAAGAGTCTGGAGAAGCAATAATGTTCCGTGTTCGCCGGGCAGACACGGCTCTGGACGGCTTGGCCGACATGTGGACACAGGCCCCTTCCGCATTTCGCGCCGAGATTACCAAGGCAACCGACCAGATCGACCAGCAACTCGAACGCGATCCCGTCGGCTCGAGTGAATCGCGGCCGCACGGTCGTCGCATCCTCTTTCAATCTCCTCTCGCCATCGTGTTCCGGATCGAGTCGGACGGACAGACTGTCAACGTGCTACGCGTCTGGTCGATCCGACGCGGCGCTCGCCCGTAGTGCCCGAATCGGGCAAGGACGCCTTCTCATGTCAATAACCCTCGTCACCGGCGGCGCCGGCTTCATCGGCAGCCATCTCGTCCGGCACCTGCTCGACCGTGGTGAATCGGTGCGCGTCCTCGAACGACCGCGTGCTCCGCTTGGGCACCTGCCGCTGGACGACGTCGAAGTCATCCACGCCGACATTCGCGATCGCGACGCGGTCCTGCGAGCGATGCGCGGATGCCGGTACGTGTATCACCTGGCTGCGAATCCGCACCTATGGGCGCAGCGGCGCGGGCACTTTCGGCAGGTGAACTACCTCGGCACCGTTCATGTCCTTGAGACCGCACTCGAAGCGGGCGCCGAGCGCGTTCTGCACACCAGCACCGAGAGCATCCTGACGCGGACACGGCAGACTTCGCCCATCGCCGAGGATCAGCAGGTCACGACGGCAGACGTCATCGGTCCCTATTGCCGGTCGAAGTTCCTTGCCGAGCGGTATGCGTTTCGGCTGGCGCGCGGCGGCGCGCCGATTGTCATCGTCAATCCGACGCTGCCGGTCGGTCCCGGCGACCTGGGCCGGTCGCCGCCGACGCAAATGATGCTCGACTTCTGCCGCGGCAAGCGCAACGAGTACCTCGATGCCGAGCTGAACCTCATCGACGTGCGCGACGTGGCTGCCGGCATGATCCGCGCCCTCGAGCATGGCCGCACCGGACGCCGCTACCTGCTCGGCCACGAGAACCTCTCCATTCGCGAGGTGTTTCGCCTGCTGGCGCGATTGACCGGGTTGCCCGAACCGCGCTGGCGCGTGCCCTATGGCGTCGCCCTGGCCGCCGCGTATGTCAGCGAGTTCGTGGCCGACGTGGTCACGCACCGCTCGCCGGCCGCCACGGTGACCGGCGTCAAGCTGACCCGGCGCCGCATGCACTTCGACGCGCAGCGCAGCTTGCAGGAGCTTCGGCTCCAGCCTCGGCCAGTCAGTCACTCACTGACGGATGCGGTGGACTGGTTTCGCCAGATGGGCTGGCTGATCGGACTGCGGGCAGCGGTGCCTGCCAAGTGAGTCTGCCACCATCATTTCGAGATTTCACGGCCCGCGGAAAATTCGTACCGCCGCGATGCTGGCACCCATTGCGAAAGGCCGAGAACTCTCGGCCTTTCGCGTCGAAAAAGCAAGTGCCGGTCTTGAACCCACTATCTCCAGATCCAGAGTCCGGCGCGTTGGGGCATGTCGTGTCTCAAGCTACTTGCCCCCCTCGCTGAGGGCATAAAGGGCCTGATACCCGCGCAAGTAGATTCGGCCCTGGGAAATGGCGGGAGAAGCGGCGATCTCATCGCCCATCTTGTTGGTCGCCAGGATTTTGAACTCGCGCCCCGGCTGAATGACGGTGACCACGCCGTCCCGGGCCACGAGATAGATCTTCCCGTCGGCGAGAACGGGGGTGGCGCGGTAGCGCACCGGCGGGAGTTTCTGGTGATAGACTTCCTTCCCCGTCTTCAGATCGACACAGAAAAGGGCGCCCGTATCGCGAGCGTACTCGCGGACCAGATAGACCAACCCGTCGTGGATCAACGGGCAAGGCACATCCGGCGTCCGGTTCGGGACGTCCCCACCGCCTCCGGGAATTCGCCACTGCTCGAACGGACTGCCCGCCTTGATGACCCCTTTCCCGTCGGGTTTGAGAGCGACGAACGGCCCCGACTTGCAAGTGGGGATGAGGATGAGGTCGGACGTCACCGTCGGACTGGCGACCATGCGAAATGTGGAATCGTATTTCGTCTTGGAATTGAGATCTCCCAGCCGCCAGAATTCGCTGCCGTCCTTCAGATTGTGAGCGGTGGTGTAATCGGCGCCATGCACCACCACGTAGGCCGTGTCGCCTTTACGGTACATGGTCGGGGAAGCGTAGGAATGCGTCCCCTCGAAGTTGCCGTCGGTGGGCCGAGCGACCTTCCAGACGTCCTTGCCCGTGGCCTTGTCCAGGGCCACGACCCACGCACTGGCAGCGTGCAGCAACGACAGGTAGAGCCGGTCGCCGTCCAGCAAGGGCGTGACGTGCATGCCGTGCAGGATGTCAAACTTGCCGTAGCGATCCTGGGCATTGAAGTTCCAGACAACGCGCCCTTCGAAGTCGCAGCAGGCGAAATCGCCCGTACCGAAAAAGGCGAACACGTGCTTGCCATCCGTGCAGGGCGATGGTGATGCCTGGTTGCCCTCATCCTTGCGGAAGTTCTTCTTGCCGCCGCCGACCTTGGTTTTCCAGAGTTGCTTGCCCGTGAGATCGAAGCAAAGCACCACCAGGTCGTCGCCGTCCTGCGCGGTCAGGAAGAGCCGCTGGTCCCAGATAATCGGGGTGGAGCCGCCCATCCCGGGCAGTGCCACCTTCCAGGCCAGGTTCTTGCTCGGCCCAAACTCCGTGGGCAACTTCGTTTCACTGCTGATGCTGTTACCGCTGGGTCCGCGCCATTGCGGCCAGTTCTCGGCCAGCGCTGAGGCAGTGCTGGCTAGCAAGATGGATGTTGTCAGGCACCAGTCGAATGCGCGAAGTTTCATGTCCAGTCCTTCATCGTGGTGGGATTTGCCTATCCACGGGCCGTTTCGGGAGTCGCGCCCGGTCGTTGTAGACTAAACGCTGCAAACCCGACAATGCAAGCACCTTGGCAAATTGTCGCCCGCCGACGGCCGAACAACTTCCTCGCATGGGCAGGTTCAGCACCGGGCCGAGTTCCGGCGCGGTGGGCGGCGCGCGGTTAACCTGATGACATCCGGTCGTGAGTTGCCGCGGCATGGACTAGATTGTGGAGTCCGCCGGGCGTGAGGCTGAAATCGGAGGGCAGCCTCGGCTACGACCGGAAAATTTCGTCGCAACCGGCCTCGTTTCCTGTAGGGCCGGCTGTGCCGGCCGCAACCTCCGTGAAATCGGGGGCTATGGAGCGTGCCTGCCCCTTATTGGACAGACTCTCAGATATGATCCGGGCCGCGATAGGCGGTCCACGAAACGACAGGGCCTCGAACGACCGAGTCGATACAGTTCCTCGACCCGAGTTCGCGGCTCGAGGCTGCCGCAAATTCATTTCCTCCCGCCGGGCGCGCCGTTATCATGCGTCCGGCATCGTGCCTCTTCCACTGTCGATGACCCTCGCGAGAACTCACCCGATGAACCGCCGCAATTTCCTCGTCACGGCTGCCGCGACCAGCCTGACCGCTACCGCCCAGGCCCGCGATTACGGTCCGAATGCCCCGCCGCCGCGCTACCCCGATCCGGACATCATCGTCCTCGACAAGCGCTTCGAGAAGTACAAGATCGGCAACACGCCGATCCAGCGCCTGTATTCGAACAAGAACATGCTTTGGGCGGAAGGCCCGGCGTGGAACGGCGTCGGCAAGTACTTGCTCTGGAGCGACATTCCCAACGACATCCAGCGCCGCTGGCTCGACGAGGACGGCCACGTCAGCGTCTTTCGCAATCCGGCCGGCAACAGCAACGGCAACACCTTCGATTATGAGGGCCGCCAGATCGCCTGCGAGCACGGCAACCGTCGCGTCGTCCGCTACGAGCATAACGGCAAGGTCACCGTGCTGGCCGACAAGTGGCAGGGCAAGCCGCTGAACGCGCCCAATGACGTAATCGTCCATCCGGACGGCGGCATCTGGTTCACCGATCCCGGCTACGGGTCGCTGATGAACTACGAGGGCCACAAGGCCCCGCTGGAGATCAAGGAAGCGGTCTACCGCATCGACCCCAAGACCGGCAAGATGGACAAACTGCTCGATGACATGTTCAAGCCCAACGGTCTGTGCTTCTCGCCCGACTACAAGAAGCTTTACGTTGCCGACACTGGCGCCAGCCACTACGACAAGGCCCCGAAAAACATCATGGTGTACGACGTGGTGGACGCAACCAAGGTTGGTAAGGGCAAGGAATTCGTATCGATGAACCTGAAGATGAAGGACGGCACCGTCAAGGCCGGCTTCTCCGACGGCATCCGCGCCGACGTGGACGGCAACATCTGGTCCAGCGCCGGCTGGGTCGGCGACGGCTACGACGGCGTCCACATCTTCAGTCCCGACGGCACGCGCATCGGCCAGATCCTGCTTCCCGAGATTTGCAGCAATGTTTGCTTCGGCGGCGTCAAGCGCAACCGTCTCTTCATGACCGCCAGCCAGTCGCTGTACGCGGTCTACGTCGAGACCCAAGGCGCGCACATCACCTAGCGCTCCGTCAAGTCTCGAAATGGAGCTTGCTGGCGGTGTGGCCGGCACAGCCGGCCCTACAGATAAAGCTTCATGTAGGGCCGGCTGTGCCAGCCGAACCCTAAGTCCAAGCCTAGCTAGGACTGGTGAATTAACACTGTCGGGTTCGATGGAAACCCCGCGAAGGTGGACACAATCGAACAACTTGTGCCACCGCTGTGGCGCAGCCTGTTCGATTCGCCGGTGGGGAAACAAGACAAACGCGCAACGAAAATCGAGCAGACTTAACCACTCAGGCCCGGTAAACTCCCAGTCGAGTCGCCTAGTTTCTGCACATCAACCTTCATCCGGTCCAGCATGGCCACCCAGAGGTTGTTGAGGGGCGTTTCCTTCCGGTAGCGGATATGACGGCCGCCCTTGATCGTCCCACAGCCTTTTCCCGCCAGCAGAATCGGGAGGTCGTCGTGGTTGTGGGCGTTGCCGTCCGAATTGCCGCTGCCGTAGGCGATCATGCAGTGATCCAGCAGCGTGCCGTCGCCCTCCTTGATCGCCTGGAGCCTGGTGAGCAAGTACGCCAGTTGGCTGACGTGAAACTTGTTGACGGTGCTGAGTTTCGCTAGCTTGGCGGGATTGCGGTCGTGGTGCGATAGTTCGTGGTGCATTTCCGGCACGTCGATGAACGGATAGGTCTTGTTGCTGGCTTCATTCGACAGGACGAACGTGCAAACCCGCGCTATGTCCGCCTGGAACGCCAGCACCATCAAGTCGCACATCAGGCGCAGGTGCTCGGGATAGCTGGCTGGGATGCCGGCCGGCTTCGCCATGTCGGGGGCCTTGGGGACCGGCATCTTCTCGGCACGCGCGATCCGCTGTTCGATGTCGCGCACGGCACTGAAGTACTCGTCGAGCTTGCGCTGGTCGCCGATGCCCAGTTGTCGGCGCAGGTCGCCCGTGTCCTCGCGGACGAAGTCGAGGACGCTCTTACGCACGTCGTCGCGCTGGGCCCGCTGGCCGTCCGCGCCGGCGCCGAAAAGGCGCTCGAAGACCTGCTTGGGGTTGACCTCCTTGGGCAACGGCTGCGTCGCCGAGCGCCAGGCCATGGTCGAGACGTAGACGCAGCTGTAGCCGGCGTCACAACCACCGGCCATGTTGCCGGCCTCGCAGCCAATCTCCAGCGACGGCAACAGCGTCTCGTCGGCAAGGCGCGCGGCCGCGACCTGGTCGGCGGTGATGGCGGCGCGAATGTTGGCCCCTTCGGTCTTGTGGGGCTGAACGCCGGTCAGGAAGGCCGTCAAGGCGCGGGCGTGATCGCCGCCGCCGTCGCCGTTGGGGCGGGCCATGTCGGCCGTCAAGCCGGTCAGGACCAGCACGTCATCCCGGACGGGAGCGAGCGGTTGCAGGATGGGCGATAGCTCGAAGTCGCCCCCCTCGGTTTTGGGAGTCCATTCGGCCATATTCTTGCCATTGGGGACGTAGAGGAACGCCATGCGGTTGGGCGCGGCTTTCGCTGCGCCGGCGCCTGCGGCCCAGTTCGTCAGTGGTCCCATCGCCTCCAGCCAGGGAAGTGAGATCGCGGCACCGATCCCGCGCAGAACGGTGCGCCGGGACATGGGCTTGGTCGTCATTTCGCCAGTTCCTTTCCTCGACGGAGCCGGAAGGGATCGCTCCGGGCAATTTCAGTGACCAGGAGGGAGAACTTGTGCTCGTTGCGGCCCAGCGCCGCGGCAATGCGATCGACGGTTGGCTGGTCGTAGAATTCGACGCCCCGTCCCAGCGCGTAGGTCAGCATCTTTTCGGTCAAACAGCGGCTGAACAGCTTTTTCTTGTCCTTGAGGATCGCCTTGAGCTCCCCCGGCCCTTGAAAGGTCTTGCCGTCAGGCAGCTTGCCCGAAGGGTCGATGAGGAACTCGCCATCCCGGGTGCGGTAGGCGCCGATGGCGTTGTAGTTTTCGAAGGCAAAGCCGATGGGATCGATCCGGGCGTGGCAGTTGGCGCAGTTGGGATTGGCCCGATGCTGCTCCAGCCGCTGCCGCAGCGATCCCGACACGATGGCCTTGGCGGTGTCCGGAAGCGCGGGGACATCGGGCGGCGGCGGCGGGGGCGGGGTGCCCAGAATCTGCTCCAGCACCCAGTGGCCGCGCTTTACCGGCGAGGTGCGCGTGGAGTTCGAAGTAGCCGTCAGGATGCTTGCCTGCGTGAGAATGCCGCCGCGCTCGCCGTCAGCCAGGCGGACGCGCTGAAACTGGTCGCCTCGGATGGACTGGCCGGCCGCCCGGGCCGGACCCTGGCCGACGCGGTTGCCATTGGTGTCGGCGATCCCATAGTGCCGTGCCAGCGGCTCGTTCAGGAACGTGAAGTCTGCGTCGATGATCTCCAGGATGCTGCGATCCTCGCGCATGATTGCTTCCATGAACAGCTCGGTCTCCCTCAGCATGGCCTTCCGCAGGGGCTCGTTAAACGTCGGGAAAACCTTGGGGTCGGGCGTGAGCAGCTGCAGCCGGCCCAGCTGTAGCCACTGCATGGCGAAGTGATCGACCAGTGACCGGGCCTTGGGATCCTGCAGCATCCGCCGGACCTGGCCATCGAGGTTGGCGGTCAGTTGTTTCTTGCCAGCCAGGGCAAACAACTCCTCATCCGGCATGCTGCTCCAGACGAAGTACGACAGCCGGCTAGCTAGTTGATGTTCGTCGATCGGGTGGGGGTCGACGCTGTCGGGCCGGTCGTCCAATTCGATGCGAAAGAGGAACTTGGGCGATACGAGCACTGCTTGCACGGCCCGCTGCATGGCCGTTTCCCATTTCACTCCCCGGACCACGGAGGTTTCCACGAACTTGACCAGCCGCGCGACTTCATCGGCAGTTGCCGGCCGCCGGTATGCCTGCGTGGCGAGCCGTGCGAGCATCTCCTCCGTCTGCTGCGGGCGCGACTTGGCGGTGTCCACGGGGAACAAGCGGCGTTGCGCGGCAGGACGGCAATCGGCGGGCGGTACCAGCGTGAGGGACTCGACCCACAGGACGCGCTCGCCCTTGTCGTCCTTGTACTCGTTGGCCAGCGCGAGGCCGACGGAAACTTCGGCGCCGGTCGACGGCACCTGCACCTTCTGTTCAAAATTCTCGGCCCCCTTGGCGCTGTCGGCCTTCACCTCGAACGTCTGCACTTCCTTGCCGTTGACGAGCACCGCCGCCCTGACGGGTTCGTCGCCCGCCTTGCTGCCGTAGATGCGGCCGCGAAAGACATACTCGCCATCCTGGCTGGCCGGCAGTCGCAGATACGCGGACTGGCCCTTGGTCGCCAGGCGCCGAAAATAGTCCTTCATTCCCTTGCGCGCCTCGTCCGTGGCGGGGAAGAGATGATAGCCGGGCGCGGAAATCTGCGTCCCACGCTGGGCAGTGACATGAACGCGCCGCACGACGCTCTCGGCAGCGGTCAGATAGCCTTCCAGCAAAATCGGCGAGAGCGACAGGACGTCGCCAATGTTGTCAAAGCCGTAGCCGACGCCATCGGCCGGGAAGTTCTCGGCAGGGTTGAAATCCAGACCGAGCAGGTCGCGGATCGTGTTGTTGTATTCGTTGCGATTGAGGCGGCGGATGGTGACGTGGCCCGGATCGGGCTTGCTGTTGCGCACATAGACGCCTTGCACGGCTTTCGCAAACCCTTCGATTTCCTCCGCACTCGGCCTGGGCCGATCCCTGGGTGGCATTTCACCCGACTGGACCATCTTGACAACGGTGTCCCAGACCTTGCGGCCCTTCATGACGGAAGCTTCGTCCCGATAGCCGTGCAAGCTCAGGCCGGCCTTCTGCGCTTTCTCGCCGTGACACTGGAGGCAATGCTTCTGAATGAAGCCAAGGCCGTCGCGAACGAAGTCATGCGCAGCGGGCTTGGTACCTTCGGCCGCTGTCACCGCCCCCGGCTCTTTCCACCGCTGCCAGCCAGCGACGCAGAGCATCCCGAGGGCAAGAATCGCGGTAGATTGCCGCCAGGGCATGTGGAACTCCCGTTTGCACGCACCATTTCAGTCGCCGGATTCCGTTGGCTTCATGAAGAAGAGCGAGTCAGGGCGGCGAATAAATGCAGCAATTCGCGGCTGGCCAGGATTTTCTTCGCCGGATCAATCGATCACATCGCCGACTTCCTCACGCAGCCGGCGCAGCACCCGCGACTTGGCCATGCGGACCGCGGCGGCGGTGACACCCAGGTCGGCGGCCACGTCGGCGGGAGCGTGGCCTTCGACGGCGCAGCGCCAGAAGGCTTGCCAGGTGCGCACCTCGAACTCGCCGCGGACCAACTCCAGGGCGCGGTGATAGAGGCCGGACAGCTGCTCGTCGGAGTCCTCGGCCTGGTCGGTTTCGGCGACCTGCGAAAGGCGGCGCTGAGCGTCGCTGCCGCCCTGGGCTTGAGGTTGATGGTCGCGACGGCGGAAATGGTCGAGAAGCTTGTTGCGGGTGATGCCCCGGAGCCAGCCGCGGAAGGTGTCGCCGGTGCGGTCGTGACGAAACTTGGCCAGGCCGGCCGAAACCCCGTGAAAGACGTCCTGGGCAATGTCCTCGGCGTCGACGCCGTCCACACCCCAGTTTCGGCACCAGTAGACCACCAACGGCGTGTAGAGGTAGACGAGCCGCTGCCATGCCGTGGGATCGTTGGCCCGCACTCGATCCAGCAGGGAGAGCGAAGTTGAATGGCCCGGCGACATCGTGAACCCTTCAGCAACTCCCCGCTCGACTCGCCCCGGAACGTGTTACATCCGGACGATGTCTACCTTAGCAGAGAATGGCCGAATTGGCACTCCCCATCGCCCTGCCGCCGAGCCTGCGCGCCGTGCAAAGGCCAACAAAACTTACCGCTCCCTGTTCGTAGCCCCGGCGCCAGGCGTGACTTCCAACGTCCTGTCGACTCTTTGAAGGAGTATACTCCGTGAAAGTCGCTCTCGTGCCAACCGTGCGGCCGTTGCTGCCGCCAGTCTTGCGGCTGCGCTGTCGGCCGCCGTTCGAGCAAGTGTCGGGGCGGCGGCGAGATTCCTATTTCGCCGGCAATCGCTTTGCCATAGCATGGGGCGAGAAGACTTACCTGTCCCGGCGCTCCGCATCCCGCGTCCCGAAGGAAGTACGCATGGCTTCCTGTCCCACGCCCGAGCAATGGCTGGACTTCCATTTCGGCCGCCTCTCCGAAGAGGCGCTCGCGCCGTTTCGCGAACACCTGGAAAACTGCTCGGCATGCGCGGGCCACCTCGAACAGCTCGATCACCAGACCGATGCCGTCCTCAATGCCTTGCGCCGACCCGCTCCGGTACGCGATTCGCGCGCGGGCAACGAGCATGGCGGCGCCACGGTGCGGACCAAACCCATCGGCCTTGGCGCGCCGTTGAACGACGTGCAGAGTGGCTCCGATGCCCGTTCGGCACTGATCCGAGGCGGAATTTCCAAGAGCATCTTCGACCCTCCCACCCGTGGCGGAGAGGCCAAATCGTTTGCATTCCTCGCGCCGCCGAGCGATCCCGGCGAATTGGGCTGGCTGGCACATTATCGCGTCATCAAAGTGCTCGGCCAGGGCGGCATGGGATTGGTATTTCAGGCCGAGGATACACAGTTGCAGCGGCCCGTGGCACTCAAGGTGCTCAAGCCGCACCTTGCCCAGGACTTTGGCTCTCGTCAGCGATTTCTGCGCGAAGCCAGGGCCATGGCCGCGCTGCGCAGCGATCACATTGTCACCGTGTACCAGGTCGGCCAGGACCGTGACGTGCCCTACCTGGCGATGGAACTGCTCCAGGGAGAGACCCTGGATGCCTGGCGGCGCCGTGGCGGGCCGCCCACCGTACCGCAGCTGTTGCGCCTGGCGCGCGAGCTGGCCGAAGCCCTGGTCGTTGCTCACGAACATGGTCTGGTACACCGCGATATCAAGCCCGGCAACATCTGGCTCGAGTCGGAAAGCGACCGCCTCAAAGTCCTCGACTTCGGCCTGGCCCTGGCCTCCTCGCAGGATCAGCGTCTCACCAGCGAGAACACCATCCTCGGCACGCCGGCGTACATGGCGCCGGAACAGGCCGAGGGCAAGCCCGTCGATGCACGGTGCGACCTGTTCAGCTTCGGCTGCGTGCTCTACTACGTGGCGACAGGCCTCTCGCCCTTTGAGGGGGAGACGACGATGGCGGTCCTGCGAGCGCTGGCGCTCAAGGAGCCGCGACCGATCCTGCGACTGAATCGCGAAGTGCCGGCGGACCTGTCGGACCTGGTGATGCGTTTGCTTTCCAAAGACCCGGCGCAGCGTCCGGCATCGGCGCGCGCGGTGCTGACGGCCTTGCGAGCGATGGACCCCTCCGCCAAGCACACGCCGCCGTCGCTGCGACGGGCATCCCTGCCGCGACGCCGGTCCTGGAAGCCGGTTCTCGTCGGCTTGGTCTTGCTTGGCATGCTCGGACTGGGAGCCGGCGCGCTATGGCTCAACGACCAGGCTCGCTCGCCAAGCACGCCGGCCGTGGTTCGCGTGGCGCCCACGACTTCCAAGCAGACGGTGCCCGAGCCCTTGGTCGTGCAATCGGATGAAGCTTGGCTCAAAGCGGCGACTGCATTGCGCGGCGCGGAGTTGGTTCAGGCGGTGCGCGATCGGCTGAAACTGCTCAATTCCGATTTTGATGGCTCCTGGACACCCGTGGTCGATAGCGAGGGCCGCGTCGTCGAAGTGGTCATGAACACGGAGAAGGTAGAACACCTCCGTCCGCTAAAGGCCCTGCGAGATATGACCAAGCTGCGCATCGGAGGCACCAAGGCCCAGAGCATGGTTTCAGATCTTTCGCAACTCGAGGGAACCGCCATCCAGGAGCTGTTCGTGGACAACAGTCGGGTCGCCGACTTGAAGCCATTGCGGAAGCTGCCGTTGCGGCGCCTTTTCGTATCGAGGAGTCCGGTCGAGGACCTGCGGCCCCTGGAAGGCCTCAAGCTCGTCGATCTCGACATCGGCGACACGAATGTCAAGGACCTGTCGCCGCTGGCGAGCATGTCGCTGGAATTGCTCCGCTTCGACCGGACGAAAGTGGACAGCCTGGCAGCGACGAAGGACATGCCGCTCAAACATGTGAGCTGCGTGTTCACATCGGTGGATAACCTGACGCCGCTGGCCGGCAAAGACCTCGGGTTCCTCAACATTCAAGGCACGCCGGTGCGCAGTATCGTCGTGCTCAGGAAGATGCCGCTGATCAACTTTAATTGCCGCAACACCCAGGTGACTGACCTGGCCGTCTTGAAGGACATGCCGCTTCAAAGCCTCAGTTGCGACTACGTGCCGGAGCGCGACCGCGGCATCCTGAACGCCATCATGAGCCTGCGCACCATTAACGGCCAGCCCGTGGACAAGGTCTTGCAGTAGGGCTGGCAATCCACATGCCCGAGTATCCGGACATCGTCGTCTATCTCGACTGCCTGCGTCCACGCGTCCAGGGGCAAACGCTCCGTCGCATCCGTCTCAGCAGTCCATTTCTCCTACGCTCCGTCGATCCGCCGATTGATGCCGCCGAGGGCAAGGGTGTTCGTGAGCTGCGCCGGCTCGGGAAGCGCATTGTCTTCGCGCTGGACGACGAACTGTTCTTGATTCTCCATTTGATGATCGCCGGCCGCCTGCACTGGAAGGAGCCCGGCGCCAAGCTTCCGGGCAAGATTGGCCTGGCCGCATTCGATTTTCCGAACGGCAGCCTGACCCTGACCGAAGCGGGCAGTAAGAAGCGTGCGGCGCTTTACGTGGCGCGCGGCGAGAAGGCGCTGGCGGCGCACAACCCCGGCGGCCTGGAAGCGATCGATGCCGACCTGAAAGCGTTTACCGCAGCCTTACGGCGCGAGAACCACACGTTGAAACGGACGCTCACCGATCCACGTCTCTTCAGTGGCATTGGCAATGCTTACTCCGACGAGATCCTGCATGCCGCCAGCCTGTCTCCCCTGGCCTTGACGCAGAAGCTGACCGAAGCAGACGTCGCCCGACTTCACGATGCCATTCGTCGCACGTTGCTGACCTGGGCGCACCGGCTGCGGGAGGAAGCCGGCAACCAGTTCCCGGAAGGCGTGACGGCGTTCCGCAAGGACATGGCGGTCCACGGCCGCTTCGGCAAGCCGTGTCCGATCTGCGCGACACCGGTGCAGCGCATCGTCTATGCGGAGAACGAAACCAACTACTGCCCGCGCTGCCAGACCGGCGGGAAGGTGCTCGCGGATCGTTCGCTGTCCAGGCTACTCAAGAATGACTGGCCGCGGACAGTGGAAGAGTTGGAGGAGATGCCGAGGCGGAGTAATGCAATAGATTAGCGATCCCGCAGCGGCGAGTGGCTTGAGCGGACTCACGCAGTCTTATGGGCTGCGAGCAACTTGCGAATGTCAGGCAATAAGGCTGCGGGAACTGTCACCACCGTCTGATCCCCGCCGTCAAGGGCTGCCGCTTCGTCCGCGGCAACCCACTCCTCATCTGTCCGCGCATCGAGTTCAGTGAGGAGTCGCTGGACGCGCTGTGCGTCCCAACCAGCCGGGAACCGTTGCTCGGTCATCGCTTGCGTCTCCTCTGCCGTCGCCGAAACGCTTGGAGCTGTTTGCCAGCAAGCAAATAGGCCGTGACCACGAAGACACCAGGCCCCTCTTCATCGGGCACGTAAATCACGCGCAAATAGCGCCCGGCTGGGGTTTGGCCGAGGGCTTGCCGCGAACTATTGGCGCACGGGCCATCCTCGGCGGCGTGCGCCAAAATCCATTCAACCTCAGCCTCACTCACGCCATGTCCGGAAATGTGAGGCAGACCGGACTCGGGGTCGCGGTAGTAACGGACTTCCATGGCCCGATCTCGCCACCTTCGACTCTTTCCATTATAATCCTCTCGCGGTTCCTCTCAAACGTCGCTGGCGAGAACCCATCGCATCACACCTTCGGTTCCCATTCCTTCTGATACTCGCGGCCCCAAAGCGCGATCGCGTCCTTGTCGTTGACGATCGTGCGCGTCTTCGGATCGACGTTGATGGTGCGGCCGGTGCGGAAGGCGATGTTGCCGAGGTGGCAGAGAAGTGTGCTCTTCTGGCCTTCTTCGATGTCCGAGTTCGGCCGCTTGCTGTTGCGGATGCAGTCGAAGAAGTTGACGAAGTGGCTGCGGTCGCCGGCGTCGCTCTTGCCGGTGCCGATCTCCTTGCCCTTGGGATCGAGGATCTTGTAGGAACCGCCGCCACCGAGCGCCAGAGAGCCGTTGTCCCCGTAGAACACGACGAAATTCAGGTTCTCGCCCGAACGTGCATGGCAGCTGCTGCCGTCCCAGATGGCGAACTTGTCGCCGAAGTCGAAGGTAGCCAGCGTGGTGTCGGGCGTCTCCTGGTCGTCCTGGAAGTGGTAGCGGCCGCCGCCGCAGACGACGCGGCTGGGGCAATCGACGCCCAGGCCCCAGCGGGCCAGGTCCAGCGCGTGGATGCCGTTGTTGGCCAGCTCGCCGCCGCCCCAGTGCCAGCGCCAGTGCCAGTGGTAGTGAACGACATTGTCCTTGTATTCCTGCTTTGGTGCTGGGCCTTGCCAGAGGGCGTAATCGAGCTCGGCAGGCACTGCGGCGGGCTTGCCCTTGCCGATGGTGCCACGTTTGTTGTTGTACCAGGTACGTGCCGAGCGCACGGTGCCGATGGCGCCGCCACGAAGCTTCTCGATGGCTTCGATGACCGCCGGCCAGCTGCGGCGCTGGTTGCCCATCTGGACGACGCGGTTGTGCTTGCGGGCCGCGGCAACGATCAGCTCGCCTTCGCGAGCGTTGTGGCTCCCCGGCTTCTCGACGTACACGTGCTTGCCGGCCTGGCAGGCGAGGATGGCGGCGGGCGTGTGCCAGTGGTTTGGCGCCGCGATCGTTAGCGCATCCACGTTCTTGTCGTCGAGGACCTTGCGGAAGTCCTTGATGCCTTCCGTCGGCTTCGCCTGCTTGGGCTGCGCTTCCTTGATGACGTTGAGCGCCCGCTGCACGCGCTTGTCGTCGACGTCGCAGACGTAGGCGATCTCGACGTCCGGCAGCCCGACGCACGCCTTGACGTGATCGAGGCCACGTCCCAGGCCCATGACGCCGATGACCAGCTTCTTGTCGGTATTCGCGGCGATGGCGGGCGCGACCGCCAATCCCGCTGCGAGTGCCGAGCCTTGCACGAGGAAGCGTCGGCGCGAAATTCCGGGAGAGTCACTCATGATGCGTCCTTCAGGTAGGAAACCACCGAACCGCGCGGGCGGTCCGTGTGTTGAAAACGTGGTATACTTCACGCGGGAGAGAATGGCTGTGACCGGTGGGCCAGACACTCTTGTCTGGCTGGCCAGACAAGAGTGTCTGGCCCACCTTGCCAGGTACCGATTTGGCCCGCGTCCAGTATAAAAGGCAGGTTAGTCGATCGGAAAGTCGCTGGCAACACGTTATCCCAGCACTTCGCCGAGTTCTTCTTTCAGCCGGCGCAGCACGCGCGATTTTGCCTTGCGCACCGCCGCGGGGCTCATGCTCATGTCGCGGGCCACGTCCACCGGCGCCTGGCCCTCGACCGCACTGCGCCAGAACGCTTGCCAGGTTCGCTCCTCGAATTCGCTGCGCACCAGCTCCAGGGCGCGATGGTGGAGCGACTGCACCTGTTCCGGCGGATCGTCTCCTTCCGGAATCGCTGCCTCGGGGACTTGCATCAGATGGACGTGGGCATCGGTTCCGCCCTTGCCCGCGGGCTGGCCCTGTCGGCGCCGACAGTGGTCCAGGAATTTGCGACGCGTGATGACGCGCAGCCAGCCCCGGAACGTGTCGCCCGGCCGGTCGCGGTGGAACTTGTCCAGAGCAGTGGCAACGGATTGAAAGACCTCCTGGCGCAGGTCGTCCGCATCGGCGGGGGGGACGCCCCAGCTGTGGCACCAGTGGTGAATCAACGGGGAATAGAGATAGACCAACCGGCTCCAGGCGGCCTGGTTCCGGTCGCGCACCCGTTCCAGCAAGCTCAGCGAGGTGGAACTGTCCTGCACGTGGCGCGGCCCTCTTTGCCTCGAAAGGGGAATGCTGTCACATTCCACCGTTATTGTAGGATACGATCAATTGGTGAATTTCGCCCATGAATTTCCGGCGAGGAACCACGTCCCTTGCCGTGCGTAAGGACCGCGCCATGACTGCCACCACCTGTCCGTCCGAGCAGCAGTTGCGGGACTTCCAGCTGGGCGATCTCCCCGAACCAGTCCTTGGCCAGGTCGCCGACCATCTGGAAGCCTGCCCTCGTTGCGAGACGCTGGCCCAGCGCCTGGACACGCAATTCGATCCTGTCCTCGCGGCGATCCGGCTGCCGCCGGGCGCTACTCCCCCGAAAGACAGTCAGTCGCTGCCCGTGGCAATTCCGATGGCGACTCCCGTCGAGGCTCCTGCGCCCGTGGATTCGTACCCGTTTCTGCTGCCGCCGACGGCCCCCGGGGAACTTGGGCGCCTGGGCATTTATCGCGTGTTCCGGCTGCTCGGCAAGGGCGGCATGGCGTATGTTTTTCACGCCGAAGACAGCTCTCTGGACCGTCCGGTGGCGCTCAAGGTCATGAAGCCGGACGTGTACGACGATCCCGACGGCGGCCAGCGCTTCCTGCGCGAGGCCCGCACGCTGGCGGGGATCAAGCATCCGCACCTGGTGACCGTCTATCAGGCCGGACATGAAAACGGCGTCGTGTGGCTGGCCATGGAACTGCTGGAAGGCGAATCGCTGGGAGACCGGCTTGACCGGCGCGGGGCCTGCGACATTCCCGAAGCCATTCGCCTTTCCCGAGAGATCACCGGTGGCCTGATCGTGGTCCACGGGCACGGCCTGATCCATCGCGACATCAAGCCCGACAATATCTGGCTGGAAGCGCCGCACGGCAATGTCAAGATCCTCGATTTCGGCCTGGCTCGACTCGCCAATGAGGACGTACGGCTGACGCGGACCGGCACGATCATGGGAACGCCGTCGTTCATGTCGCCGGAGCAAGCGCGCGGCCTCGACCTGGATGCCCGCAGTGACCTGTTCAGCCTGGGTGCGGTGTTCTACTGCCTCTGCACCGGAAAGGAGCCGTTCCAGGCCGCCAACACGATGGCAGTCTTGACGGCCCTGGCGGTGGACACTCCAACGCCGCCTCACCTCGTCAACCCCGCGATCCCGCGGGCGCTGTCGGACCTGATTGTGCAGATGCTGGCCAAGAAGCCAGGCGACCGGCCGGTGTCGGCGGAGCAGGTCCTGGAGCGATTAAAGCAAATCGAGGTCGAATCCGGCGCCAAGGTGATGGCAGCCGGGCTGCCGCTGGAACGAGTTGCGTTGCGGATGGCGTCGCTACGGCGGAACAAGGTGCTGGTGGGGGCAGGCCTGCTGCTCGCCTTGACCACGGGCGCATGCCTGGGACTGCTGAGCCTGCCTCCGCGTGCCAAACCCTCGACCGGCGTACGCGCCCAGGCGACGCAACCGGATACGGGTACGACAGAGGCCGCCGCGACCGTGTACTTGAGCCGGTTCACGCCCGTTGAATCGGCCAACTGGCCGTTGCCGCCTTTCAAGGACGGGAAGAAACAGCCAAACCTGAATGCACTCGGTGCGGCGGGCAAGCCGGCCCGACACGGGATCCTCCTTCATCCGGGCTTTGATGGTCCGGCCAGTGTCACCTATGCATTGGACGGAACGTATCGCAAATTCCGCGGCGAAGTGACCATCAACGATTCCTCCAAGGGCAGCATGTCACCGATGACGTTTCGTGTCTGGGGCAACGGCAAGCAACTGTGGAAGTCCGAGCCAGTCTCCACCAGTGACGACAGCCATCTCTGCGAAGTGGACATGAAGGGCATCCGGACCCTCAAGCTGGAAGTGTCGGTGTCCGGAAAGGCCGGCGGCGCCCATGGCCTCTGGATCGACCCGGAACTGATTCCCTGAGCCACCCATCGACCAGCCATTCAACGCCTTGACCGCTCCTGCGCCCTTCGCAGACGAAACGACGAACCATCCATTGGGGGGGGCAAAGCTGTTTATGCACGCTTGAGCGCGGTCGTTAGCCCGACGCGCCAGCGAGGGCCAAATTATCCCTCGCTGGCGCGTCGGGCTACCGACCGAGTGTTGCCCAAACGAGTGTTTCGAGTAGAGGAACGACTGGATCATTGGCGATCTTCCTCGGTCGGGCTGAAACAGGTTTGGCACCTCCATTCAGGAGCGCATTCCCACGAACGATAGCGACCGATAGGATGGATTGCAGTTTCAGGATGAGCAGTCAGAGGTCCTCTCCCGTGGAAAAGCTTGACGAATGCATGTCCGACGAGGAATTGGCCTGGCTGGGCGGCCTGGTGGGAGAGTTCAAGGACCGTGTCGCCGAGGCCATCCGGCGAGCAACCTTGCGCGAACGCGAGGCGTGCGCTCGACTCGCCGAGGCGGAAGGTGCGAAGGGCGTGGCCGTGGCGATCCGGGATCGTTCCGAGGTCCCCGGCGGCGCCGAGAAGCGCGCCGCTCCGCGACTCCAGGCGTGTGGCAAGCCGGTCACGCTCGCACCAAACACCGATGAAGCCGATATTTTCTCCGGCCGGCTCATCGACTATTCCGACGGCGGTTTGGGGATCCTCATTAGTCGGCAGGTCGCCAAGGGCAGCGTTCTGCTCGCCCGCGGAGAAGGCGCTCCCAACGACGGCCCGGCCGCTCAGCTAGAAGTCCGCTATTGCATCTCCACGGGCACCGGCTGGCGCATCGGCTGCCAGTTCCGCGAGACCCCGCGCCGCATCGCCATGACTCTGCTCGGGCTCAGTGCCGCGCAGGGCGGGACGTAGCCTTTCGCTGCTTTCCGCACCTGCCGCGAAGGCTCTGCCGGCTGGAGCGGTTGTCGGCAAGATCCAATGGCACGAAAGAATTGACATGGCTCGATGATTCCGAGCGCAAGGGCGCACCGTTTGCACGTTTCAGTTGATGAAACAGCAACGGGAGGAGGTCAACATGCGTTCCTTACTTTGCGTCGCGACTATGCTGGGCGCTCTCTCGACCGCGCTTCCGCTCCAAGCTCAGCAGTACGAGCTCGTACCGGTCCATCGGCTCTATCATCCTCAGTCCGGCGATCACCTCTACACGAACAGTGGAAACGAGGTGCTTTTCGCCCTGGGCAATGGCTTCCAGGATGAAGGGACGCCCTTCTTCGTGGAGCCGGCCCGGCGACCCGGTTTTGTGCCGCTGTACCGCCACTTTGATGGACACGGTCACATTTACAGCGCGGGTCGACAGATCGGCGGCCTCAAGGCGGAAGGGATTGTCGGTTACGTTGGCACGCGACAGGCGCGAAGTACAGTGCCGCTGTACGAATGGTATAGCCCTGGAGTAGATCAGCACCTCTACACGACCGACGCCAATGGGGAAGGTGCACCGGGATTCCGATATGTGGGCGTTGTAGGGTATGTCTACCCGGCTCAGTAGAATTCGGGCCAAATAAGGGCTTAGAGCCGCGGAGTGCAGTCCCATGAAACTGTACGCCGCGGCTCTAAGCATTCGACCGATTGCGTCTAGTACGTCAAACGCAGTTCCAGACGAGCCATGTCCTTGTACCACACTGCACCAGTGACGGCTCGGCCGTAACCGGCGTAGATGCTGGCATGCTTACCGAGGAAAGTACGCAGGCCGACCTTGACGTTGGTGATCTGGTCGCCACCCGCATCAAAGACCGCGCCGGTGTTGCCATCGAATTCCTGGCCATTGAGCACCGACCAGCCGACGAACTCGACCACCGGCCAGAACTGCACCTTTTCCGTTTCGTAGACTTCGTAGCTGGCACCCACGCCGTAGCGAAGGACGTTGCCGGCGAAGTTGGTGCCGCCGATCGGGATCCAGTCACGCAGTTCGGCCTCAATTCGCAAGCGCTTGCCGATCTGCTGATAGAACAGGATGCCCGGCTCGACAGAGACGTGATCCGTTCCCAGGCCGCGGTCCGGATCGCCGCTGGGGATGTACGTCTTAAGCTGGAACGTCACGAAACGCTCCTTGTCGGCGACGATCGCGTACTTGAAGCCAACGATGACGTCGCTCAGGCCCGCAGTATTGGCGTTATCCTGGGGATTGATGAGCCGGAACGGGACTTCCGCGAAGCCCGAAAAACGCTGGCCGGGCAAGGCGAGCTCGAGGTAGGCGGTAATTTCCTGGTAGTCCACCTTGCGTTCGGGCAGCGGTGGGCCAGGGGCCCGCGGGTCGAGTCCCGCGATGGCGAAGCAGCCGCACTTGGGATAGAAGAACTCGGCGCGGTCGGGCCGATTGTTGCCGTAGGCCGCGTCGCCGCGGATGCGGAACTGCGTCATCGGCACCGCATTGTCGATGTAGCCGACATTGCTGGTAGCAACGGAAAAGCCCTCGCCACCGAACGCCTGGCCGGCCTCGGGTGCGGTCGGCAGGGCAGAGGTCATGGGCGGCGTGACCGGCGGCGCGACCTCGGGGTCCTTCTTCGGGTCGATTTCCTTCTTGGGTTCGACCGGTTTGACGTCGGGAATCATCGGCGCCGGCATGACACAGGGCGGCGCAGGCGGCGGGCACCACTTCTGCGGTTTGCCGCCGGCGACTTGCTGGGCGGGAGCGGCGGTGGTCAGCGCAACCAAGGCTGCGCTGGACAGCGTCATCAATAGGGGATGACGCCGGACGAAGCGACAGAGCATGCTTCCTCCATGAACCATTGGGGCAGGGTCCATCCCGCTGGGGCTGCCGGAACTCCAGGTTCCGGCGATCAACATAGGGGTGTAAGTGCCGCGCGGGACGGCTAGGTAGCGTATCGTCCACCGCCGGTTTCCTGCTTGCGGGCGAAACCGCATGCCCAGCGGCGATTCGGGATCTGGAGGTGGGAACGTGTCAAGTCGGTGAATAACGCCGGGCATACCGGTCGGTTCGCCTGTCGACAAGTCCGGGGTGAACGGGTAGGGGCGACGTCGCCCGGGTTCTTCCTTGGGGCGAGCGCAGACGCGCCATCACTGCCGTCCGGCCGTCGGCGTCGGTGCGGCTCGACGCGGCTGCTCGGCGTTGGGCGGCAGCGCGAGGACGGACGGCAGCGGACCGGACTCCCCCGGCCGGTAGTTGGCGTACCACGCATTCAGACCCAACAGGTAAGCGATAAACTGCAAGGTCAGAAGCGTCAGGGCCACGGCTTCCAGCGTCAGCTGCATGGCGGGGTCGCGCTCGCTGAAATAGCCGCCGGTGTCCACCATGCCGAAGACCATGCCCGTCGCGTAGACCGCCAGGAGTGGTACGACAAGGACCCCGGCCCAGAGGGCCCATCCGCGGCGCATGGGCTTGAGCGAAATCCCGCCGTTGATCCAGGCAAGCAGGGCCGCTTCGCCGATCCGTTGCGGCCGGTGGGCCCAGACCCGGAACTGCCAGCCGAGGCCGGCG